>NZ_CP025612.1:0-300000 GCF_002868735.1 Niveispirillum cyanobacteriorum | reverse complement strand
CTCCATTCCTTGCCTGCAGCTTCCAGCCCGTCACGGCGGACGGTGGCCAGCACGGTGGCCGCCTGTTCCCCACCCATCACGGAAATGCGGGCGTTCGGCCACATGTACAGGAAGCGCGGGCTGTAGGCGCGACCGCACATGCCGTAATTGCCGGCCCCGAAGCTGCCGCCGATGATCAAGGTGATCTTGGGCACATTGGCACAGGCCACCGCCGTCACCAGCTTGGCCCCGTCCTTGGCGATGCCCGCATTCTCATACTTCCGGCCCACCATGAAGCCGGTGATGTTCTGCAAGAACAGCAGCGGGATCTTGCGCTGGCAGCACAGTTCGATGAAATGCGCGCCCTTGACCGCACTTTCGCTGAACAGGATGCCGTTATTGGCGATGATGCCGACGGGCATGCCCCACAGGCGGGCAAAGCCGCAGACCAGGGTCGTGCCGTAATTGGCCTTGAATTCATCCAGTTCGGAGCCATCGACGATGCGGGCGATGATCTCCCGCACGTCATAGGGCTTGCGCGTGTCGGTAGGGATGATGCCGTAAATGTCGTCGGCGCTGTATAGCGGCTCGCGCACCGGCTTGATATCGACCTCCGGGGTCTTCACCCGGTTCAGGTTGCCGACGATGCGGCGCGCGATGCCCAGGGCATGCCCGTCATCGGTGGCCAGATGGTCGGCCACGCCGGAGATACGGGTATGCACATCACCGCCGCCCAGATCCTCCGCCGACACAACCTCCCCCGTCGCCGCCTTCACCAAGGGCGGGCCGCCCAGGAAGATGGTGCCCTGGTTCTTGACGATGATGCTTTCATCCGCCATGGCGGGCACATAGGCGCCGCCAGCCGTGCAGGAGCCCATGACGACAGCGATCTGCGGCACGCCATTGGCCGAAAGGGTGGCTTGGTTATAGAAAATGCGGCCAAAATGGTCGCGGTCGGGAAACACCTCGTCCTGGTTGGGCAGGTTGGCCCCGCCGCTATCGACCAGATAGACGCAGGGCAGGTTGTTCTCCCGCGCGATATCCTGTGCGCGCAGATGCTTCTTCACGGTCAGTGGATAATAGGTGCCGCCCTTGACCGTGGCGTCATTGGCGACGACCACGCATTCCTGGCCATTAACGCGGCCGATACCGGTGATAATGCCGGCGGCGGGCACGTCATCGGCATAGACCTGATAGGCCGCCAACTGGCTGAATTCCAGGAAGGGCGTGCCGGGGTCCAGCAGGGTACGCACACGGTCGCGGGGGGACAGTTTGCCACGGGCCAGATGCTTGGCCATGGCCTTCTCCCCGCCCCCCTGGCTGATCCGCCCGATGGTGGCGCGCAGGTCTTCCACCTGCGCCTTCATGGAGGCCACGTTCTCGGCGAAGGCCGTGCTGCGCGGATCGATATTGGTGGTAAGGACGGGCATCGGTGCCTCGATCGTTTCTCCCCCCATTCCCGTCATCCCGGCGCAAGCCGGGACCCAGGGGCCAAGCGCCCGACCTTTCGGCAGCGTCGCTCATGGCAAGGGGAAATGGTGGTGCCTGGGACCCCTGGGTCCCGGCTTCCGCCGGGATGACGACAGGGAGAGGAGACGAGCAAGAACGCGCTTACGCCGTTTCCTTGAACAGTTCGCGCCCGATCAGCATGCGGCGGATTTCGCTGGTGCCGGCGCCGATCTCATACAGCTTGGCATCGCGCAGCAGCCGGCCCGTCGGGTACTCGTTGATATAGCCGTTGCCGCCAAGGATCTGGATGGCGTCCAGCGCCAGTTGCGTCGCCTTCTCGGCGGCCAGCAGGATGGCGCCCGCGGCATCCTTGCGGGTAATGCGCTTGGCATCGGCCGCACGCCCCACGGCATAGACATAGGCGCGGCAGGAATTCAGCGCGACATACATGTCGGCGACCTTGCCCTGGATCAGCTGGAACTCACCGATCGACTGCCCGAACTGCTTGCGTTCATGGATGTAGGGCACAACCACATCCATGCAGGCCTGCATGATACCCAGCGGGCCGGCAGCCAGCACCGCGCGCTCATAGTCCAGGCCGGACATCAGCACACCGACGCCGCCATTATGGCGACCCAGCACATTTTCTTCCGGGATTTCACAATCCTCGAACACCAGTTCGCCCGTGTGGCTGCCGCGCATGCCCAGCTTGTCCAGCTTCTGCGCCACAGAGAAACCCTTGAAGCCCTTTTCCACCAGGAACGCGGTGATGCCGCGCGGGCCGGCATCGGGATCGGTCTTGGCATAGACCACCAGGACATCGGCATCCGGCCCGTTGGTGATCCACATCTTGGTGCCGTTCAGGACGTAGCGGTCACCCTTTTTGTCGGCGCGCAGACGCATGGAGACCACGTCCGATCCGGCCCCCGGCTCGCTCATCGCCAGGGCGCCCACGAAATCGCCGCTGATCAGCTTGGGCAGGTAACGGCCCTTCTGATCGGCGTTACCGTTCAGGCGGATTTGGTTGACGCAGAGGTTGGAGTGCGCGCCATAGGACAGGCCAACAGAAGCAGACGCGCGGGAGATTTCCTCCATCGCCACCATATGCTCGACATAGCCCATGCCGGCGCCGCCATATTCCTCTTCCGCCGTCACGCCCAACACGCCCAGATCACCCATCTTCTTCCACAGGTCCATGGGGAACTGGTCGGTGCGGTCGATCTCCGCCGCGCGCGGCGCAATCTCATCCGCCGAGAAGGACGCCACGGCATCGCGCAGCGCGTCCGCCGTCTCGCCAAGGCCGAAATCGAACATGGGCAGGCTGTTGCGCAGCATTTGCGGGGCATCCTCTCTTGATTGTCAGCCCAGATCAGGGGCGCTTATAGAAACGGTCATACGTTTTTTTATTGGCGATTTCAACAAGGATTCCTGCGGGCCTTGCCGCCGGATGCATGCGTGAATTCCGGTTGACGGCACCCCCTTCCCCACCGCAGTTTGCGGCAGAGATGATTCTGTCAATGAAGAGAGGCCGTTGATGGCCCGTACCGCCGGCAGCCATGGGCCGAAAACCATGGAAGCGATCCGCAAGGCGGCGCTGACCCTGATCTATCGCAAGGGCTATGAGGCGATCACGCTGCGCCAGCTGGCCGACGCTGTCGGTATCCAGCCGGGGTCGCTCTACAATCATGTCCGCAACAAGCAGGACATCCTGTTCGATCTGGTCCATGACCATATGACCACCCTGTTGGCGGAGGTGGAGCAGGCCGTGCCGGCCGATGCCGCACCCCTGGCGCAGCTTGAAGCCTTCATCGCCTTCCATGTCGGGTATCATATCACCCGGCGGGAACAGGTGTTCATCGCCAATTCGGAATTGCGTAGCCTGGAAGCCCCCAACCATTCGGTGATCGTGGGCCTGCGCAAGCAGTATGAAGGCGTGCTGATCGACATCCTGCGCCAGGGGCGCGCGGATGGGTCATTGCGCGTGGATGAGCCGACCATCGCGGCCTATGCCATCCTGTCCATGCTGACCGGCATCTGTTCCTGGTATCAGCCGACGGGCCGCAAATCTGCCGAACAGCTGGCCACCCTGCACCGCGACCTGATCCTGCGCGGCATTGTTGCGTAAAAAAAGGCCGCGCCCCTGAAGGTCGCGGCCCGAAGCGCAGGAGCTAGGGGCGACGCGGAGCCGCCCCCTGCCCCGAACTTAGAACTTCACATTCACACCGGCATAGAAGAACCGGCCACGGTTGTCCCAGTTACCGGACGTGGCGTTGCCCGTACCCTGATAGACTGTCGGGTGGTTCGGCGGACGGTCATTCATTACGTTCTGCACACCGGCGCGCAGCACCAGATCCTGCGTGACCTTATAAAGCACGCGGACATCATGGTACCAGACGTCACCCGTGTAGAACGGGATACGCGGCAGCGGCTGGCCATCGGCAATCGGCAGCAGGGTTTCGTCTGCCACCTGATTATCTTCAAACCGGGTCGTCCAGGCGAAGGTGAAGACATCGTCGGAATAGCTGGCTGTACCCGACAGCTTCCAGGACGGGGTGCCGGCAGTACCCGCGAACTTGCGGGGTGCCTGCCCTGCCTGGGAGACGAAATCATACTGCAACAGGTGCGTACCCTGCAGGCTCAGGTCGATACGGCTGTCATCCTTGGCCGCGTCCAGCATGTCCTTCAGATCGAAACCATAGGCGACCGAGAAATCGATGCCACGGTTCTTGAAGCTGGCAATGTTGGACTGGGTCAGGCTGACACTGTCGACACCGCCAACAACATTGGTCCGCGCACCGGTCTGGTCACGCACGATCAGTTGGCAAAGCGGGCTCCCGCCCGCCGTGTCATAGCAGGCCTGGAACACGCCCGACAGGGCGGGCAGGTTGATCGCGTCCTTAATGTTGATGTCGTAGTAATCGACGGTGGCCGAGAAACCATCCAGGAAGGTCGGCTGAATAACCGTACCGATCGTAAAGGTCTCTGCCGTTTCCTCATTCAGGTTGACGTTACCACCCTGCAACAGGCGCAGGGAGGAACGACCCGTGCCGATATTGCTGTCGAAGGTCGCCGCGTTATAGCCGGGAATATCGCGCGTGCAGTTGGCGACGCGGATATTCCGGGCCTCACCGGTCAGCGTGGCGACACGCGAACGGTCGCAGGGGTCCTGCTGCGTGCCCGTGAAATTCTCACCCGTCGGGGCGTACAGTTCGATGATGTTCGGGGCGCGCACCGATTCCGAATAGGTGCCACGGAAACGGATATCATCAATGGGGGTGTAATCCAGCCCCACCTTCCACTGGCTGACACCGCCGACCGTGCTGTAATCGGCCCAGCGATAGGCACCATCCAGGGTCAGTTCCTTGGCCAGGAACATATCAGACAGCAGCGGGACCAGCGCCTCAGCGTAATATTCAGCAACGTCATACGAACCCTTGCGGCGCGGAATGGCGTTGGTGAACAGCAGACCCTGAGCGGTGGCGCTGTCAGTTTCCTGATCCGACTTCTCCTCGCGATATTCGGCACCGACGGCGATGCCCAGCGGGCCCGCCGGCAGGTCGAACAGGTCGGTGGTCACGTTGAACGCGGCCACCTGCTGGCTGGCCTGACCGATGGTGACGGAGGTCGCCTTGGAATAATCGATAGCGGCCTGGCTGGGGCCGTTCAGCCAGTCGAACGGGATACACCCGGCGGCAGCGGCGCGAACACCGGCGTCGGTGGACAGCAGATCGCGGCAGATCGGACGGCCCGTGGCAGGATCGATCACCGAATCCAGCTGACGGGTATAGCGGTCCTTGTTGAACTGGCCACGGTTCAGCGACTTACCGTCCAACTGGCCGTACTGGTAGTAGGTGTCCCACTTGACGGTACGGTCGCCCGCCTCGAAATCGCCTTCGAAACCGATCACGGTGCGGATCATATCGCGCTGCTGCTCGATCACGCGCTGACCGAATTCTTCCGTGAAGCGATACAGCTCCGCCGACGCGGTCGGCGCCGTCAGGCCATTGGCGTCGAAGATGCGACGCAGTTCGACGGCATTGGCGCTGGTCCCGGCCAAGAAGGCATTGTCACGACGAACATTGTGACGGAACGAGGCCGTGCCCGTGAAGGCCGGCTGGGCGCGCGGGTTGGAGCTGTCGACGCTGGCAGCGCCGATCTCCGCCGTCATCTTCACGTAATCGCTAATCTGGTACGACCCATAGGCACGGCCCAGCAGACGCTCGCTCTCACCCTGCAGCGTCGTGTAGATCGACGTATAATCCAGCGACGGATCATCGCAGAGCGGGGTAGCCGCCGTCGGATTATTGCGCGGGGCCAGACAGTTGGCGTTCAGACCCTGGACTGACCGCGTCTCGAAATCAATCGACACACCGGCCTGGGCGTTGGCGGCCAGCGGGCCGGCGCCGGGATTGGCAACCAGCGTGCGGAACACGCCGCCACGGCCCGTACGGCTCTTCGGATTCTGGATCGACGTGTTTGGCGTTACCAGCGTATTGAAGGTGATGCCGGGGCTGGCCCACTTACGATCATCGGCCAGAACGCCGTCAACCTTGGTATATTCCACGCCGGCCAGGATGTAGCCCTTGCCCTCGTCGAACTTCGCGCCGAATACCGCGCTGTGCTGCATCTCCTGCCCGTCACCATATTCGGTGATGCCATAGGAGCTGTCGACTTCCACGCCCTGGAAATCCTTGCGCAGCAGGACGTTGACCACACCGGCCACGGCCTCGGAACCGTACACGGCAGACGCGCCGCCGGTGATGATTTCCGTACGCTGCACCATGCTGGTCGGGATGGTATTCAGATCGACGGCGGAGCTGTCGAGCGCGCCCGTGATATGGCGCTTGCCATCGACCAGCACCAGCGTGCGGTTGGTACCCAGGCCGCGCAGATCGACGCGGCTCTGCCCGCCGACAAACAGGAAGCCACCCGAAGACTGGCCGTTCAGGGCCGGCGCCAACTGCGGCGCGGCGGAGACGGCATCGGCCAGATTGGTGAAACCAGCGAAGCGGATTTCCGTCTCGCCCACCACGTTTAACGGCACCGTGGAATTCAGATTGGTACGCGCAATGCGTGAACCGGTAACGACGATCTCTTCAAGTTGGTCCTGGGCCATGGCGGTGCCCGTCATTCCGACCGCCGCCCCCAGCATCAGAAGTCCGCGTAATGCGCGTATGGTCTTGCTGTCCGTCTTTGTCATTGCATGCCTCTCCGATTGCGCCCGCCGGTTCTTCTATGGCGAGGGCGTGGTAAGGCCGCGATTGAGACATCGCAGAAGCATGATGATCAAACAATAATCGCCGACGCAGAATCCAAATCAAGTGGTCGTGTTATATTTAACACTATTGATTTCAATTTTGCAAAAACCTTGGCAACGAAAAAACAAGGATCAAATAAAACAAACAAATATCACTTCACTTCTCTTTAACCATCAAAATTTTTTTGGGCAGAACACTGCTGTATATTTCATTTGTTACAGCCAATGGCACCATCACTGCCAAAAGAAAAACGGCGGGCCCTAAGGGACCCGCCGTGAGTGATGAAGCAGAGATGACGACCGGGATCAGAACTTGACCGAGGTCGAAATGAAGAACCGCTGCCCCAACGCGTCATACGTGTTGGTAAAGCTGTTCTGCTGGGAACCGATCATCGTGTCGGGCAGCATCGGCGGCTGCTTGTCGAACAGGTTGGTGACACCGGCCGACACGGCAACACCCTCGACAACCTCATACGAACCGGACAGATCGAACAGGTTGTAAGAACCGACCTTCGGATAGACCAGCGTGGTCGGGTTGGTACCGAACAGGATGGCGTCGTTCTTCCAGGAACCGATATAGTTCCACTGCACCGACGCCGTAACCGGGCCGCTCTGGTAGGTGAAGGTCGTCGTGGCCTTCCACTCCGGAACCGGCTCACCGCAGATGTTGGAGCCACCATAACCGGCACACTTGTAGATGGTGCCGTTGACAGCCGGCTGCACATCGAACTTGTCACGCCAGGACACGTCCGTCTTGACACGGAACTGGCCGTCGCCGTCGATCGCCAGGCTTTCCGGCAGATCCTGACGCCAGGTGAAGCCCAGATCCACACCAGAGGTCTTCAGGCCAGCATTGTTGACGGTCGGGACCTGGACGATGGCCAGATAACCGTCACCGGTACGGGTAATGGCCTGGCAGGTCGCGCTCTGCAGGTTCTTGTTGGTGAAGCAGTCGCGGACCACGCCCGCCGCGCCACCACCGAACCCGCCGATGGCGTCATCCAGCTTGATCTGCCACCAGTCAACTGTGGCCGTGAATTCCGGCAGGAAGGTCGGCGTCAGCACCGCACCGATGGTCCAGGTCTTGGACTGTTCCTCGGTCAGGTTGAAGCCGGCAACGGCAGCACCCTGGCTCAGCTGCTGGAACTGCGTGGGACGGGCATTGTTGAAGGCCGTCGTACCGACGCTGGCCGCCGGCACACCCTGGCTGCGGCAGAAGGCGGCGTCATAGCCGGTCGAGGTGGACAGCAGGCAGGGGTCGACAGTGGAGTTCAGGGTCGGGAAGCCGACGGCACCGCCCTGATACAGTTCCAGCACGTTCGGCGCACGAATGGCCGACTGGAACTGACCACGGAAGCCCACATCCTTGACCGGCGACCATTCCATGCCGGCCTTCCAGGTCTGGACGGAACCGACCGACGAATAGTCGGAGTAACGAATGGCCGCTTCAGCCGACAGGTTCTCAAAGAACGGCTGATCGGTCACCAGCGGGATGTAGGTTTCGGCAAAGCCTTCCCAGACATCGAACGAACCCGACGAGGACAGGGCGGGGTTGAAGCCCAGGATATCGCCCGTGCGGATGCTGTCATCCACGCGGTCGAAATACTTGTTCTTGCGCCATTCGCCACCGAACGCGACGCCGACGTCACCAGCGGGCAGTTCAAACAGATTGCCACTGATGGCGCCGTTCCAGACCTGCTGCTCGAACTCCTGGACGCGGTTAGTGTCGGTACGGACGTAAGCAGCGGCTTCTTTGCTGATGCGGCCCGGACCAAAGATATCGATGGGCACGCAACCCTGGGCGCGGGCCGTGGCATCCACACAGATCGCCTTGCCTGCAGCATCGCGCGTGGCGTTCAGGGCCTGACGCAGACGAGCAGAAGACACGTCGTTACGGACGATGACGTCACGGGTGACGCGGCCGAACGTGAAGTAGGTGTCGTAAGTGAAGCCGCCGATCAGGTCGCCCTTGACACCGGTCGTGCTGTTGAAGGCGTTCTGGTTATTGTCCTGCTGGCGGGCACCCAGTTCCGTCATACGGCGGGACAGGGCGTTGGCCGTGGTGATCGAGGCATAATCGTTAGCGGTGAAGCCAGCCGGTGCCACGAAGGTCGGATCAGCGGACGCCGGGTACAGGGCGCGCAGCTGGGCAACCGTCTGGGCCGTCAGCAGCGGGTTGGTCAGGTTGATGCGGATGGGCGGCACGCCGGGACGGGGCTGCGGGATCACGGCCGGGGTTTCGGCCAGCTGCAGCGGCACGCGGTTGGTAACGAAGTTGAACTCTTCGTAAATCTTGAAGTTCTCGTTGAACTCATGATTGCCCAGCGCGAAGAGCGACAGGCGCTCCTGCGGGACGCGCAGATAGTTCACGGGCGAGAAGTTATACAGGTCGCCGGCGCTGCTGGTGGTACGGGTGCTGTTGAAATTACGCGGCACGCCGTTGGCGTCCCAGGTCAGCACCGTGGTGCCACGGGCCAGACGGGCACCGGGGGCGGTGGAGGAGCCGCTGAACAGGATCGTCGGCTTGCCGTCAACGACACCTTCGGTAATCGCCTGCTTGGAGTAGTCGCGATCGCCGGCCATCACCTCGTCACGCTTATTATATTCGGCGAACAGGGTCAGGTTGGACTTGCCGTCATCGGAACCGGTGCCGATGGTCAGGTTGATGTTGCGCTCCTTGCCGTCACCTTCCTTGGTGATGCCGTAGCGCGCGCTGGCCTTGGCGCCCTTGAAGTCATCCTGGAGGATGAAGTTGACGACGCCGGAGATGGCGTCCGAACCGTACACGGCCGACGCGCCGCCCGTCAGAACCTGCACCTGCTTGATCAACGACGCCGGGACGTTGTTCAGGTCGACGGTGCCGGTGCCGTTGGTGGGGATGTAGCGGCGGCCATTGACCAGCACCAGGGTGCGGGCCGAACCGATACCGCGCAGGTCGACGGTGGCCGAACCATTACCGCCATTGTTGGAGAAGGCACCCAGCGCCGGGATGATCTGCGGCAGTTCGTTCAGCACGCTGTCAACGGTGGCGGCGCCGGCCTGCTCAAACGCGGCGGCATCGACGACCGTAACGGGGCTGGAGCTGGTCAGCTCCGGACGCGCAATGCGCGAACCGGTCACCACGATTTCCTCAAGCTGCAATTCCTGCGCGCCGGCCACACCGGTCGCGGCCAGACCAATGGCGGCACCCAACAGCAGGCCCCGCTGGAAACGGCGCGACGAACGCCCCTGAACCATCTTCATCGTTAATCCCTCTCCGGATTGCTGGGGCCTGCCGTCTTATATCTATCGGCATAGACCCAATGGAATTTGGAAAATGACGCACGGATGCGACAGCGCAATAGCCCAGCCCCCGTGTAACTAATTTGTGATTCTGATGTTGCACATAAGCAACTTAACTTGATGGAGAATGATTAATATTTATTAATACCAAAAATAAAACTCTTCATGATCTGAAGTATCTTTTATGGATAATTTATGTTTCTTACGGAAACATTAACATATATTAATATGTAATCTTATGGACGAAACTTTGTATTGATTCTGATACAATTTGATACAATTCAGTAACATTATCAAACCTCGACATATACGACTAACGGACTACTCATATCAATCGAGTAACATTATTAAGAATCATGATTTTATTACGTCTTTGCAACAAGATACGGCCTGCGGTCTGCCGGTCCACGGCACCCGTGCGTATGCACCGATCCAGCCTGGGTGGCCGGGTTGTCGGCACGATGATCAGATTTCGCGAATCATGCCGGCAACGGCGCCAATGCCGAATGTGATCAGAAAAAAAGGGCAACCCACCTGGGGGCGCCCTTCTTGAGCTTCGATACTTGCGGGAAACCGTTACTTCGGCGCCATGCGGATGGCACCATCCAGACGGATCGTCTCACCATTGATCATGCTGTTGGCCACGATATGCAGGGCCAGAGAGGCATATTCTTCCGGCTTACCCAGACGGGACGGAAATGGCACCTGTTTGCCCAGGCTGTCCTGCGCGTCCTGCGGAAGGCCCAGCATCATCGGCGTCAGGAAGATGCCCGGCGCAATGGTGACCACACGGATGCCGCTGCGGGCCAGTTCACGGGCCGCCGGCAGGGTCAGCGCATGCACGCCCCCTTTCGACGCGCCATAGGCGGCCTGCCCGATCTGGCCATCAAAGGCCGCGACAGAGGCTGTGTTGATGATCACCCCACGCTCACCATCGGCGGTCACCGGCTCCAGCCCCTGCATGCCGGCGGCGGCCAGACGCAGCATGTTGAAGGTGCCGATCAGGTTGACCTCGATCACCTTGCGGAACAGGTCCAGGTCATGCGGACCATCGCGGCCCACGATCTTCGCCGGCGGGGCGATGCCCGCGCAATTGACGGCAATGCGGGCCGGGCCATGGGCAGCGGCGGCGGCGGCGATGGCCGCCTGGGCGCTGTCACCGCTGGTGACATCGCACTTCACCGCGATGCCGCCAATCTCTGCCGCAACGGCATTCGCCGCATCCAGATTGACATCCAATAGCGCCACCTTGGCCCCGCCTGCCGCCAACGCGCGTGCCGTTGCGGCCCCCAGACCGGAACCACCGCCGCTGATGATCGCGGAAACGCCCTTGATGTCCATTGCCTCACTCCCTTGCCATCGTTCCGGGACCCGTCAGCCCGCTTATCCTATGTGGCACTATTTCAGTGCAAAGCCGCACGGGCAATTTGGAAGTTCGAACAGTGGAGGTGCATGAATCCCCGTACGGTGGAAACAGGCGGTAGAATCAAAAAGGGCGGCCCGAAGCGGGACCGCCCTTTCTTACTGAAAGCCAGACAGGGATCAGGCGCCGGGTGCCGCCTGATTGGCGCGGTCAGAATAGATGTAGAGCGGCTTGGCACGGCCCTCCACCACTTCCTTATTGACCACGATCTCCTCCACACCCGTCAGGCCGGGCAGGTCATACATCGGATCAAGCAGAATGCTTTCCATGATGGACCGCAGGCCACGGGCACCGGTCTTACGCTCAATCGCCTTGCGGGAGATGGAACGCAGGGCCTCCTCATGCACCGTGAGCTTCACGTCCTCCATCTCGAACAGGCGCTGGTACTGCTTCACCAGGGCGTTCTTCGGCTTTGACAGAATCTCGATCAGGGCCGCTTCGTCCAGATCATGCAGGGTAGCCAGAACCGGCAGGCGGCCAACGAACTCGGGGATCAGGCCGAACTTCAGCAGATCCTCTGGCTCCACCTCGCGCAGGACATCGCCCATGCGCCGCTCGTCGGGGCCACGCACATCGGCGCCAAAACCGATGGACGTGCCCTTGCCACGGGCCGCGATGATCTTTTCCAGGCCGGCAAAAGCGCCGCCGCAGATGAACAGGATATTGGTCGTGTCCACCTGCAGGAATTCCTGCTGGGGATGCTTGCGGCCACCCTGCGGCGGCACAGACGCAACCGTGCCTTCCATGATCTTCAGCAGGGCCTGCTGCACGCCCTCACCCGACACGTCACGCGTGATGGACGGGTTGTCGGACTTGCGGCTGATCTTGTCGACCTCGTCGATATAGACGATGCCGCGCTGCGCCCGCTCCACATTGTAATCGGCGGCCTGGAGCAGCTTCAGGATAATGTTCTCGACATCCTCGCCCACATAACCGGCTTCGGTCAGGGTCGTGGCGTCAGCCATGGTGAAGGGCACGTCGATGATGCGGGCCAGCGTCTGCGCCAGCAGCGTCTTACCCGAACCGGTGGGACCCACCAGCAGGATGTTCGACTTGGCCAGTTCCACATCATTATGCTTCGCGCCATGGGCCAGGCGCTTGTAATGGTTATGGACGGCAACGGACAGCACGCGCTTGGCATGCTCCTGACCGATCACATAATCATCCAGCACCGTGCTGATATCGCGCGGGGACGGCACACCGTCGCGGGACTTCACCAGCGTGGTCTTGTTTTCCTCGCGGATGATGTCCATGCACAGCTCGACGCATTCATCGCAGATGAACACGGTGGGGCCGGCAATGAGCTTGCGCACCTCATGCTGGCTCTTTCCGCAGAAAGAGCAGTAGAGGGTATTCTTGCTGTCGCCGCCGGTCGACTTGGTCATTTGCGCTCCGTACATCACCGGATGGCGCATGGAAGGTGGCCCGGCTGGCCCCCGACCGATACGCCCCAACACCCCTACGGGATGCCTGCTTCAGGGGGCGTCCTTGCCTTCTCCGGTTCCCGATCCATCCCAGTGACGGGAGGCGGAACCCCAGGGCTGACAGTGACGCCCTCTACACACCTATTCAACAACACCCAAAGCGGCGGGATCAATATATACTTGTTCGCCACCGCTTCCGCTTTACGCCACCTGGGTGAGACCACCCGGACGGCCCGCGATCACCTCGTCGATGATCCCGAAGGCCTTGGCCTCCTCCGGGCTCATGAACTTGTCACGTTCCACAGCCTTTTCAATGACATCCAGGCTCTGGCCCGTGTGCTTCACGAAAATCTCGTTCAGCGTTTCACGCAGGCGCAGGATTTCCTGGGCCTGGATCTCAATATCAGCGGCCTGACCCTGCGCACCGCCCGAAGGCTGGTGGATCATGATTCGGCTGTTGGGTAGCGAGAAACGCTTACCCTTGCCACCGCCGGCCAGCAGCAGAGCCCCCATGGAAGAGGCTTGGCCCATGCAGATGGTCGCCACGGGGCAGCGGATATACTGCATCGTGTCATAAATCGCCAACCCGGCCGTCACGTAACCGCCCGGCGAGTTGATGTAGAAGGAGATTTCCTTGGTCGGATTCTCCGCTTCCAGGAACAGAAGCTGAGCACAGACCAAGCTGGCTACGGCATCGTTCACGCCACCGACCAGGAAGATGATCCGTTCCTTCAGGAGGCGGGAGTAGATGTCGTATGCCCGTTCGCCGCGGTTGGTCTGCTCGACCACCATGGGAACCAGCGCGTTCATCTGCGGTTCAATCATGATCCCTGCTTCGCTCCTAACCAGAAGCCGCGGGGTCCTGGATTGGCCCCCGCGGTACTATATGGCTGCCTCAGGCGGCGGCCACTTCGTCCTCGTCCGGATCGCGCATCAGCTCTTCAACCGACACGGTCACTTCGTTCACCTTAACGGTTCCGAGGATGAAGTCGACAACCTTATCCTCGTAAATCGGCGCGCGGAGGCTTTCAACGGCCTGCGGGTTCTTCTGGAAGAACTCGAACACCTGCTGCTCCTGGCCCGGATAACGACGAACCTCGTCGAACATGGCCTTCTGCAGCTCCTCGCGCGAGACAGTGATATTGTTACGGCGACCGATTTCGGAAAGGAGCAAGCCCAGACGTACGCGCCGGACAGCAATGTCGCGATATTCGGCCTTCAGGTCGTCCTCGCTCTTGCCTTCGTCCTCGGCATCCGCACCACCGCGGGCCAGTTCTTCCTGCAGACGCTTCCAGATCTGCTCGAACTCGATCTCGACCATGCCGGCCGGAACCTCGAAGCTGTGCAGTTCGGCCAGCTTGTCCAGCAGGGCGCGCTTGGCACGCAGACGCGAGGTCTGGCCATATTCGCCTTCGGTGCGCTCCTTGATGGCGGCCTTCAGGGCTTCCAGATCGTCAAAGCCAAAGGTCTTGGCCAGATCGTCGTTCAGCTCGGCATCCTTACCGACGCGGATTTCCTTGACCTTCACCTCGAAGACAGCGGCCTTACCGGCCAGCTCGGCAGCGTGGTATTCGGCCGGGAAAGAAACATTGACGCTGACATCGCTGCCGGCCTTGGTGCCGACCAGCTGGTCCTCGAAGCCGGGGATGAAGGAACCGGAGCCCAGCTCCAGCTCATAATCATCGCCCTTCATGCCGGGACGCTTCTCGCCATCGACGGAACCGTCGAAATCGATCAGCAGGATATCACCGGTCACGGCGGCGCGGTCTTCCTCGACCTTCTCGGTGGTACGGCGCCCCTTGGACAGACGACCCAGGGCCTCCGTCACGGTGTCGTCGGCGACGGCGGCAACCGGCTTCTCGATCTCGACGGCGGACAGGTCAGCCGGCTCGATCTCGGGGAGCAGTTCAACCTGCACGGCAAACTCCAGGTCCTGGCCCGGATCGAACTTCAGCACTTCGATCTTGGGCTGCAGGGCCGGACGCAGGTTGTTATCGGAGACGGCCTTCTGTGCGCCATCATTGACGGCGGCTTCCAGAACTTCGCCCATGACCGACTGGCCATAGCGCTGCTTCAGGATCGGCATCGGGACCTTGCCGGGGCGGAAGCCCGGGATCTTCACGGTCTTGCCGACCTCGGTCAGCCGGGTCTGCACCCGCGATTCGATATCCTGGGCCGTGATAACGACCTTGAAGTCGCGGCGGAGGCCTTCAGCGCTGGTCTCGGTGATCTGCATGGGACGAAATGCCTGTCTTCTGTCTGTTCGCCCCAGCCCCCTCTGCCATTAACAGGGACCGAAGCTCCCGCGGGTGGGCCGGATTTCCGGCTTCCGCGGTGGGTTGCGGGTCAAAACTCAAAACTCGTGGTGCGGGCGAAGGGACTTGAACCCCCACGTCTTTCGACACTGGAACCTAAATCCAGCGCGTCTACCATTCCGCCACGCCCGCCCGTCGGGCAAACCATGAGGCCGCCCGTGGGAGCGCACCGTATAGCAAGCTGTTTAAGGCTCGCCAAGCCCGGAATCTGCCGGGGCAGTTGTGCCCGCGATAAAGGTGGGGCGGCTATTCCAGCAGCACCCGAGCGGCGGCATCGATGATGGCATCGGCATCCAGGCGCAGGGCTGCGTAAAGGTCGGGCAGATCGGCAGACTGACCAAAGGTTTCCACCCCCAATGCCGCCACCTTGTGCCCCCGCACCCCGCCCAGCCAGGAAAGCGCGGATGGGTGCCCATCGGTGATGGTAACGAGACGCGCCGTGGCAGGCAGGGTGGACAGCAGCCGCTCCACCGGCGCCACCGCCGCTTGCCCCGCCTGCCGTGCACGCCGTGCCGCCATCCAGCCCTGATGCAGCCGGTCCGCCGAGGTCACGGCCAGCAGGCCAGCGCCCGGTACATCCTCCAGCAGCTGTGCGTGCGCGGCCAGTGCCTCTGGCGCCAGGGCACCCATATAGATGAGGGTGAGGTCGGCATCGGGCATTGGCGGGCGCAGCCAATAGCCGCCATCGATGACGGCGTCGGAGTCCAGCGGACGGGACGGCTGCTCCAGGCTGCGTGTGGACAGGCGCAGATAGAGGCTGCCGCCATCGGGCCTCTGCATATGCTCAAACCCCCAGCGCATGATGACCGCCAGTTCATCGACATAGGCGGGTTCAAAGCTGGACAGTTTCGGCAACCCCATGCCGATCAAGGGGGTGGCGATGGATTGATGCGCCCCACCCTCCGGTGCCAGGGTCACGCCGCTGGGTGTCGCCACCAGCATGAAACGCGAATCCTGATAAAGCGCATAGTTGAACGCATCCAGCCCGCGCATCACGAACGGATCATAAAGCGTGCCCACCGGCAGCAGCCGCGCGCCGAACAGGTCATGGCTGAGGCCTAGGGCCGCCAGCATCAGGAACAGGTTATGTTCAGCGATGCCCAGTTCAATATGTTGGCCCTGCGGATCGCCCTGCCAGCGCTGCGCCGACACGACCTTCTGTTCCTTGAAAATATCGTGCCGTTCATGCCGGTCGAAAAGGCCGCGCCGGTTGACCCAGGCGCCCAGGTTGGTGGAGACCGTGACATCCGGGCTGGTGGTGACGATGCGTGACGCCAACTCGGTGTCGCCCTTGGCCAGCTCGGCCAGGACCTTCCCGAAGCCTTCCTGTGTACTCATCCGTTCCGTTACCGAAACATCAAGTCGTTCCGGAACCGGTACGAAACATGCAGACAGACGGCGCGTCGGGGTGGCGGTGAAAGGCACCTCTTGCGCCAAGAAGCGCTTCAGGTCCTCCACATCCACATCCAGGCCCGCAAACGGTTCCCATTCCTGGCCGTCCTTGATACCGCACTGCGCCTTGAAGGCGGCCATCTGCTCCAGGTTCATCAGGCCGGAATGGTTATCCTTGTGCCCCTGGAACGGTAGCCCCATTCCCTTGACCGTATAGGCCACGAAACAGGCCGGTCGCTCGGCATCCGGGCCGTTGGCGGCGGTGTGGAAAGTGTCCAGGATTGTTGGCAGGTCATGGCCGGCCAGATTGGTCATCAACCGCGCCAGCATCGCATCATCATGGCTGTCCAGCAGTCCCCGGATGCCGCTGGTCGTGCCCAGATCGCGGACCAGCGCTTCGCGCCAGGACGCCCCGCCCTTGAAGCACAGTGCCGCATAGAGCTGGTTCGGACAGGTGTCGATCCAATGGCGCAGCGCCTCACCACCCGGCTCCATGAACGCTGCCTCCAACAGGCGGCCATATTTCATGATGACGACATTCCAGTCGAGCGACCGGAACATGCCGGTGATCGGCTCCCACAGCTTGTCGGAAACCACGCTGTCCAGGCTCTGCCGGTTATAATCAATGATCCACCAGGCATTGCGCAGATCATGCTTCCAGCCTTCCAGCATGGCCTCGAAGACATTGCCCTCGTCCATCTCCGCATCTCCGACCAGGGCCACCATGCGGCCCTCGGGCTGATCCGACAGGCCCTTCAGGCGCACATAATCCTGCACCATGCTGGCAAAGGCCGTGACCGCCACACCCAGACCGACGGACCCGGTGGAGAAATCCACGTCATCGGTATCCTTGGTGCGCGATGGATAGGACTGGGCGCCGCCAAAGGCGCGGAACCGTTCCATCTTCTCCCGCGTCTGCCGGCCCATCAGATACTGGATGGCGTGAAACACGGGGCTGGCATGGGGCTTCACGGCGACCCGATCCTGCGGGCGCAGCACATCGAAGAACAAAGCCGTCATCAGGCTGACCATTGAGGCACTGGAGGCCTGATGCCCGCCCACCTTCAACCCGTCGCGCGACGGGTTGAAGGTGATTGGCATTGTGGATCATCCAGGTGGACAGCCACAGCGCCTTTTTCTCCAGCGCGCGCAGATGCGCCAGACGGCGGTCATCGCGGGCGACACCGGGGGCGGCGGGGCGAATATCGGGCATGGTGGACGTGTCCCTGACAGAAGGCATCTGGCCCCGCCACCGCACGCCCGACCAAAGCCGGCCAACAGGCAAACCGCCGACGGAAGACCCATCGGCGCTTATATCAGCAAACTCGTCTCAGGTGAAACGATCAGCCCGCGCGCGGGCTGCCGAACAGCCGCGTGAAACTGTCGACCGTCAGGGTGCGCACCGCCCCCTTGTCCCGGCGCAGACCATGCGGGTCAGGCCCGTCCACCACATCATTGCGCGCCACATAGCGCACATGGGGGAGCGGAAAACCGTCCTGTGTCACGGCCAGCACGCGGGCCGTTTCCACGGTGTTAAAGATCACCCGCTGATACACGGCACCCGGAACAGGGGCCGCCAACGGTTTGGAACGCTTGAACAACGACACGCTCATCGTAACGCCCCCCATTTCGGTTCACCCCGGACTTGACCCGCCATTGGCCGTCCGTTTCCCAAAAGTGGTACTGCTTTTCCGGTATATGGAAATTAACGCATTCATTTTGTGTGCGCAATAAGATGTCACAGAATCCTGCGACTATCTTCCCAGGATTTATCCTGGATTTTAGGCAAATCAATGAAACATCATTGTCACACGGATCGGCTGTTAGGACATCATTCTGGTAATACTTAACAGTGTGGATTCACATTCCGATGTTGCCGAAACGAAACCCTGGAGATGTCGCGTCGCGCACACGACAGGGCGTGCAACAACATTACCTGACTGTTTTTCAAAGATTATTCTGCTTCAAAACAGCCGGCACCGCCTCGGGCAGGTCCTCCGCGATCAGCCCCCGACCACAGTATTGGCCCGCAGCGCCATGTAGCCAGGCACCTGTACTGGCGGCGTCGAACGGGTCCATCCCCTGGGCTAGCAGGGCCAGGATCAGGCCCGACAGCACGTCGCCGCTGCCCGCAATAGCGAGATCAGGTGGCGCATTATGATTGACGCGCACCCGCCCATCGGGATGCGCGATCACCGTATCCGGTCCTTTCAGCAACACCACCGCCCCCGACTCCGCCGCTGCATGGCGTGCACGGTCCAGGCGGGAACCGGTCAGCGGACCGAACAGCCGCGCGAACTCCCCCTCATGCGGGGTCAGCACCCAGCGGTCATTGAGGCCAGCCTGCCGCAGCGTCGAAAGCGCACCTGCAAAACTGCTGAAAAAATCGGCATCCAGCACACCGGCCTTTCCGGCACGGAGGCTGGCCAGCACCGCCTCGCGCAACAGGGCCCCCGTCCCGGCGCCCGGCCCTAGCAGAACGGCGTTACGACGTGGGTCGGCCAGCAGTTCCGAAAAGCCGCCCGCATCGGTGATGGGCTGCACGATCAGGCTGGGCATGGACAGACTGTAGACCAGCTGCGCCGCCGGCTCACAGGCCAGCGTCACCAGCCCGGCACCCAGACGCAGGGCAGCCCGCGCCGACAGTCGGGCCGCCCCCGTCATCACCGTCCCACCCAGGATCAGGGCATGGCCGCGCTGATATTTGTGCCCCGTGACAGCGGGCCTGGGGAACTGCGCGCGCCACAGAGTCGGGTCATTGGTCTGGATGGTCGGGCCGATGCTGGCCAGAACAGTGTCCGGGATGCCGATATCGGCAATGACCAGCCGCCCGACATGGCCGCGTGCCGGATAAAGGTAATGGGCGGGTTTGGGCCGGAAGAAGCTGACCGTGACATCCGCGACGGGGGCCGCACCCAGCACCACCCCATTATCGCCATGGATGCCGCTGGGCACATCCACGGCCAGAACCGGCAAGCCCGGCTGCGCCATGGCCTGCACCAGCGCCAGTGCCTGCCCCTCCAGCGGACGGTTCAGTCCTGCGCCGAACATCGCGTCGATTACCAGACCGGCACCGGACAGCAGGTCCGGTGAAGCCACGTCCACACAACCAGTCCAGCATTCCGCCGCCCAGGCCGCATCCCCGCGCAGCGCCACACGGTCGCCCAAAAGCCCGACCCGCACCCGCCAACCGGCGGCGGACAGATGCCGGGCCGCCACGAACCCGTCACCCCCATTATTGCCGGGACCGCACAGGATCACGACAGGCCGGGGCCGGCCACCGCACAGAATAATCGCCTCACGCGCCACAGCCATGCCCGCGCGTTCCATCAGCAGACTGCCGGGGATGCCCGCCTGCATGGCAGCGCGGTCGACCGAATACATCTGAGCGACCGTCAGGATTTCATGGGCCATGCCCTATCTTCCAGCTCGGGAGAAAGCACGGGGCCAGTTTGCGCCAGGGTGGGCACGGCCTGGAAATGAAAAAGGCCGCCAGGAGGCAGCCTTTTTTCCAGTTTCTCCGCCAAGGGAGAATGGGGCGATGGACGGGACTCGAACCCGCGACCACTCGGACCACAACCGAGAGCTCTACCAACTGAGCTACCACCGCCGCCGGAGGCCGCCTTATGCAACAACAGCCCCAGGGCGTCAAGCATTCCTTTTACAAAAAATCGCAGGCCCGCTTTGCTCGGAACAAGGCCGCAGACGTGACAGCATTTTGCCACTGAACAAGGCGCTTCGCTTGGTTAATGCGCAGTTTTTCGGCCTGACGATTAAAATGTGACCACATATTTGCACATTTTTTGATCACACTACCCGCAAAACATGATCAAATGCCAGCGATCCCATGCCACATCCAACTGGCATGGGGCATGCTTATAGTATGGCCGCACCGGTCAGGGTGGCAACAGCCGGACCGGTGCCGAAATTTGGAGCTGCGGGACGCGATGAAGAAGATTGAAGCGATCATCAAGCCCTTCAAGCTGGATGAGGTGAAGGAAGCCCTCCACGAAGTGGGGATCAAGGGCATCACCGTGACCGAAGCCAAGGGCTTTGGCCGCCAGAAGGGCCATACCGAACTCTACCGGGGGGCCGAGTATGTCGTCGACTTCCTGCCCAAGGTGAAGATTGAGGTCGTCATGGATGACAGTATGGTGGAACGCGCCGTCGAGGCGATCCAGCAGGCCGCCCATACGGGCCGCATCGGCGACGGCAAGATCTTCGTGACCCCGGTGGAAGAGGTGATCCGCATCCGCACCGGCGAGCGCGGCCCCGACGCCATCTGACGTTTTTTCGGGCATTTCGGCAACATCCGAAGCGCCCGAAACCAGGGTACAGAATTTTCTTTCAAATGGTCCGGGGATGGAGTAACGCCACCAACCGGCGGCCCCAAAGCCTGGGACCAGTTCCTTCCACGACAAACCTCAAACCACGGAAGCAGAGGCTATGTCCGATTTGGCCACGTTCTTCGACCTGATCAAGGAAAACGACGTCAAGTATGTCGATTTCCGCTTCACCGACATCAAGGGGAAGGTTCACCACGTTTCCCAGCATATCTGCACTGTCGATGAGGATCTGCTGACCGACGGCGTCATGTTCGACGGCTCGTCCATCGCCGGCTGGAAGGCGATCAACGAGTCCGACATGACCCTGCTGCCGGACCTGTCGACGGCCGTCATGGACCCGTTCTCGGCCCAGCCGCTGCTGACCGTTCTGTGCGACGTGCTGGAGCCCTCCACCCGTCAGCCCTACAGCCGCGACCCGCGCTCCATCGCCAAGGCCGCTGAGCGCTACATGGCGTCGGCCGGCATCGGCGACACCGCCTATTTCGGTCCGGAAGCCGAATTCTTCGTGTTCGACGACGTGAAGTTCGAAGTCTCGATGAACAAGGTCATGTACGAGTTCGACTCCGAAGAGGGTCCGTACAATTCCGGTCGTTCCTACGAAGGCGGCAACCTGGGCCATCGTCCGGGCGTCAAGGGCGGCTACTTCCCCGTGGCCCCGATCGACAGCGCCCAGGACCTGCGCGCTGAGATGCTGACCGTCCTGGGCGAAATGGGCGTCGAGGTCGAGAAGCACCACCACGAAGTGGCCGCTTCGCAGCACGAGCTGGGCGTCAAGTTCGGCACGCTGGTCAAGATGGCCGACGGCATGCAGCTGTTCAAGTATGTGGTCCATAACGTGGCCCATCAGTACGGCAAGACGGCGACCTTCATGCCGAAGCCGGTGTTCGGCGATAACGGCTCGGGCATGCACTGCCACCAGTCGATCTGGAAGGACGGCAAGCCGCTGTTCGCCGGCAACCAGTATGCCGACCTGTCGGAAACCGCTCTGTTCTATATCGGCGGCATCATCAAGCACGCTCGTGCCCTTAACGCCTTCACCAACCCGCTGACCAACAGCTACAAGCGTCTGGTCCCGGGTTATGAGGCACCGGTGCTGCTGGCTTACTCCAGCCGCAACCGTTCGGCCTCTTGCCGTATCCCGCACGTGTCGAGCCCGAAGGGCAAGCGCGTCGAGGTCCGCTTCCCCGATCCGGGCGCGAACCCCTACCTGGCGTTCGCCGCCATGCTGATGGCCGGTCTGGATGGTATCCAGAACAAGATCCATCCGGGCGAAGCCATGGACAAGAACCTGTACGATCTGCCGCCGGAAGAACTGAAGGAAATCCCGACGGTTTGCCGCTCGCTGCGCGAAGCCCTGGAAAGCCTGTCGGCCGACCGCGACTTCCTGAAGAAGGGCGACGTCTTCACCGACGACATGATCGACAGCTTCATTGAGCTGAAGATGGAAGAAGTGCTGGCGTTCGAAACCTCGCCGCACCCGATCGAGTACAAGATGTACTACAGCGTCTGATGCGTTCGGCCCCGTAACGGGCCGGCACTCAGCGATGATCAGCAGACCCCCGCCGGGCAACCGGCGGGGGTTTCGCATTTCCGAGCGATCCAGTAGTCTGCGTCCCGCAATGCAGAACCCGACCAATCTTCCCGATCAGGCCATTTCGAGCCCCGGCTTCCTGGGCGGGTCACCACGCCGCATCATGGGCATGGTGATGCGCAACTGGTTCCTGATCCGGCAAAGCTGGCCGCGCATGCTTGAGCTTTGCTACTGGCCCACGGTGCAGTTGCTGGTCTGGGGTTTCATGTCGCAGTTCCTGCGTGGTCAGACCTCGCTGCTGGCGGGGGCCGCTGGCGTGCTGATCTCTGCCGTGCTGCTGTGGGAAGTGTTGGTCCGTACCCAGATCGGGATGAGCATCACCTTTCTGGAGGAGCTTTGGTCCCGTAACCTGGGCAACCTGTTCGTCAGCCCGCTTCGCCCCTGGGAATGGGTGGTGTCGCTGGTGGTGATGGGTTTCATCCGCGTCATCCTGGGCGTGTTGCCGCCTTCCATCCTGGCGGTGATTTTCTTCGATATCTCCATCCTCGACCTGGGCCTGCCGCTGGCAGCATTCTTCGCCAATCTGATGATGCTGGGCGTGGCGGTCGGGCTGCTGACATCGGGCATGATTCTGCGGCACGGGCTGGGGGCGGAGTCGCTGTGCTGGATGGCCGTGTTCGTGCTGGCCCCCTTCTCCGCCGTCTATTACCCCGTCTCCGCGCTGCCGCCAGCAGTGCAGTATGTCGCCCTGGCCCTGCCATCGACCCATGTGTTTGAGGGAATGCGGGCCGTTCTCTATCAGGGGACCGTGGAATGGCGGATGCTGGGGCTGGCCGTTATTCTTAACCTTTTCTATCTGGGGCTGGCTTCCCTATATTTCCTGCGGGCGTTCCGTAATGCGCGGCAGCGCGGCGCGCTGTTGCAGGCGGGTGAGTAGGTCGGGGCATCACGTGGCGGAACGGAAATACGCGGTACAGCGGCCCAAAGGGGCGAAATGGGAAACCCTGTCCCTGGTCGATGATCTGGGCCAGGGAAAGGCGGAATTCCGCAATGCCGTGAACCTGCATGGTGCCGGCCCTGTCCGCCTGATCCAGGTGGATTTCGTCAGCGATGAGGCGCTGGCCGATTTCGACTGGCGCCTCATCGAACTGCATGACCCGCGCAAGGGCGATCGGCCCAAGCCGACCGTTGTGGCCGGAAGCGAGCGGGCAAAGCCAAAGCAGCAACCGGCCAAGGGCAAGAGCACCGGCAAGGCCCGTGGCCCCGCCGGTCCGGACGAAAAGGTGCCCGTGCCGGTAAAAACCTATATGTTGGCCTTCCTGTTCGGGGCCGTTTCCCTGGCCGCCTGGGCGCTGTTCTACAGGACCTGACGCCATGTCCATACCGCGTATTGCCATTGTCGGGGCGGGCGCCATCGGCACCGTCATCGCTGCCCGCCTGTCGGCCCGGGGCGGGCTGGATGTCAGCCTGTGCCTGCGCAGCGGTGGCTTCAGCAGCCTGGAGGTGCAGGGACCGGACGGCACCGTCGCCGCCACGCCGACCCTTTATGCCGATCCGACGCAGACACGCCCGGTCGATTGGGTGATCGCTACCACCAAGGCCTATGACAGTGCCGCCATCGCCCGCACCTGGCTGCCCGCCCTGATGGGGCCGCAGACGCGGCTGGCCGTGCTGCAGAACGGGGTGGAGCATGTGGCGAATTTCGCGGCCTTTGTCGATCCCGCCCGCATCCTACCGGTGATGCTGGATATCCCCGCCGAACGGCTGGGCCCTGGCCGCGTTCTGCAACGCGCCGCCGGCATCATGGTGGTACCGCAAGGGCCGGACAGTGCCGACTTCATCACTCTATTCCACGGGACCGGCATCAATGTGACGGCGGATGCCGATTTCACGACCGTTGTCTGGCGCAAGCTGTGCCTGAATGCCGCCGGTGCAGTGTCGGCCCTGCTACGGCAACCGGCGGGCATCGTCCATCATGCGGGGGCGGCGCCGGTGATGCGCGCCCTGGTGGCCGAATGCGTCGCCGTCGCCAGGGCCGAGGGGGCCAATATGGACGATGCAACGGTGGATCAGGTGATGGATGCTTGCTGCGCGGCGGCACCGGCGGGGATCAATTCCCTGCTGGCCGACCGGATGGCGGGGCGGCCCATGGAGCTTGATGCCCGCAACGGCGTCATCATCCGGCGCGGTGCGGCCCATGGTATCCCGACACCGGTCAACCAGACCGTCCATGACCTGATTCTGGCCGCTGTGTCGGCGGAGAAGGCTCAACGGTAAAGGCGCGGCACCTCGATCATGGGGCAACGGTCCATGATCACGGTGCTGCCCAGCGCCTCGGCTTTGGCCGCCGCCGCATCATTGCGGATGCCAAGCTGCATCCAGATGAAGGGGATGCCGCGCGTCGCCGCCTCAACCGCCACCTCCCCCGCCGCATCCGCTCGGCGGAAGATATCGACCATGTCGGGGCGTTCCGGCAGATCGGCCAGACTGGCATAGGCGGTCTGGCCCAGGACCGTTCGCCCTACCAGCGCTGGGTTCACCGGGATCACCCGATGTCCCCGGTCATGCAGATATTTCATCACATAGAAGCTGGGCTTGGCTGGGTCCGCGGTCGCCCCAACCACTGCAATGGTACGGGCGCTGTCCAGGACATGGCGGATCAGATCATCTGAATAATGGTCATGGTTCATGGGTTCAGCTCCACAGGGCCCAGCCCAAAGTCCGGGTCGCTTGGCCGTATCCGCCCGCCTACCATGGTGGGGGACAAGAGGGAGAAGATGGCATGACGGCCACCGAACGGCCAACGGCCCTGGATGTTGAAGGTTTCATCCGCCTGCTGGATGAACATATGCCACAGGTGCGCGCTGGCGGGTTCAGCGTGTTGGAGATGCAATGGGGCCGCTGCACCATGCAGGTGGAGGCGGATGAACGGACCATCCGCGCCGGGGGCACCATTTCCGGGCCTACCATGTTCACCTTGGCCGATCTGGCGCTGTATGGCGCGGTGTTAAGCCAGATCGGCAATGTGCCGCTGGCCGTGACCAGCGACATGACCATCCATTTCCTGAAAAAGCCGCCGCAGCGCCCCCTGGTCGGTGAAGCCAGGATACTGAAACCGGGCCGCCGGCTGGCCTATGGCGAGGTGCTGATCCATTCCTTGGGCGACCCCGACCCGGTCGCCCATGCCACAGGCACCTACGCCATCCCGTCCAGCAGCTGAACCAGGATCATTCGGCCTTCTTCGGCACAGGCCCCAGGGCCATCGGTGCTTCCGCCGCCAGCCAGGCGAAACTGGCAAAGGCCGCCGTGGCCTGATCCAACTTCTTCGGGTCAACCTTGTCCAGCGTGTCGTCGGCGGTGTGGTGGTAATCGAAATAGTCCGTGCCATCCAGACCCAGGCCACCCGTCGGCACCCCCTGCGCCGCCAGCGGACCGATATCAGGTCCGCCGCTGCTGGAGCCACGTCCCGGCACGATGCCCAGCGGGGCCAGCGCCTTGCCGATAGCCTCCGCCACCGGCTTCGCCTCTGGCCGGAAGTTGGCATTGAAAGTGATGACGGGACCAGCACCGAAATCCGCCTCGGTGCCAGCCTGATGCTTGGGCAGTTCGGCGGCATGCTGCTTGGCATAGGCATAGGCACCGACCAGCCCCACCTCCTCCGCCCCGAACAGGACGAAGCGGATGGTGCGGCGCGGGGCCTGCGGCATGGATTTGATGATCTTGGCCGCCGCCAGGACGATACCGACCCCGGCCCCGTCATCCAGGGCACCGGTACCCAGATCCCAGCTGTCAAGATGCGCGCCGATCACCACGATCTCGTCGGGCAGTTCGCGGCCCTTGATCTCCGCCATGACATTGGCGTCAGACAGCGGCCCCATGGCCTGGCTGGACAGGACCATCTTCACCGACACGGGCTGACCCAGTGCCAGAACGCGGTTCAGTTGGTCGGCGTCAGGGTTGGACAGGGCACCGGCGGGGATGGCCGTCACACCGTCGGCATAGCGGGTGATGCCGGTATGGGGGAAACGGTGGCTGTCGGTGCCGATGGACCGGATCAGCAGACCAACCGCGCCCTTGCGCGCCGCCGCCTCCGGCCCCTTGCCGCGCACCCCCACCGCCTCGCCATAGCCGCCGCCATCCTGCAGACGGTTCATCTTCTTGTCAACGAAGGCGATCTTGCCTTTCAGGCTGCCTTCCGGTGCGGCTTCCAGATCTTCCAGCGTATCGAAGCGTACGACAGGAGCCGTGATGCCGTCTGGCGGGGTCGTCACGGAATGGCCCAGCGCCGTGACATGCAGATGGTGGGCGACCGGGGAAAGGATCGACGCATGCTCGATCCCGCGTTCCCAGCCATCCACCGTAAACGGCTCAACCTTGATATTGCTCAGCCCCAGTTCCTTGAACCGCGCTTCTGCCCATTGATGCGACAGCTTGGCGGCAGGCGATCCCGCCAGACGCGGGCCGACACGCACCGTCAATGATTCGACGAACCCATAGGCCCCGGACCCGGCCAGGGCCTTGGCCTGGATATCGCTGCTGGCCTTCAGGGTGGCGGGAGTAAAGACATTGGCATCGGCAGCGAATGCCGGCTGCCCCAGGGCCAGCAACGCCACACCGGCGGCCAGCAGAAAACCGAAACGCTTCAAGGCACAGGCTCCTTCAACGGACGGCGGGGATGGCATGACCCCGGATTGCCGAAAGGGTAACCCAGCCTGCCGCTGGAGAAATAAGGGATTTGTCACGGTCACAATTGGGCGTGCCACCATTGATAGCGCGCAGCCCCCCGCTTGCATGGTTTCGCCATGTCGTGACCTTTGGGATAGGGTGTGGAGGCACCCCACAAAAACGCTTGACGCCCATGCGCAACGGGCGCACCATCAAATCGTAACAAAGACACGGAGGGTGATTTTGACGGTAAAGACGCCCCCTACGCAGTGGGCGGCCGAGTAAGACCGGCGATCGACTGCGCTCCGTAGCCTGGGAGGGTGTGTAAAAACATGACCCCACCGCAGCATAATTTGGCGATTACTTGATATATCGCAGCAACCATCCCGAAACCGCGTTTTGACATAGGTCCTTGTGGTTTCGGAATTGAGAAGACCCCCGTAGGCGCATCCAGCTACGGGGGTTTTCTTTTTGTGTCCTGTCTTATGGAACGCCCCGATGTCGGCTTCGCGGCGGCGGCTAGACCCAGAGCAGCCAAGCATCAACTTTCGCTGCCTCGGCATGCGCAGCACCATCTACGGTCCCTGCATTCCACCGTATGGCAACTCCATCCCCGCAGAGTTTGCGGAAAGGCTGCTAGGGCCTTAAGGCGCAATGGCTTTGGCTGTTTCTTCTGCTATCATCGGCTTGGCGATAAGGGGAAGGACAGCCGCATCTTGATTTCCGGCGGACCCGTCAAGAACTGTCAGGACAGCGGCGGCTGGTTCCTTTGCCTAGTCTTTACCTGTCTTATCCTTGTTCTTTTGCCATTGCCGGCAACGGCGGAGCGCTGGGACGCGCTGGCCGATACTGTGTTCCAGAATTATGGCCGCGACCAGGGCCTGCCCCACATCGTGCCGACGGCCTTGGCGCAGGACCGGCAGGGCTTCATCTGGATCGGGACTCAGGGCGGTTTGGCCCGCTGGGACGGGTACCGTTTCCGTACCTATCGCGCCGATCCGGCCCAGCCCGGCAGCCTGCCCGATGACTGGGTCCAGCGGCTGTTCGTGGACAAGGCCGGGCACCTGTGGGTGGGCGGCTCCGCTGGCGGCCTGTCCCGGTTCGACGGCACCACCGACACCTTCATTCGCATCGCCTTGAAACCCGCCGGCCAGCGCACGCACATCGGCGCCCTTTCCGATGATGGCCAGGGTGGCCTGTGGATTGGTACCGATGTCGGGCTACACCATTTGGACCAGGATAGCGGTGAGGTCCGGCATCTGACCGGCGATGAAGCAGCAAAGGTGGGCCTGCCGGTTGGCCGGGTACTGTCGCTGCTGCGGGAGGATGCGGGAACCCTTTGGGTTGGCACGGTCCAGGGATTGGCCCGCAGTGACGATGCCGGCAGCAGCTTCACCTTGTTGCCGATCGCGGAGGGTACGGGCGGTGTTTCGGTTCTGTTGCGGGATGATCAGGGGCGCTTGTGGGTCGGCACCCGGCGCGGTGGTCTTTTCATCCTGGACAGCGGCGAAAGCACCCTGCGCCCCGTCGATGCAGGCCCCCTGGTCGGTGCGGCACGGGGCGTATCGGCGCTGTCCCTGGTGCGACCGCAGGAACTGTGGGTCGGGCTGCGCGGTGGCGGTATCTGGGCGGTTGACCTGCGCAGCCTGGAAATGCGCCCTATCCGCCATGACCGGACGCTGCCCAACAGTCTGGTCCATGATGATGTCTGGTCGGTTCTGCGCGATGATGCGGGATCGGTCTGGGTAGGCACGACGGGCGGGCTGTCATACCGTCCGTTCGACAGCGGCATCGTTTCCACCATTTTCGGCGGGACCCTGCGGCCCAGGGCGCCGCGCGGCAGTGATGTCTCCGTCATCCGGCCCACGCGCGACGGGCGGTTCTGGCTGGGCTACCTGACCGGGGGCGCCGACCTGATTGATCCCGTGAAGGGCCTGATCGATACCGTGACGCCAGAACAGGACAATCCGGAGACAGGCCTTCCCCAGGATGCGGTCTTTTCAATCGCGGAAGATGCCGATGGCCGTGTCTATTTCGCCAGCCGCCGCGGGCTTTATGTCCGGGAGCCGGGGCAGGCTGGTCTGCGCCTAGCCACGATACCGGGGCGGGACCGCCATGCTGCGGTGACCACCCTGTCGTTCGAGGATGGGGTTCTGTGGATCGGCGGGGAAGATGACGGCATCTGGGGCGTGGTGCCCGGCGGAGGAGACGATCTCGGCACCGTCGTGCTGGGGCGGGCGGACGGTCTGAACCTGCCAGACCCGGGGGTCATGGTCACACGGCGCGGTCAGGCAGAAGATTTGTGGGTCGGCACCCGCAATGGGCTGGTGCAGATCAACCTCACCGCCCGCACCAGCAGCCTGATCCCGGCGGCACCGACCGATCCGATGGGTCTGCCGGCCCGGTTCGTCTCCTGTCTGCTGTTCGACCGGCAGGGTCGGCTTTGGGTTGGTACCTTCGGGGGCGGTCTCGCCATGATGACGGGGCGCGACGCAGAGGGGCGGCCCCGGTTCCGCCGCCTGGGCACGGCTGATGGCCTGCCCCATGCCAATGTCGACAGTTTGCAGATGGATGGGTCGGGCGCCATCTGGGCCGGAACCGACGATGGCCTGGCCCTGATTGATCCGGTCGCCATGACAGTACGGCCCGTGCGCCGGGCCGATGGTGCGCCGCTGGTCGACTATTTCGTGGGCGCCGGCGCCACCAGCCTTGAGGGGGAAGGCCTGTTCGGTGCGAAGGGCGGGATCACGGTCACCCGCCCCGGTACCCTGCCCCCCTGGCGGTTCCGCCCCCCCATTGTTATCACCGACCTGCGCGTTGGTGGAAAGTCGCTGCCGGTGGCTCCCTTCAACCACGCCGCGGCACCGGCACCGCCGCTGATCATCACGCCGGAGGCCAACAGTCTGGCCGTGGAGTTCGCAGCACTCGACTACACGTCCCCGGAACGCAACCTCTATGCCTACCGCCTGGACGGTTATGATCGCGACTGGGTCGCCACCGATTCCAGCCGCCGGCTGGCCGTCTATGCCAACCTGTCGCCCGGCACCTACACGCTGCGCCTGCGCGGCAGCAACCGTGACGGGCTGTGGACCGATCAGTCCCTGGCCCTGACGGTCCGCGTCATGCCGGCCTGGTATCAGCTTCTATGGGTGCGGTTGCTGGCCCTGCTGGCCGGGCTGTCGGCAGTGGCCGGCCTTGTCGGGTGGCGTACCGCCTATCTGCGCCAGAAACAGGTGGAGTTGGAACAGCAGATCGCCGACCGCACCGCCGATCTGCGCTCGGCCAATGAAATGCTGGAACAGCTGGCCATGACCGATCCGCTGACCGGCTGCGCCAACCGCCGTCACTTCATGGAACGCGCCGGACAGATGATCGAACTGGCGCAGCGCCATGGCACGCCCCTGTCGCTGGCGGTTCTGGACCTGGATGATTTCAAGCGGATCAACGACACTTATGGCCATCCGGGCGGCGACGCCGCCCTGGCCATGACGGGACAGCTTCTGTCTGACCATATGCGCGGCACTGACCTGATCGGCCGGATCGGGGGGGAAGAGTTCGCCCTGCTGATGCCGCACACTGGTATGGCAGGCGCCGTGCCGCTGGCCGAACGGCTGCGACAGGCCATTGAGCACGGGGAGGTCACCGCCGATGGTCAGGCGATCCATGTGACGGCCAGCCTTGGCATCGCCGAACTGCGCCCTGAAGAGGATTTCGACGGGCTCTATGCCCGCGCCGATTATGCGCTTTACGCCGCCAAACAGGGCGGGCGCAATCGGGTGGAACGGGCGGGCGGCGACTAAACGCTGCGTTGCCCAAGCCCGGCAGACAAACGATGTTCGGCCACGATCCGCGATACGGTCGGCTGGCTGATCCCATGCTGACGGGCCATTTCGGCGCCTGTACGGTCACCAGACAGGATGCATTCCGCAATCTCCCGCCGCTGCTTGGCATCCAGCTTGCGACGGCGCCCGCCAACCCGACCGGCTGCACGCGCTTTGACAAGGCCAGCCCCGGTCCGTTCCAGCAGCATCACGCGTTCAAAAGCCGCGAAGGATGCGATCATCCGCATCAGCATATGGCCGGCGGGACCCATGGTTTCGATCCCTTCCGCCAGACTGCGGAACCCCGCACCGGCCCGCGCGATGCGGTCCAGAAGATGCAGCACCTCCTTGAACGACCGCGACAGCTGATCCAGGCCGGTGACCACAACGATATCGCCCGGCGAAAGACCGTCCAGAAGACGGAACAGTTCGGGCCGGTCCCATCGGCCCGCCGACGCCACCTCCGTCAGGATGCGTTCGCACCCCGCTTCGCGCAGCGCCCTGATCTGGCTGGGATTTCCTGGTTCGTCCACACGGGAGACACGGGCATATCCGAACTGCATGGGGTCCTCCCTTCCTCACACCAGGCTAGATCGCCAGACGCTGATTGGGCTTCAGGTTGAACTGCCGTACCGCGCGACCGGGCATGCGCAACGAGACGCGCTGTGCCTGGGGCGAAATGCCCAGCAATGCCTGTGGCGTGCCGTCTTTGGCGGTGATCAGGCGGGCCGCCCCACCTTCCACGCGCGCCAATGGCTTGCCCGACAGGGTCAGGTCCGCCCCCCTGGCATCATAGGCAACCGATGCCGACCCGCCGCCATCCAGTGGCAGCGACAGCCGCGCGCCCTGCGCCGCCTTGTGGCCGGGTCGGATGTTCCAGAACAGGCTGCCGGGTTCTTCGACAACGCCGATCAGGCGCCAGGTGTAATCCACCATGACCAGCGCGGTGGGTGAGTAGTTGGGGTGATCCTCCCCATGGGTGAACAGGCCGGTATCGGGGTCCATCTGCTGCCGGAAAGTCAGATCGGCCTGGATCGCCTCACACCAGCGGTCCATCATCTCGGTAAATTCCGCTGCATGGCCATAATGGTCCATCCAGCGCGGCGCGCGCAGCGCTGTCAGCCCCTGGCTGGCCCCGCCCCAGCTATTGGCCGGTATGGGGCGCACAAAGGCGGGGTCGTCCATGGCGATGGAGGAGAGCGGATATTTGCCCCAGAAGGCCTTGGGGTTATGCAGATGGCGCGTCCACAGCGTGTCGAACAGCGCCTGATCCACCACATGCTCACCGCAGACCCGGCTGATCACATCCGATCGCACGCGGATGAACTTGCCTTCCGCATCCAGATCATAGAAGGCCGCGTCCTCGGCCACATAAAGTTTCGACAGGATCAGGTTGCGGATCACCTCCGCCTGCTCCGTCCAGCGGTCGGCCTCTGTGGTGCGGCCCAGGGCGCGGGCCATGTCGGCCAGGGCGCGGCGGGCGCCATAGATGGTGGCTGAAAGGTCGGGGCACAGGCGCGGCAACCCGGCCAGGTCATGATGCCGCCGTGCATCCTTGTTGGGACACTGGTTGGGCATCCCGGCCCAGCGCGGGCTGTTATCATGGCCGGTATCATAGGTGCAGAACCCTTCCACCAGACCGGTCCCGCGCGTGTTGCGATAACGCATCAACCAGCCATCCCAGGCACCACAGGCCCGATACGCTGCCTCCAGCAGCTCGCCGTCGCCGGTATCGCGCGCCAATTCCCAGGCAGTGGCCGCGATGGGCACCACCATCTGGATCTGGCCAAAACCGGTTTCCGCCACCTTGTTATTGGCCGGCAACTGCCCGTCGGCGCGCTGCAGCTCAAAGAAAGTCAGATGACTGTTGCGGGCCACATCCGGGCGGAACTTGCGATAGACCAGGGCCTCATGCGGGCCGCATTCCTGCCAGATGCCGCGATAGACGCTGCCTTCGATCAGAACCGGCTTGGTGACATAGGGCATGACCTGCACATTGCCGGCCAGCACCTCCAGCGCCTTGTCATAAGCTGTCTGCCAGGCGCTGTTGGTGGTGGTGAAACGCGGAGCATCGGCCATCTGCGTGTCACCGGCCCAGACGCCGCGCGGCATGGACAGGCTGGCCAGACCGGCGGCACCGGCGGACAGCAACGCGCGGCGGGAGAGTGTGTGGATCATCGTGCATCCCCGTTGCTCAACGGCCCCAGCCGTACCCAATCGACATCCACCACGCCCCCTGGCTGCCCCTTCGTGAAGGTGAAAAGGGCGGGGCGGGAGCCCTTCCACCAGGAGAAGCGGGCCAGCTGAATGGGCTCGCCAAACGGCTGAAAACTTTTTCCCTCATCCAGGCTGTAGGCGTATCGGACCTTCTGATCCTCCGTCACCTCGGCCCGAAGCTGTACGGTCCTGGCTTTCACGACCGGGCCCGGCGTTTCCACCCCAGCGGACGACAAGGTCAGGCGCTTCTGCGTCCCCTCCCCCGCAACGCCAATCCAACTGGGCCGCACGCCGAACAGGGACAGGCCCGCCCGCTGCCCATCCTTCAGGCCGGAGATATCCAGCCGTGCGGTGATGAGCCGGTCTGGTCCTTGCAGAATCTGGGTCAGGGTGTTGCGGGCGGTCGTAATCTGTTCCGCCTTGCCCGCTGTGAGGCGCAGGAAGCCGGGACGGGCCGACAGGCTCCACGCCTTGTCATCAGGGTTATGATTCCAGGACCATTGCAGGCCCAGCGATTTGGCCGTGAATTCGTCGCTGTCCTGTAAACGGTCCTGCGTGGGGGCCACGCCCGTGTCCGGCATCGGATGCACCGTCACCGGCTCCCCGCCATAGGTGCCGGCTATCCGCTTGCCCATCACGGGCCAGTCATCGACCCATTCGACGGGCTGCAGATGCACGATGCGGCCAAAGGCGCCGGTACTGTTGAAATGCGCGAACCAGCCCTGGCCCGACGGGGTTTCCACCCAGCCGCCCTGGTGCGGGCCTTCCAGGGCCGTTGTCCCCTGGCTCAACACCACCTGCCATTCATAGGGACCGTGGATAGAGCGGGAGCGCAGGGCCACTTGCACGCCCTTCTCCACCCCGCCGATGGGGGCAAGGATATAGTAGAAGCCGTTGCGCTTATAAAGCTTCGGCCCTTCCAGGATGGGCAGCTTCTCCTTGTCCTGGATGATGATCTTGCCTTCATCCAGCACGCTTTTGCCATCCGGGCTCAGGCGATGCAGGATGATGGGGCCGGCGCCGACCACGGAATGGACCAGCCAGGCCGTCCCGTCATCATCCCAGAAGGGGCAAGGGTCTTCCAGCTTCGGTTTGGCGATAACCTGCACCGGGACCGTCCATGGGCCTTCCGGCTTTTCCGCCGTCGCCATAAAGACACCTTCGTCCGGCGTGGCCCAATAGACATGGAACAGGCCGTCATGGTGACGGATGGACGGCGCCCAGACACCGCTGGCATAGCGGGTGCCGTCCACCGGCTTCGACTTGGTGTCATCCAGTTGAAACGGCCCCGGCATATCATAGTCGGGTGCGAAGGGCAGCTTGGGCAGGACATGCCCCACGATGGTCCAGTGCACCAGATCGCGTGATTTTAGCACCGGAATGCCGGGTGAGAAATGGAAGCTGGACGCCACCATCACATACTCATCCCCGACCCGGATCAGATCCGGGTCGGAATAGTCGGCATAGAGGATAGGGTTGGCATAGGTTGCCGGTTCCGACGCCCGCACGGTCAAGGGCGACAGAAGTGCGATGGACAGGGCGGTGGAAAGCAGGAACCGACGCATTATCTTCACCCTGCCATCTGATTGCCGTAACCGATGATGATGGTGGCCAGCACCAGCAGGCCGACACCCGACCAGACCATCAGGCGCACACCGGGCCGCGCATCCTTCCATTCCTTGAAGGCAAAACCCCAGAGCGTGCCGAAAATGATGATGGAGGCCATGTGCAGGGTCCAGGAGGAGAAGCCATAGGCCCCCATCTGGCTTTCACCCATCGTGTAGAAGAAGAACTGGAAGTACCAGGCGGCACCGGCAATGGCGCAAAGCACGAAGTTGGCGACCAGCGGCGGACGCTCGCCAGCGTCCTTGGTCCGGCCCAGCCATTCACCGGCACTCTTGTTGCGGTTGATCAGGATGCCGCACCAGACGGCATTGGTGATCAGGCCGCCGAACATCACCAGGCAAAGGATAGGAAGACCGGTCCAGAGCGGACCCGTGCCAGCCGCCGCCGACAGCGCCTTCACCGGCTCCCCGGCCGCGAGCCCGAAGGCAAAGCAGGAGGACATGATGCCGGAGAAGGTGGCGACGGCGATGCCCTTCACAAAGTCGAACTCCGCCACCGCGGCCTTCTTCTGCTCCTCCGACAGGGCCGCATCCTTGCGCGCACCCGCCATGGCGACGACCACGATACCGGCAAAGGTAACGGCCAGACCCAGTAGGATGACATTGCCACCCGCGGTGTCGATCAGTTTGGCCTTGAAATCCCCCTGGAACAAAGGCGGGATCAGGGTACCGAACACGGTGCACAGACCCAGCACCACCGCCATGCCCAGCGACAGGCCCAGATAGCGCATGGTCAAGCCGTAGGTCAGGCCACCAAAGCCCCAGAGCATGCCGAAGATAACGGGCCAGACCAGGGTCGGCGTTGGCGTTGCCGACAGCACACCCAACAGGTCGTTGGTTTGCACCGACGCAAAGAACCACGGCGCCAGCAGCCAGGAAACGATGCCGCCGGTCAGCCAGTAGATCTCCCATGACCAGCGCCGGACAGCGCGATAGGGGACATAAAAGCTGGCCGAGGCGAGACCGCCCAACCAGTGGAAAAGAACGCCCAGCAACGGATTGCCAACCATGCCTGATTATCCTCCCATTTCACCTTTTCGGGCTGAACGCCTCTATGGTGCCTTGGCATAAGGTACGCCGAGTGCGTCCTGCCCGGTGATTTATACGGCAAATTTCTCACATTCTGAATTTTGATCTTAGATTGTGGTGAATTAATTAGAATGTGGTTCTACCGCCCGAGGTATCGAAGGTGGCAGCGGTGGTGAAGCTGCATTCCTGTGACGCCATGAAACAGACCATGGCAGCACTTTCCTCCACCATGCCGAGGCGCCCCATGGGGATGCGGGAGCGCATATAGTCAACCTGGCTTGGCGGCAGCTGATCCAGGATCGGGCTGTCAAAGGTGGCGGGCGTCAGGCTGTTGGCGATCACGCCCTTGGTCGCCAGTTCCTTGCCCAGCGATTTGGTGAAGCCGATCACCCCCGCCTTCGACGCCGAGTAGGCGGAAGCATTGGGGTTACCTTCCTTGCCGGCAACGGACGCGATGTTGACGATGCGGCCGTAACCGCGCGTCAACATGTGCGGCACCACGGCCCGGCAGCAATGAAAGACGCCATGCAGGTTGATAGCGATGGTGCGGTACCAGCTGTCCAACGGGAAGTCCTGTACCGGCGCGGTGGCCCCGGTGATCCCGGCGGAGCAGATCAGGATATCGACATGACCCAGTGCCGCCACACTGGACAGTGTGGCCACGGCCACCTGTGCGGCATCGGCGACATCAACGGCCACAGTGTGGGTGGCATCCACATCGGTGGCGGCGGCCGCCAGGGCGTTGGCATTCAGATCCCAGAGGGCGACCCGCCCCCCTTCCGCCCGTACACGGCGGGCAACCGCCAGCCCAAGGCCGGACGCGCCGCCGGTAATGATCGCATTGCGCCCCGAAAAGCGCCCGGCAAAACTGCTCATCTCAAAAGACCTCGGGATTAGAAGGTACCATTGATCGGGCCGTCATTGATCCGGTCGGGCAGCCAGCGGGCGCCTGTGCTGCGGAAATCGACGACATCCTTCAACGCGAAGGCAGGGGCGGCGCGCGGTACGCGCAGGCGGAAGAAATCCGCGTCCTTCACATCCTCCAGCCGGATGGCCGGACGCGGATCGGGTGCTTCTACTGCGATCTCGACATTGGTCATCTCCACCCGCCGCGCGTGGCGGATGAAGAAGCCCGTGGCCGGCAGATCGCCGAACATGGTCGCTTCCGGATAGGCCATTTCGGCCTCCGGCGGATTGATCTGCGCCATAGACGCTGGCGCGCCACCGACATGGTGGAAATAGCAATCCGCGATGCGCAGATCCTCGATGGGCTTTTCGGTGAGGCCTGCGACGACCGACGGCAGGATGGTGGCGCTGGAACTGACCACATTCTGGATCAGGATACGTTTCAGCGACCCGACCGGCACACCCGCCGGCCCCCGCATGCGCTTGCCCAGACGCAGGAAGATCGGCGCGTCGACAATGCCACGCATGGCAATATTGCTGACGGTCACATCCTCGAACACCCCGCCATCCACCGTCTCGAACGCCAGACCCCGGCTATCCTCGAAAATGCAGTTGGTGATGGTGATGTTGCGGAAACCGCCATTGGTTTCCGTGCCGAATTTGATACGCCCGTGGATCAGGGGCGCAAAATCGGCGGGCATCTTCTTCCAGGTGCCGTCCAGGACGGACCCGACCTGATAATTGCCCGTCACCAGACAGTCGGAAATGGTCAGGTTCTCCGTCACCCGCGCCTCGCCCAGGCCGAAGCTGGATTTGGGACAGATGGCGTCATCGTAAGGGGAATTGACGGTGCAGTTGGTGACCCGGACATTCTTGCAGCAATCGATATCGAACCCGTCGCGGTTGGTATCGACCAGCAGATTGTCGATGGTCATGTTATCGACGCCGGTGGCCAGAAGGGCGAACCATCCCCCCTCCAGCACCTTGAAATCACGCAGCAGGACGTTGCGGCACCATTTCAGGGCGATGGCCTTGTTGCCGGTGCCGGGACCGGACGGGTCCTTCAGCCAGTTATCCTTGCCATCGCCACGGCCCAGTCCCTTGCCCCAGATCAGACCGGGACCGATGATGGCAATGTCGTGCAGCCCCTCGCCCCAGATCAGGCTGTTGCGCCAATGGCTATGGCCGAAATCCTGATACTTGTTCCAGTCCGGAATGGGCTCCGGATGGTCATAGCCCTGGGTGTCGGTGGGTGCCGCCGCGAGGATGGTGGCACCCTGCTCCAGATACAACGTAATGCGGCTTTTCAGCCGGATCGTGTAGCAGGCATAGGTGCCGGGCGGGAAATAAACAGTACCGCCGCCGCGTTCGGCCACATAATCGATGGCCTTGTTGATGGCGGGCGTGTCGATGGCGCTGCCGTCACCCTTGGCCCCGAATTGGCGGATATCAGCCTGGAAGACCTGGAACGGCCCGCCCTGGGCGGGTTGGGTCTTGGCGGCGGCGGCCCCGGCAACCATACCGGCACTGGCCATCGCCCCGGCACCCATGACAAGCGAACGGCGGTCGAACATCTTCACCCTCCCGATCATGCCCCCTCCCCCGCCCAAGGGCGGGAGAGGGGCTTCTTGACTTAGAACTTCACCGTAGCACCCAGGAAGAACTCGGGCCCGAGCACGTCATAGGTGGCCGAGAAGGTGTTGGAATTCGGCCCCTGCGTGGTGATCGGCGGGCGGTTGTTGAACGCATTGTTCACGCCGCCGAAGACCTGCAGGCTGTCGCTGAAATCATAGTTGAAGGAGACGTCGAAGTAGTTCTGGGCGGCCAGCGTTGGGTAGGCGATGCTGTCCAGTGCCGGCGTGGCGGCGGAACCCTGACGCTTGGGCACAATGTAACGGTCGGTGGTGACCTTGCCGACATAGCGGTGGCGGACCGACAGCTGCAAGGCATCGACATTCCAGCTGACGCGCGTGCTGCCCCGCCAGACCGGCAGCGGCTGACCGCAGGTCGGGCCGAACGAGCCCTCGCAGTGATTCTGGATATTGGGGAATGCCGCCACGGGGGTGGAGGTGAAATCATCCAGGAAGGTGTAGCTGGTGGAAATGTCGAAGGACGACACATCCGACAGGCCGGGGAAGCCGAAATCGGCGGCGAAGGAATAGCGTGCCGCCAGATCGATACCCGACGTCTGCAAGCGGCCCGTATTGGCGTTCAGGATCTTGGCCACATACGGATCGTTGATCTCGCCCGTCGTCGGGTTGCGGTTGATGGCGCGGCAGAACTCGCTGCCAGCGTCCTGAATGACGTTGTAACAGAGGTTCAGCGTGTTCTGCAGACCGCCGCCCAGGGCAGAGATGGCGCCGTCCAGCTTGATCTTGAAGTAATCGACCGACAGGTTCAGGCCGGGCACGAATTCCGGCGTCAGGATGGTGCCGAATGTGTAGGTATCGGACCGTTCCTCACGCAGGTTCGGGTTGCCGCCGAAATCAGCACCGAAGATGGTGTTGGGCTGTACCGCCGCCGTGAATATATTGGCGGTCGGCACACCCGTAGCCGCACAGATGGCGCGCACCGCCGCCGTCTGCTGTGCTGCCGGGGCACGGGACGAACAGGGGTCGGTGGCAACGCTGACCACGCGGTTGATGCCGCCGAACAGCTCATTCACGTTGGGCGCACGGATGGCGCGCTGATACTGCCCACGAAAGGCGATATCGCTGGTGGCGCGATAATCCAGACCACCGGAATAGGTCCAGACCGAACCGATGCCCGACAGGGAATAGTCGGAATAACGGAAGGCGCCATTGGCCTCCAGCGCGTCCACCATCGGCAGATCGCGCAGCAGCGGAATGTTCAACTCGCCGAACACTTCCTTGACGCTGGTGCTGCCCCGGGTCGGCAGGCCGGGATTGAAGCCCGCCACGTCGCCCGACGCCAGGAAGCTGTCGGGGGTGAAGGTGGCGCTGGTGTCACGCCATTCCACGCCGGTGGAGAAACCGACATCGCCCGCCGGCACCGGGAACAGCTTGCCCGTCACGCTGGCCTGGGCCGTCTGCTGGGTGGCGACGGTGGAGTTGGTGGCGTTGATGGCGATGGCCGTACGGCACGCGGCGGAGATATTGGCGCCGAAGATGTTACAGACGGGGGCCGTCGACCCGTTGGACAGCAGCGAGGCCTGCAAGCGCGACCGCGAAATGGCGTTCTGCAGCAGCAGCGTATTCTCGGTGCGGGCGTAGGTGTAATAGGTGTTGAAGTTCAGGTCAGAGAGGAAATCCTCTGACGCACTGCCCAGATCCCAATCGAAGCCCCAGGCCCCGCGATAGGTGTTGCGGCGTTCCGTGGCGCGGCGGGGGCCAACCTCCACATAGCGGCGACCGGCGGTGACAAGGGCCAGACCATCACCACGCGTGGTAGTGCGGGTAGCGGTACCGCTGGTCACTGTCGTCGTGCCAGTTTCCGCCAGGTCCAGCTGGCGGAAAACCTCCTGCATGGCCGGTGACAGATAGGGGTTGTTCACATTGAACAGGGTCGGCGCGCCGACATTGGTCGGGGCCAGGCGGGCGTCGACCACATTGTTGGAGTAATGCAGCTCCATGAAACCACGGATCTTGTCCGTGAAATCATAATGGCCGAAGCTGTTCAGCATCACGCGGCGCTGCGGCTGGATCAGGTAATTGTCCGGACCCAGGTTGAAGTCATCCTGCGGCGTGATCGCCGGGCGCGCCGTCGTGCCACCATCGTTGAAGGTGAACCCACGTGAGCCCAGCGAACCCAGACCGGCGGCGGTATAGGCGGCGTTCAGCGCGGCATTGGACCCGCCGAACGACGGAATGCCGGAGAAGCGGCCATTCGGGATATCGCCCGAACCACCCCGGATGAAGCCCAACTCGCCGCCACCGGCGACGCAGCCCTGGCCCGCAGGCGGCGTAAAGGGCGTGCCCGCACCATTGGCGCTGCCCGACCCCTTGACCACGCAGCCATCGGACAAGCTGTCATAAGCAAAGCTGCCACGGTCGCCGCGCGTGATGGCGCCACGGTCCAGGAAGTTGCCGGCCACCACGACATTGCCACGGCCATTGGCGAAATTGCCGCCCGCCGTGATGTCGACATTGTAGGTCGGGGTGGTCGTCGGCTGGTCCAGATTGATCTGGGCGCGGGCTTCGACACCTTCGAAATCGTCGCGCATGATGAAGTTCACGACGCCTGTGATGGCATCCGAACCATAAACCGCCGACGAACCGCCGGTGACGATTTCGGTGCGCGCAATCAGTGTGGACGGGATGGTATTCAGATCGGTCACCTGCTCCGGCCCATAGATGGCGAAGCGGCGACCATTGACCAGCACCAGATTGCGGGTGGCCCCGAAGCCACGCAGGTTCACATCGGCAAAGCCACCGGGAACTGTGTTGGAGGTGGCGCTGCCCAACTGCGAGGCGACGGCCTGCGGCAGCTGCGCCAGCATCTTCTCGATATTGACGTTACCGGACAGCTTCACTTCCTCGGCGCCCACCACATTCACAGGCGTGGGGGCGGAGAAGGCGCGCGGAATGCGCGAGCCAGTGACCACCACCTCTTCCAGCACGTCATTCGAGGCGGGGGTGGACTGTGCCAACGCTGGCAACGCGACGCCGACGAAAGCGGCGGCAGCAATGGCGGTGCCGCTCAGCAGCCGTCCGCGACGGCTGACTACACACTTGTTCACGAGTGACCTCCCTACTTGGCTTTTCGATGATTTGCCCACGCGCCGGGGACCGGGATCACCCCTTTTGCCCTCAGCGCATATCCCATATTTTGAAAGGCACTATTATCTAATGAGAGAGGATCGTCAATCGAATTTGTTACCGCTCCCATAGTATATTTATATGATATAATGTATGTTCAGTTGATCCATACAATCAGATTGAAGAGTTTGAAGCGACAGGATCGATGCGGAAAGCCGCAGATCGCCTGGATTGCCGATAGGCGAGCAGGCCTGGAGCCGCTGTCTAGCGCTGGCGCTGCAAAAATGCCACATCGCAGTGCGGTGATTCACGCTGCACTGCGATGTGGTCAACTGTTTAGACTTCGGGGAATGCCGATTCTCACGGGCTTTCAGGGCATCAATACCGCAGCTTCACTAGACTGGACTGACCTATCGACCCTGAATACTACCATCGAGATATATCGATCACAGAACCGGCGTTGCCAGGGTCTGGGCTTCGGCCTGACAGCGGGCGGCATCCGGCTGAGATTGGGACGCAAGAGCGGACAGTTCTGCCTTGGCCGCTGCTAAGTCCGCCTGGAAAGCGGGAGAGGATCGCAGGCGGGTCATGGACAGGGTCGCGGACAAACGCCCGGCCTCCACCGCACTGGCATTGTGAACGCCACAGACGATCCGACTTTCACCATAGGCGCGGCCCCGCGCCAAGATGGCCGACGCCCGCTCTGGCATCAGTTCGGCCAGGATCAGGGCCCAGGTCCAGCCATGGGTCGTGTGGCCTGACGGGTAATCAAAGCTCATCACCTCAATTCGCGACTGACAGATCGGGCCGTCATCGAACTTGAACGGCCGCTGACGCTGGAACTTCTTCTTCACGGCGCGGTTGGCATCGGACGCGTTATCCGCCGCCGTTTCCAGAACATGGGTCAGGGCCGGTGCCTGCTTTTCCGTCAGCTCCAAGCCCATGGCACAGCTATAGGCGCTGTACATGTAATCCGGCTTCTCGCTGACATCGCTGGTGGCTAGCAGCCAGCGCGGCGAGCCTTCCAGCTTCCGGGTGGCGCGGAAAATGGCGCGGTCGGCCTCGGCCCGGGGGTCACCTTCCTTGGGCGCGGCGGGCAGGATCGACAGAAGGTCGATGTCCCCTTCCTTCATGTAGGAGGACGCACCCTCCAATGCCAGCGCCGGCAGCGTGTTGAACAGCACGCCGCAGATCAGTACCGCTATCAATAGAATCTTCGCCTTCATAAACCCTGTCCCTGACCGATCCTCGTCGGCATCAACACTATCATGTTCGGTTGGACGGGGACGACAGATGTGCGGCGTAGAAGGCGGACAGCGTCTCCAGTGCTTCCTCCACCGGCCACTCCGCTGGAGGCTGTGCTTCGGCGTTCGGTCTCAGTTCGTTGGTCAGTTGTGCATGCAGGGCACGTTCCGGCCCGCTTCGCCTGCGCGTACCGGATTGGACCAGGGTGTCGCCCAACGCGGCCAGTTTTTGACCCAGTTCAATCTGGCCCATCCTGACGGCCAGCAGGGAGCCACGTTCCAGCGTCCAGGGATAGGCGAAGCTGTATTGGATGCGACGGGTGATGATGAGGGCGGCCTGTGCGTGCACCAAGGCCTCATCCATCTGACCGCAGAGCAGAAGATAGGAGGATAGGTTGGCATGCAGCGTCTGTCGCAGCACGGGCATGGCCGGCTCGTTCAGGCTCAATGCCCGGCGCGCAATCTCAATGGCCGCTTGGTGATTGCCAACATTGAATTCGGCATCTGCCAACCGCAGCAGCGGAAGATTACGATAAAGGCCCTGCTGCTCGGCGATAGACTGGGCCTGGCTGAACTCCCGGCGGGCACCGTCGGCATCACCGATTTCGGCCCTCAGCCAACCTGCCAACGACAATAGTTTCACCTGGTCGGGATGCATTTCATGCTGTCCGGCAAAGGTCCCTGCCTCGGCCCACAGCGCCAGACAGGCCTCGGCATCCCCCGTATACCAGTGGATATAGCCGCCAGACATCAACCCATCCACCCGCATCACATGCGGGACACCGGGCGCCCTGACAGCGTCCAGGGCGGTCACCAACTCCGTGCGGGCATACACATCACGGTGCGCATGCTGTGCCAGCCGGACAGGTAACCCTTCGCCATGGATCAGCAGGCCAAGGGTCGCCCGGATATGCGGCGGGGTCTGATCATTGCACAATTCCCAGGCACGCAACACATACTGGACCAGATCGTTCATCGGACCGATATAGTTCCAGAGCCGGCATGAAATGATGGCCAGTTCCTGGCCCCTTAGAACATCCTCGCCACCCAATGCCCAGACCAGCATGGAACGGACATCAGCGACGTCAAGGCGCAGCGGTTCATTCGCGGCACTGACCCGCCCTTTGATCCGCAGAAAACGGTAGGTCTCCTTTTCCAGCCAATCGATCACGCGGGGCCGCAGCCGATCGCGATCGATAAGGCCCGGCTCCAGCGCCAGCGCGTATTGGCGGATCGTATCGAGCAGGCGGAGGCCCGGTTCCCGCCGCTGTCCCGGCCCCGCCACCAAGGAGCGGGCAACAAGCCCCGCCACCAGGCCCGGCACATCGCCGGACCGCAGCGGAGCGATGCCACAGACCGCAACCGCTTGTTCAACGGTCCACACACCCGAAAACACGGAAAGGCGGCACAAAAGCAGCCTTTCATGCGCCGACAGCGTTTCCACGCTCCAGTCCAGCATGCGTGTCAGGCTGCCATGGCGATACCCGGCCTCGTCCGGTAGGGGCAGATCCTGGAACCGACCCTCCAGCGCCTGAACCACCTCTTCAACAGTGCAGTCACGCAATAGACCCGCCAGCAGCACTAGCCCCAGGGGCAACCCATCCAGGTGCCGGCAAAGGCGGGCCAAGGCAGGCATCTCCGTATCGGCCAGCGGCGGCCAGCCGGCGCGAGCATGGTTACGAAGCACCAGACGTACCGCCGGCGAGGCCCGGATTGCGTCCGGATCGGTTTCATCTTCCGGCGAAACCATCAGGGGACAGAGATGCAACAGCATCTCCCCGCCCAATCCCAACGGCTCCCGGCTGGTCAGCAGCAGCCGGACGTCGGGGCAGGCGCTTAACAGGCCGTCTGCAAACTCCGCCACCTCGTCCAGCAGATGTTCGGCATTGTCCAGGACCAGCAGGGTTGGCTCAGCCGACAGGCTTGTACGCACCGCTGCCAGCAGATCGCCGCCCACGAACTTCATTGACAGCGCAGCGGCGGTCACCACGGGCACGAGACCCGGTTGCCGGACAGGGGCCAGTTCGACATGGATCACACGCAGCGGCTGACCACCCGCAAAGGCACGCGCCAGACTGGTTTTGCCCACCCCACCTGGACCGACGATGGAGACCAGCCGGGATTGGGACAGCATGTCCCGGAGCCTTTCCAGCTCTGCCCCGCGTCCTATAAGCTTGTCGACAACCGGTTGTTCAAGCGACGCCGGAGCCACCAGGGCAAGCGCCAGCCGGTAGCCCACGCCGGGCACATTCTCAATGGCAACGTCGCCCAGCGCCCGACGCAGCGCCCGCACCTGAACCCGCAGATTGCCGGCACTGACGGTAACACCGGGCCAGACCTGCGCCGTGAGGTCAGCAGCGGTTACCGGCTGCCCGTCCGCAGCCCCCAACGCGCGCAGCAGGTCAAATGCGCGATCACCCAGCGGCACAGGCTGACCGTCGCGCAGCAGCCGGCGATGGACCTGATCCAGCACATATGTTCCGCCCTGACCAGCGCCCATGCTTTGCCCTGAAATCGTCAATTCCACCAACTATTTATCGGTCATCGCCCAAAAGCTGAAATTGATTTTATTTATTTTAACATGCGTTGCTCACCGTTCCGGCTGAATAGTTTCCTCCAGCACCCCCGCCAGAAACCAGAGGGGCGTGCGCGGCATCCATACAGCACGGAGAAGACCCATGGGCACGATCATCACCGATGACGGTACGCAGCTCTACTATAAGGATTGGGGTGCAGGACGGCCCGTGGTTTTCAGCCATGGCTGGCCGCTGAATTCGGACAGCTGGGAGAACCAAATGCTGCATCTGGCCAGCCACGGTTTCCGCGCCATCGCCCATGACCGCCGTGGCCATGGCCGGTCCAGCCAGCCCTGGCATGGTCACGACATGGATACCTACGCCGACGATCTGGCGCAGTTGATGGAGACGCTGGACCTGCGCGATGCGGTGCTGGTCGGCTTCTCTACGGGTGGTGGGGAGGTGACGCGCTATGTCGCCCGCCATGGGCGCGCGCGGGTGGCGAAAATCGCCCTGGTCGGCGCGGTACCGCCGCTGATGCTGAAGACCGATGCCAATCCCGGTGGCCTGCCGATGGAGGTGTTCGACGGCATCCGCGCCGGCAGCCTTGCCGACCGGTCACAGCTCTATAAGGACATCGCCTCCGGCCCGTTCTTCGGCTTCAACCTGCCCGGCGCCAAGCCGTCGCAGGGCATGATCGACAGCTTCTGGATGCAGGGGATGATGGCGGGCCACAAGGCCACCTATGACTGCATCAAGGCCTTCTCCGAAACCGACTTCACCGAAGACCTGAAGAAATTCGGGGACCTGCCGACGCTGGTGATCCATGGCGACGCCGATCAGGTCGTGCCCATTGATGCCGCCGGGCGCGCCGTGGCGCGGCTGTTGCCCCACGCGGATCTGAAGGTCTATGAAGGCGGCCCGCACGGTGTGACGGATACGCACAAGGACCGGTTGAACGCCGACCTTCTGGCCTTCGCCAGCGCTTAAGGTTAACATGCCGTCGCTCCCGCCCGGACGGTGGGGGCGACGGCAGCAGAGGGTGTGACGATGCGGCCAGACCCTGGACAGTTCGGGCAGGACAGACTGACGGCGGAACTGGCTGTCGGGGCTTACCGGTTTCATCGGGAAACACGCCGGCTGACCAGCCGGGGTGGTACCCTTGTACCGTTGGGCCGCCGGGCCACAGCCCTGCTGTCCATCCTGGCCGACCATGCCGGGCAGGATGTATCGGCGGCCCAGCTGCTGGACCGTGTCTGGCCCGGACAGATCGTCGATCCCGCCAATGTCGCGGTGCAGATTTCGGGCCTGCGGGCCGCCATCGGCGACAGCGATGGCAGCGTCATTCTGACGGTGCATGGGCGCGGCTATCGGCTGGCCACCGGTGGGACAGCCATAAGCAGCGTAACAGCGGGCAACATGCCCCTGCCCCTTTCCCCCCTGTCGGGGCGGGAGGTGGAACTGGCTAACGCCATGCGCCGCCTGCGCCGCGACCGGCTGCTCGTGATTACCGGCCTCTCGGGCATTGGCAAGACAAGGCTGGCCCTGGCCGCAGCCAACATGATGACCGGCGATTTCCCGGATGGGCGCTGGCTGGCCACGATGAACGGCCACCTTTTCCCCGATGCACCGTCGCTGGCTGGTCATATCCTGGCCCTACTGGGCGGAACACCGGGAGCCGACCCCGTCGCTGCCCTGCTGGATCAGGTCGGCAAAAGCCAGACCCTGCTGCTGCTCGATAGCGCGGAAGGGTTGGAAGATTGCGCACAAGACCTGGTGCTGCGGCTGCTGGCGGGCTGTCCGGGCCTGTCCGTACTGATCACCAGTCACGTTGCCCATGGCCGCCTGCGACAGGCCTGTGTCCGCCTGTCGCCGCTGGCCATACCCAGCAACGATACCGAGGCGGCGCCGGCTATGGACCTGTTCCTGACAGCCGCCAATGCTGCGGGCCTGCGGATCGACACAGATGCCACGCCATCCATCGTTCGGATCTGCCGTCAACTGGGTGGTGTGCCGCTGGGGGTGGAGATTGCGGCCCGCGCGGCCAGCCTGCTGGGGCTGTCCGCCACCGCGGATGCCAGCCGGGACCCGATGCGGGCACTCCCCCTGGTCCGCCGGCCCGGTCCTGCACGCCACCGCTCCGTCGGTGCCGCCATGACCTGGGCGCTGGGGATGCTGACCGATACCGAACAGCGCGCCTTGCGCATCCTGTCCACCCTGCCCGGCGATTTCACGCGGGCAGAGGCGGAGCTTGTCCTGTCCCGTGCGGGTGCCGATCAGCCACGCCGCTGGTTGGCGCGACTGGATAGCAAATCCATGCTGGAACATGCAGGCGATGGGTTGAGCCTCAATCCCCTGGTGCGTGCCGGCACAACGGCATCGGTGCTGGGATGATGCGGATTGTCGCTCTCCTGCTGTCCGCCCTGCTGCTAGCCGTCCCATCTCCTGCCGCAGAACCGCTGCGTGTCGCCATCGGGCCGGAACCGGAAACGCTTGACCCGCACAAGGGTACTGAGATTTCGGCCGCCCGCCTGCTGCTGGACCTGTGCGAAGGGCTGCTAACCCGCGATGCCGATGGCCGCACCGTGCCAGGCGTGGCGGAACGGGTCGACCATGCCGCCGATGGCCTGACCATGGTTTTCCATCTGCGCGGCAATGCCCGCTGGTGGAACGGCGATGCGGTAACGGCGGCGGATTTTGTCCGGGGCTGGCGCCGGGCCATTGATCCCGCGACACGGTCGGGCATCGCTGATCTTCTGGATGGGGTGGAGAATGCGGCGGCCGTCCGCCAGGGTCTGCTACCACCGGACCGGCTGGGTATCCAAGCCGCGGATGCGCGGACGCTTGTGGTCCGTCTGGAGCGGCCTGTGCCGGATTTCGACATGGTGCTGGCCCACCGCCTCACCCTGCCCGTCCATGGCCCCACCCTGGCGGCCCATGGCGATGGCTTTTCCAGGGCTGGTACCTTGATGTGTAACGGCCCCTACCGCCTGAGCGAACACCGGCTGCAGGACCGCTATATCCTGGACCGCGCGGAACAATGGCATGGGGCGGCCAATGTGAAGATCGCCCGCATCGAAGCGCTGGTGGCGGAAAAGGCGGAACTGGAACTGAGCCTGTTCCGTACGGGCCAACTGGATATTACCAGCACGGTTCCGGCGCCCATGCTGGAATGGGCCCGCACCAACCTGCCGGATGCCGTGCAGATCCATCCCTGGACCCTGTTGTCCTTAATGCTGGCCAACCCCGATGGCGCGGCGTGGCGCAACAATCCCGCCATTCTGGAGGCGCTGGAACTGGCGCTGGATAGGGATCAACTGGTGGCCGATGCGCAGGGCCGGGCCCTGCCGGCCTATGGACTGATCCCGCCCGGCCTTTGGGGCAAGGATAGGCCGCCCGCACCCAAGGTCCTGACGGGGGAGGCAAGACGGCAGGCGGCCCGTGACGCCCTGGCCCGGGCCGGCTACGGTGCTGGGACGCCGCCGCCACGTGTAGAAATCGTGTTTGCCGGCGTGGAGGCGATCCGCCGCCGGGTCATCGCGATCGCGGCGCAATGGAAACAGGTCTTAGGCGTGGAAACAGATCTGGTCGGGCTGGAATCCCGCATGGTCAGCGCCCGGCAGCGTCAGAAGGATTTCCAGGGCTTCCTTTACACCAGCTGGATTTCCTACTCGCCCTTCTACGCCCTATCCCCCTTCCTGCCGCCGGATGCGGCGGTCACAGCAACAGACCCGGCGGGACAGGCGCAACAGATACAGGCCCTGGAACGTTCCCTGCTGGAAAGCCGGCGGGTGATACCGGTCGCCTTCGGCAGCGCCATACATCTGGTATCGCCCCGCGTGGGCGGATGGCGGGGCAACACCTATGACATCCATCCGCTGCGGTATCTGACGCTGAGGCCATAAAGACAAGGGCGGGAACCGTCGGCCCCCGCCCTTGTCACTCACTCTGCTGCCGCACTGACCGGCGAAACCGGACGGCGCCAGCGGGCCAGAAGTTCCGCTTCCTCCGCCTTGGCCTTGTGCAGGTGGTCTTCCTTCACATGACCAAAGCCGCGGATTTTCTCCGGGATGCTGGCGATATCGACGGCCAGATGCATGTTGGCGGGCGACAGGCCGGCCAGCAGTTCCTCCACCACCGCGATATAGTCGGTGATAAGCTGACGCTCCATCACCCGCTCGGGGTTGCGGCCGAAAATATCCAGGCTGCCGCCGCGCAGACCCTTCATCTTCGCCAGCATCTTGAAGCCCAGCATCATGGCGGGGCCAAATTCCTGCTTCTTCAGATGGCCGGTGATCGGATCGCGCGCGGATGTGGCCGGCGGGGCCAGATGGAATTTCAGCTTGTAGTCGCCCTCGAACTGGCTGGCCACCTGCGCCTGGAAACGGCCATCGCTGTACAGACGCGCCACCTCATACTCGTCCTTATAGGACATCAGCTTGAACAGATACCGGGCCACTGCGCGGGACAGGGCGTCGCGGCCCGGCGTACGGTCAGCCTCCACGGCCTGCACCCGATCCACCATGGCCTTGTAGCGGCCGGCATAGGCAGCATCCTGATAGTCCGTCAGATAGGCGATACGGCGTTCGACCATCTCCGCCAGCGTCTCCGACGCGCGGCGGTGACCGAAGGCGCCCGTTTTTTCCTGCTTCGGGATTGCGGCATCGATGACACGGGTCAGGTCAAGCGCAGCACGGCGGCCCCAGCGGAAGGCGTCGGTATTCATCTTCACCGCCGCCCCGTTCAGCTCGATCGCCTTTTCAATCGCCGTGGCCGAGGTCGGGACCAGCCCCTTCTGATAGGCATAACCCAGCATGAACATGTTGGTGGCGATGCTGTCACCACACAGGGCGGTAGCGACCTTCTGCGCGTCGATGGCCGACACGGCCTCCGCCCCACCCACGCCCGATGCGATGGTGCGGGTCAGGCTGCCCGACGGCACTGTGGCATCGGCATTGGCGATGAAGGCCGCCGTCATTGTCTCCGCGGTGTTCACGACCGCGCGGGTGCGACCCGGTGCCATCTTGGACAGGGCATCGGCATTGGCGGCCACGACGATGTCGCAGGCCAGCACAAGATCGGCGCCACCGGCCACAATGCGGTTGGCATGGATGTCGCCCGGCCGTTCGGCGATGCGCAGATGGCTGGTCACCGACCCGCCCTTCTGCGCCAGACCGGCCATGTCCATGGCGGTGAAGCCGCGGCCTTCCAGATGTGTGGCCATGCCCAGGATCGCGCCGATGGTAACAACGCCCGTGCCGCCGATCCCGGTGACAAGGATGTTCCAGGGCTTGTCCAGGGTCGGGATGGCCGGTTCCGGCAAGATACCCCAATCGTCGCCCTTGGCCGCCGCCGGCTTCGGCTTCTTCAAGCTACCGCCCTCAACCGTCACAAAGCTGGGGCAGAAACCCTTTAGGCAGCTGAAATCCTTGTTGCAGCTGGACTGGTCGATCTGCCGCTTGCGCCCGAACTCCGTCTCCACCGGCACCACCGACAGGCAGGAGGATTTGGCGGAACAATCACCGCAGCCTTCGCAGACCAGCTCGTTGATCACCACGCGCTTGGCGGGATCGGGATACTTGTTGCGCTTACGGCGGCGACGCTTTTCGGCGGCACAGGTCTGTTCATAGATGATGACTGTGACGCCCTTTTCCTGGCGCAGGTCGCGCTGCACCTGATCCAGCTCGTCACGATGGAAAATCTTGGTGCCATGGGGCAGGCCACGACCTAGCCCATACTTTTCCGGGCCGTCACTTACCACCACGATGCGTTTCACGCCCTCCGCGTCCAGCTGCTGGGCGATATCATAGACGGAGAGGGTGCCGTCCACCGGCTGCCCGCCCGTCATGGCGACGGCGTCATTATAGAGGATTTTGTAGGTCATGTTGACCTTGGCCGACACGGCGGCACGAACCGCCAGCAGGCCGGAATGGAAATAGGTGCCATCGCCCAGATTGGCGAAGACATGCTCTTCACCCGAAAACGGCGACTGCCCGATCCATTGTACCCCTTCGCCGCCCATCTGGCTGAACACTTCCGTGTTACGGCCCATCCAGGTCACCATGTAGTGGCAGCCGATGCCGGCCAGACCACGGCTGCCATCGGGCAGGCGGGTAGAGGTATTGTGCGGACAGCCAGAGCAGAAGAAGGGCGTGCGCACCGTGGTCGATGACGGCGTGTTCTGCCGCACCCGGTGCTCCATACGGGCCAGCCGCTCCGACACGTAATCGTTCGGACCAAAGGACAGGATGCGCCCGGCCAGAACGCGGGCAATATCCACGGGGTTGAGTTCCGCCTTCTCCGTGAACAAGGGCTTGCCCATATGGTCGGTCTTGCCCAGCACGCGCGGGCGACGATCCCAGTGGAAAAGCTGCTCCTTGATCTGGCTTTCCAGGACGGAGCGCTTTTCCTCAACCACCAGCAGTTCCTCGGTGGTCTGAGCAAAGGCGCGCATGCCCTGCGGCTCTAGCGGCCAAGCCATGGCCACCTTATAGATGCCGAGACCCCATTCCCGCGCCATCTCCTCGCTGATTTCCAACTCGTCCAAGGCCTGACGTACATCCAGATACGACTTGCCGATCGTGACCAGGCCCAGGCGCGGGGCGCCATGGCCGAACACTACCTTGTCCAGGCGATTGGCCCGCGCGAACGCCCGCGCGGCGTCCAGCTTCCAATCGATCATGCGGGCTTCCTGAATCAGCGGCGTGTCATGCAGCCGGATGTTCAGCCCGCCGGGCGGCAGTTCGAAATCGGTCGGTTCCTGGATGATGATGCGCGCCGGATCGATATCAACGATGGCCGTGGTATCGATCGTGTCGGCAATACAGGTAAAGCCGACCCAGGCACCAGAATAGCGCGACAGGGCAAAGCCGATCAGGCCCAGATCTAGGAATTCCTGCACACCGGCGGGATTGATGGTCGGCATGAAGGCATGAATGAAGGCCTGATCCGACTGGTGCGGCAGCGTGGAGGACTTGCAGCTATGGTCGTCACCAGCAAAGGCCAGGACGCCGCCATGCCGGCTGGTCCCGGCGAAATTGGCGTGCTTGATGGCATCAATGGACCGGTCCACGCCGGGGCCCTTGCCGTACCAGATGCCGAACACGCCATCGACCTTAGCGCCCTGCCAGAGATTCACCTGCTGGCTGCCCCAAACGGCGGTGGCGCCCAGTTCCTCGTTCACGCCGGGCTGGAAGTGGATATCGCCCTTGGCCAGAAACTTCCGGGCCTGCCACAGCGCCTGGTCATAGGCACCCAGCGGCGAGCCGCGGTAGCCGGAGATAAAGCCCGCCGTCTTCAGGCCCGCCACCTGATCCCGCTGCCGTTGCAGCATGGGTAGGCGCACCAGCGCCTGGGTGCCGGTCATGAAAGCGCGGCCCTGCTGAAGGGTGTATTTGTCGTCTAGCGCGACGGTCGCAAGCGTGCGGGCGGCGTTGGCCATTTCTTAATACCCTCCCCTATCGGACCGCTATGTTAGGTCCGATTATTGACCCTGTCCTGCCTAGACCGTAACCACGAAAATAGGTCAATGCTACTGACTTATTTTCGGTCCAAAACCGATCTCCCGACGCGTGGATTCGTGCATGGATTTCCGGGGTTTCAGGTGCATTATTACTGCTGCAATGCGGCATCGCACTGCATCGGGCGCGGACCGATTCGCGCACCACCCCGGACCGGGGGACAAGCAGTTCGAGCTATGCTTTCGGGCAGGGGAATCGGGCAGGCCTGTTAACCCTCTTTCGTGGTAATCAGGTTTCCAGAAGAGCATAAATCGGCAACATTGCAGAGAAAGGACGGCGGTGGCGGATTTCGACCTTCAGCAGTCGCTGACCCTGCATCAGCGCTTCCTGGAAGGGCGTCCGGGCGGCAAGCGGCTGGAACTGAAATCACAGGATCTGCGCAGCGCCAGCCTGCCCAACGCCGACATGCGCAACGCATTGTTAAGCGGCGTGAACCTGGAAGATGCCGTCCTGCGCGTTGCCAATCTGGACGGGACGGACCTGTTCGGGGCCAATCTGGCACGCGCCGACATGGTTGGGGCCAGTCTCGTCAGTGCCGATCTGCGCGGCATCAATCTGGCCGGGGCCAACCTGCGCGGTGCCTGTTTCGACCGGGCAGACCTGCGTCAGGGCCAGTTGGTGATCTGGGTTGGCAAGGTTAAGCAGCAGGTGGTGCAGACGGCCAATCTGACCGGTGCCGACATGGCCAATGCCTCGCTGGCGGGTGCCGATCTGTCGGGCGCGGACCTGCGCAATGTCAATCTGGCGGGTGCCAACCTGTCGGGCGCGCACCTGTTCGCCGCCAACCTGTCGGGGGCCGATCTGCGCGGCACCAGCTTTGCCGACGCCAAGATGAAGGCGGTCATTCTGGACAATACCCAGGTGACCGGCGCCGACTTTGCCCGTGCTGACCTGCGCGATGCACGGTTACGCAATGTCCCGCCTGACGCCGCCAACTTCAAGGCCGCCTATACCGATGGCGCGGTGTTCAGCGCCAACCATGGCAAACTGGCCCCCGAGGTCCGTGAAGCCATCGCGCAGCATCAGCGCTGGATTATCAGCAATGGTCGCGAAGGGCTGCGCATGGTGCTGATGAAGCCCGACCTGACCGGTGCCGATCTGACCGGCTGCGACCTGTCGGGGTCAGAGATCACCTATGGCCGCTTCGACAAGGCTAATCTGCGTGGCTCCATGTGGCGGATGGCCAAGCTGACGGGGTCCAGTTTCCGGGGGGCGGAACTGCGCGATGCCGTCTTCGATGGCGCCAATCTGGCCCGTACAGACATGCGGGAGGCCAGCCTGCTCGACACGCAGTTCAGTCCTGTCGCTTTGCGCGGCGCTGATGGTCAGTCGATGGGCCGCGACTGGCCCGCCGACCTTCGGGAGGCCAATCTGGCCGGCGCCGATGCGCGCGGGGCCAGTCTGCGCGGTGCCCGGTTGGAAGGGGCAAAATTCAGTGACGGGAACTTCGCCGCCACCGACCTGCGGGGTGCAAGCCTGGATCCCAATGCCACCAACGCCCCAGAGCTGCGCCGCGCCCGCTGGCAATGATGCATCGCGGCAGGTGACGCCACCCCCATCGCTGGGCTACGGTGCATGCCAGCATGCGACAGCAATCCAAAGAATGACAAATGGCGAAGCACAAGCCCGATCCCAGCACCCTTCCCTACCGTCCCTGTGTCGGCATCATGCTGATCAACCAGGACGGCCACATCTTCGTGGCCAAGCGTACGGACACCCCCGACGCCTGGCAGATGCCGCAGGGTGGCATTGATGATGGTGAAAGCCCGGCCCAGGCCGCCCTGCGTGAGTTAAAGGAAGAGATCGGCACAGCCAAGGCCGTGATCCTGGCCGAAAGCGGACAGTGGCTGTCCTATGATCTGCCGCCCCATCTGGTGGGCAAGGTCTGGGGTGGCCGGTACCGCGGCCAGACCCAGAAATGGGTGGCTTGCCGGTTCACGGGCACGGACGCCGACATCAATATTGAAACCGAACATCCGGAGTTCGATGCCTGGCAGTGGGTGCCGATGCATAAGCTGACCAGCCTGATCGTACCCTTCAAGCGCGCGACCTATGAACAGGTGGTGGCCGAGTTGGGCCATCTGGCCGTTCCAGGCTGAGGCATTGCCATGGCGGGGCTGACGGGAACGGCGGCGCAGCGCATCGGGCAATTGCTGCAGGCGGGCCTTGCCGCGCAGAAGGCGGGACGCGCGGTCCAGGCCGAACAGGCCTACAGGCAGGTGCTGACCATTGATCCGCGCAATCCCGACGCCTGGCAGCTTCTGGGCCTGCTGGCGAAGAATGCGGGCCGGCCCGACCTTGCCGTGGATTACATGCGCCGCTCACTGGACGCCAATCCGCGGCAGCCGGGGGTGTGGAGCAATCTGGGCAATCTGCATCTGGCGGAGCAGCGAGCCGCCGATGCCCTGACCTGTTACGACCGGGCCATCGCCCTCATGCCGGGAAATGCGGAATTCCAGTATCATCGCGGCAAGGCACTGCATGCGATGCGGCGCCTGGATGAGGCGCAGAAGGCCTGTGCCGCCGCCCTGAAACTCTCGCCCCAGCATCTGCCCAGCTTGTTGATGCTGGGCCTTATCCATGGCGATGCAGAGCAGCTGGCAGAGGCAGAAGCGGCGCTGATAAGCGCCCGCACGCTGGCGCCCGATCATCCCCTGGTTCTGATCAACCTCGCCTCCATCCTGCGCCGGCAGCATCGATATGCCGATGCGGAGCCGCTTGTGCGGCAGGCCGTGGCGGTCGCCCCGCAGTCAAAGGATGCCTGGCTGCTGCTGGGCAATCTGATGGGGGATTTGAGCCGGCATGAGGAAAGCATTCAGGCCTTCCAGACCGCGATCCAGCATGACCCGCTGGACCGGGACGCCCACCGCAACCTTGCCCGCCGGCTCTGGACCTTGGGGCGGCTGGATAATGTGTTCGACGCCATCTACGCCGTGATGCGGGCACAGCCAAAATCGGCCCGCGCCCTGGATATCGCCGCAGAATTGCAGGCGGAGTTCGGCTTCGTCGATGCGGCGATGCAGAATTGTGCCCTGGCCCTGTCACTGGCCCCAACCGATCCGTCGGTGTTGCGCCGTCAGGCCAGCTTGCTGCTGCGGGCCGACCGGCCAACCGAAGCGGTGCCAGTGCTGCGGCAGCTGCTGGAGGCCCATCCGGACAACCTGTCTCTGCACAATGATCTCGCCCTGGCCCTGCTGCGGTCCGGCGACCGGCACGGCGCGCGCGACATGGCCCGCCACACATTGACGGCCTTTCCGTATGACCAGTACAGCCTCGCCCTGCTCGGTACGCTCAGCCGGCTGGATGGCGATAGCGGCAATGGCGAGATCGATGGCTGTGTCGCCGTATTTGATCTACCCGCACCCCAGGGCTGGGCCGATCTGGACACGTTCCTGGCCGAAACACTGACGCTGCTGGACAGGCTGCACGACACGGTCAATGAACCGATCCACCTGACCCTGCGCAAGGGCACGCAAACCAGCGCCAATCTGTTCGCACAACGCGACGACGCACCTATTGTGGTTCTGCGTGAGCAGATTCTGGCCACTGTGCGCGCCTATGTCGACGCGATGCCCGACCGCCCGGAGCACCCCTATTTCGGGCGGCGGGGCAAGGGACTGGCCTTTGCCGGCTCCTGGTCATCGCGCCTGCGTGATGGGGGATTCCACACCCACCATATCCATCCCGAAGGCTGGATCAGCGGCGTCTATTACCTGCAGGTGCCGCCGGCAGCCGATACCGGCGACCAGTCGGGGTGGCTGACCTTCGGTGTTCCCAATCTGGGACCAGAGGTCAGCCTGCCCGCCCTGCATGCCGTACAGCCGAAGCCGGGCCGGCTGGTGTTGTTTCCATCCTATTTCTGGCACGGGACCGTGCCGTTTCAGGATGAGATCCCGCGCATCACCATCGCCTTTGATCTGGTCCCGGCCTGACCAAAGCTGTTTTCAATTGAACTGAAACAGCTCCGGCGGCGACCGCCGCCGCACGGCACATGTCGGTAGCCAAGCTGCGGATGCAGCGCCGGCGATTGAGGAGAACGAAACGTTACATCAGCGCCGGCGCCCGATCTCCACATCCAGAACCAGCGACGGGCCACGGCCATAGTCGCGATAGATGATGGTGGCCGGCGGGCGCGGCGGCGGTACGTAGTAGTGGTAGTATACCGGCGGCGGGGGCGGTCGGTGATAATGGTGGTGGTGATGGCGACCACCCCGATGATCATACCCGCGATCATAATAATGATGATGGTGGTGCTGCCGGTCACGGTCATGACGGCCACCGGCCAGCGCATCCCCAACCGGGGACAGGGACATCAGGGCTGCCGCCAGGGCGGCCAGGGAAAGCATGCGTTTCATCTTCATATCCTATCCACTGCCATGGACATGAAGGCAGGTTGACGCCGCATCGCGGCTAGAATGGGGCAACGGGGCGGCAGGAAAGCGCCAAACCCTGTGACCATTTCAAGCCGGAACCCCAAATGAAAATGGCGGAGCCGAAGCCCCGCCATTCCCATACTCACATTCAAAGGCGATCAGATCAGAACTTGACCTGGGCGCCCATGAACACGTAACGGCCCATCGAGTCGTACACGCCCGGATAGGTGTTGCCGTTGCCGAACACGGCAGCCAGCACGCCCGACAGCGGCGGGTCCTTGTCGAACACGTTGTTCACGCCGAGCGACAGCGACAGGTTCTCGATCGGGCTGTAGGTGGCAGCCACGTCGATGTAGTTGTACGCATCGAACTTGCGGTTCAGCGGGTTCACAGCAGCGCTCAGCAGCGGGTTCGGCGAAGCGGCCTGCGCCTTCACGCTGGAGATGTAGCGCCAGGAGACCGACAGGTTGGCATCCCACGGGGTCGCCCAGGTGGTGCGCAGACGGTGACGCCATTCGGGGGTCGGCACGCCGCAGGTGGAGCCATGGTAGCCCACGCAGTCGTACACGCCTTCACCCGGCAGCGGCTCGCTCTTGGCGGTATCCATCCAGGTACCGACCATGCTGAAAGCCACGGAGCCGGCATCGGCCAGACCCACGTCTTCCAGATCGAAGCGGTAGGCCAGATCGACGTCGATGCCCGAGGTAGACAGCGAAGCGATGTTGACGTTGGTCGCCTTGACGTTGGCGATGGTGCCGATCCACAGCGAACCGGAGGTCGGATCGCGGGTGATCAGCGAGCAGTAAGCGGCATTGCCGGTCGTGCCGCAGAGATTGACGGCCAGATCAGGCGGAACGGTCGAGATGACGTCCTTGATCTTGATCTTGAAGTAGTCAACCGTCAGCGTCAGGCCTTCGATCACCGACGGGGTGGCCACGAAGCCGATCGAGTAGGTGTCAGACGTTTCCGGCTGCAGGTTCGGGTTACCACCGTCCAGCGAGTTATACTGACCAGCGGAGTTGTCCAGGATGCGGCCATACTGGGCAGCGGTCACGCCCATGTTGGCGCACTGGGCAGCCGTGAACTGCGGAGCCGTACCGGCGCAGGGATCCGTGTCCATGTTGAACAGGCCCAGGCCCTGCGGCGTGAACAGTTCCTGGACGTTCGGGGCGCGGACGGCGCGGTTGTAGCTACCACGGATACGCAGATCATCGATCGGCGCCCAGTCACCGGCCACCTTGTAGGTGTCGGTGCCACCGAAGTTCGAGTAATCCGAATAACGGTAGCCCAGGTCCAGGGTCAGCTGCTTGACGAACGGAGCGTCTTCGATCAGCGGAACGCGCATTTCGCCGAACAGTTCGGTCACGTCGAAGCCGCCGGCAACGCCCAGCGTCGGGCCGCCCTGACCAGCCAGATCGCCAGTGGCGAAGGCGCTGTCCACGGTGCGCTGCAGGTACTCTTCACGATATTCCGCACCCAGAGCGATGGCGACGCCCGTGGAAGCGGTCGGGAAGGTCAGGCCATAGTCGCCCAGGTCCTTCGAGATGCTGCCCGAGGCCAACTTCTGCTCGGTGTAACCGCGCTGGAAGCCGGGGGTCTGCAGGAAGTCCAGAGCAGCCTGGGTCACGCCACCCGGCGTGAAGATGTTGTACGGGGCGCAGCCATTGCTGTCGTCGCGGCAGACGATCTGGCCGGCGGCGTTACGGACGGCGTCCAGCGACTGACCGATACGGGAGATCGAGAAGTCGTTGTAGTAGGTCTGGGCAAAGTTGACGCGGGCATACTGGCCATAGACGTCATAGTCCCAGCCGCCGACATCACCCTTGAAGCCGCCGGTCATGCGCCAGGAGGTGTGCTGCAGGTCAGACTGACGACCGCCACCTTCCGTGTTACGACGGAACAGCGTCATGTTGACGGTGTTGCTGGTGCCGGCCAGCGAGCCGCAATACTGCGTGCGCTGAGCAGCGGACAGCATGGCGTTATCGCAACGGATGTTGAACGACTGGCCAAAGATGCCGGACGGAGCGATCTGGGCAACCGTCTGGTTGTCCATGAACATCAGCTGCGTGTAGGCAGTAACGTTCTCGTTGATCTCGTACTTGCCGAAAGCGCCCAGCGTGTAACGCTCGTCCGGACGCTGATAGTAGTTCAGCGGGCCGAAATTGTAGGGCTGGTAGTACGGAACAAACACACCGGCATCGTTCAGCTGGCCGTTGGCCGGGGCGGTGCCGCCGCCGACAGTGCCGGTGGTCAGAACGATACGGGTCGGGAAGGTGGTGCCGGAACCGGAGCAGTTCCACACGCCGGCGCCAGCGGCAACCGTACAAGCGGAATAGTCACGCTCGGACTGCAGGATGGCATCGATCTTACGGTAGCCGGCATACAGGGTCACGTTGCCCTTGCCGTCTTCGGTGGAGGCGCCCATCACGACGGTGGCGTCGCGGGTGAAGCCGTCGGTCACGCTGTCGTCGGGCAGCGGATAGCGACCGCGGTTCACGGCGTCGCGAGCCGGGCCATTGTCGTTATTGTGCTGGTAGAAGGAGAACTGATAGTCGAAAGCCACGCCTTCGAAATCGTCCTTCATGATGAAGTTCACAACGCCGGCGACGGCGTCGGAGCCGTACACGGCAGAGGCGCCGCCGGTGGCCACTTCAACACGCTCGATCAGCGCGCCGGGGATCTGGTTGATGTCGGGAGCGGAGCCGCCCGAACCCGGGGAACCCGGCGGCAGACGCTTGCCGTCGACCAGAACCAGCGTACGGGACGGGCCCAGGTTACGCAGGTCGATGGTGGCGGTACCGGTCGAGCCGTTCGAGACCTGGCTGGTCTGGCTGGCGAAAGCCTGCGGCAGGCTGTTGACCAGGTCTTCGACGCGGGTCGTGCCCTGGTACTTGATTTCGTCCTGACCGACCACGGTGATCGGCGACGTCGAAACCAGGTTCGGCGACGCAATGCGCGAACCGGTGACGACGATTTCTTCAATCTCCTGGGCCATGGCCGGAGCGGCGGTCATGGCGACGGCGCTCACAGCGGCGCCGGCCATCAGAAGGCCGCGGATCGACCGCGCGGAATATACGGACTGCTTCATCTATCTCTTTCCCTTTTCCAGGTGCCCGTTGGTGGACACCGATTGGGTTGCCCCAGACTCCAGACCCCCGTTCAGGGCCGGAACCACCCACCGTTTCCATCAGGTCTGGAGACCAAGGTCGCGATGAGCCGCATAGCTGCTGCCCGCAAATAACAATCTATTCTCTCGCGCTTGCAATAGGTGTTTCACATTGGTGACTCAACATTGCTGAAGACCGTTGCATCTTTGCACTTGCATAGACCGAAAGGCAGAGATTCCGCGCCTCGGACGCATGGAACAGTGTGACAGCACGGTACCGCCTTGTAACAGGCGGGTTTCAAGGCTTCAGGCCGCTTCCGGTGGCCCCTTCCGGTCATTTTGCGACGCAAAAATCGTTGCCAGCGAAACGTTCAGCATTTCGCGACCCGCTTGCTCGGCATTTGTGATCAATCCGGCCGTGTCGGCTGCCCAACCCGTATCCAGACGCTCCACCATGACATTCTCGCCACGAATCGCGAGGTCCAGGGCCAGGCGCAGATCGGCCAAACTGGCCCGGTTCAGGTCACGCGAAACCATCCAGGCGCCGCGTCCCGACCGTTCCACCCAATGTGATTTTCGCAAGGATTCCAGCATGTCATCGATCACGACGCCACCCACCGGCACGCGGCGCGACAGCGCCTCGCGCTTCAATCCCACCCCGTGCCGGCTGGCCTGATACAAGGCATCCAGTAGGGCCAGCGCCACCATCAGACGCTGCCCGGTGGCAAGCCCCCCTTCCTCCCCGTTCAGCCGCCCCGCCCGCCACTCCGGCAGCGACGCCGCCAGTTCGGCACCGAACAGCACCACGGACCAGAGCAGGTAGAGCCACAGCAGGAAGGTCGGCACCACCGACAGGGCGCCATAGATCGCCTCATATGTCGGAAACAGGGTCAGGTAGAAGGAAAAGCCGGTCTTGGCCAGCTCTGTCGCCAGCCCGGCCACAGCCCCGCCGGCCAGCGCATCCTTCCAGGCCACCTCCCGGTTGGGGATGGCCACATACATCAAGGTAAAGGCCGCCGTTTCAAACAGGAACGGCACCAGGGACAGTGCGAAGGCCAGTCCCGGATCACCATCCGCCTTCATCCGGGCCAGGGCGCCCAGACCCAGCGACAGGCTGGCCCCCAGCAGCAGCGGCGCCATGGTCAGCACAGCCCAGAAGGACAGAAGCCGTGTCAGCAAAGGACGCGGTTCCGCCGCCCGCCAGATGGAATTCAGCGCCCCTTCGATGGAGAAGAACAGCAGGATGGCCGTGATGGTCAGACCGACCACGCCCAGGCCCGTCAGAGCGCCGGCCTTGGCCACGAACGTGCCAGCATAGGACTGTATCTGATCGCCCACCTGCGGCACCAGACTCTGGAACAACAGGGTTTCCGCCTGCTGCCGCAGCCGCCGATAGGCGGGAAAGGCCGTGAAGATCGCGAACACGACCGTCAGCAGCGGCACCAGGGCCAGCAGCGTCGTATAGGTCAGGGCAGAGGCTGACACAAACCCCTTATCCCGCGCAAAACGGCGGGCGGCATGGGCCAGGATGGTGTGCCCGTCACGCAGCAGCCGCAACAGGTTGCGCATCCTTGTCCCCGAAAACCCTGACCCGCCTGCCATGCGTTTGACCCTCGATTTCGTTCGTGTAGGATGCGCCCCGATTTATGGCCGACCGGCCATGGCGGAGAGAAGAGAATGACGAACAGCGCCACCACCCAGATCAGCAGCGGCCTGATGGCCGGCAAGCGCGGCCTCATCATGGGTGTCGCCAATGACCGTTCCATCGCCTGGGGCATCGCCCAGGTCGCGGCCCAGCATGGCGCCCAGCTTGCCTTCACCTATCAGGGCGACGCCCTGCTGAAGCGCGTGAAGCCGCTGGCCGATCAGGTTGGTTCCGATATCCTGCTGCCTTGTGACGTAACGGATGAGGCCAGCATTGACGCGGCCTTCGAAACGATCAAGGAAAAGTGGGGCGGCCTGGATTTCGTGGTGCATGCCATCGCCTTTTCCGACAAGAACGAGTTGGACGGGCTGTACCTCAATACCACGCGCGGCAACTTCCTGAAGAGCCTGGATATTTCCTGCTACAGCTTCACCGCCGTGGCCCAGCGCGCGGTGCCCCTGATGAAGGAAGGCGGCAGCCTGCTGACGCTGTCCTATTACGGGGCGGAAAAGGTGATGCCGCATTATAATGTCATGGGCGTGGCCAAGGCGGCGCTGGAAACCAGCGTCAAGTACCTGGCCAACGACCTGGGTCCGCAGGGCATCCGCGTCAATTCCATCTCCGCCGGCCCGATCAAGACGCTGGCCGCCAGCGGCATCGGCGATTTCCGCTATATCCTGAAATGGAATGAGCTGAACGCGCCCCTGCGCCGCAACGTCACCATCACCGAGGTGGGCAATGCCGGCCTGTTCCTGCTGTCAGACCTGGGCAGCGGCGTGACGGGTGAGAACCTGCATGTCGACAGCGGCTATCACACCGTCGGCATGGTGCAGGTGGACGCCGCCGTTGAGACGGGCAAGCTGCTGGCCGGCATGGGCGAGGGCTGATTTCAAAATGGCGGGCAACAGCTTCGGTACCCTGTTCCGGTTCACCACCTTCGGCGAAAGCCATGGCCCGGCCATCGGCTGCATCGTGGATGGGGTGCCGTCGCGCCTGCACCTGGATGAGGTGTTCATCCAGACCTTTCTGGACAAGCGCAAGCCCGGCCAGAGCAAATATGTCACGCAGCGGCGCGAGCCGGACAGCGTGCAGATCAAGTCCGGCGTGTTCGAGGGCCTGACCACGGGCACGCCCATCATGCTGTTCATCGAGAACGAGGATCAGCGGTCCAAGGATTACGGGGACATCAAGGACAAGTTCCGCCCCGGCCATGCCGACTTCACCTATGATGCTAAATATGGCATCCGCGATTATCGCGGCGGCGGTCGTTCGTCCGCGCGCGAAACGGCCAGCCGCGTGGCCGCCGGTGCTGTGGCCCGCCGGGTGCTGGAAACCGCGCCCGGCGGCGGCATCAGTATCCGCGCCGCCATGGTACAGATGGGGCCGCACAAGGTGGACCGGTCTCGCTGGGACTGGGCACAGGTCGATCAGAACCCGTTCTTCTGCCCCGATCCCGTGATGGCCGAACAATGGGCCGAGTATCTGGACGGTATCCGTAAGGCCGGGTCCTCCGTTGGCGCGGTCATTGAGGTCGTGGCCAGCGGCGTTCCTGCCGGGTGGGGGGAGCCGATCTATGACAAGCTGGACAGCGATCTGGCCCAGGCCATGATGACCATCAACGCCGTCAAGGGCGTGGAAATCGGTGCCGGGTTCGACGCCGCCTCCCTGACCGGTGAGGAAAACGCCGATCAGATGCGGCTCGGTCCGGACGGCAAGCCTGTGTTCCTGTCCAACCATGCCGGCGGTATCTTGGGTGGAATCTCCACGGGCCAGGATATCGTGGTTCGTTTCGCTGTCAAACCGACCTCCTCCATCCTGACCCCGCGTCAAACGGTGGATCGTTTCGGTAACGAAGCGGATATTCTGACTAAGGGCCGCCACGATCCCTGCGTCGGCATCCGCGCCGTGCCGGTGGGTGAGGCGATGATGGCGACCGTCCTTGCAGACCATTTCCTGCGCGCCCGCGCCTTGGGGCAATGAAAATGCCGTACCTGACCCAAGACCAGATCGACGCCTATCACCGGGACGGGTTCCTGGTGCTACCGGGCTTTGCCAGTGATGCCGCCTGTGACGCGCTGATGGCCCAGGCTGGACGGCTGGTCGATGGGTTTGATGCCGATGCCCATGCCTCGGTCTTCTCCACGGTCAACCAGCAGAAGACCTCCGACGATTATTTCATGTCGTCGGGCAACCAGATCCGCTTCTTCTTTGAGGAAGAGGCGTTTGATACGGCAGGGCGCCTGCGTCAGGAAAAGCATCTGTCGATCAACAAGATCGGCCATGCCATGCATGATCGCGACCCGGTGTTCGATGGCTTTTCCCGTGATGCCCGGCTGGGCGCCATCGCCGGCGATATCGGCATGGCGAAGCCCCTGCTGATGCAGTCGATGTATATCTTCAAGCAGCCACATATCGGTGGCGAGGTGGTGTGCCATCAGGACAGCACCTTCCTTTACACCGAACCGATGAGCGTGGTTGGCTTCTGGTTCGCGGTGCAGGATGCGACCCTGGATAATGGCTGCATGTGGGCCCTGCCGGGCGGGCACAAGGCTGGTCTTAAGAAGCGCTTCAACCGCGCTGTTGGTGGCGGCGTGACGATGGAAGTGCTGGATGACAGCCCCTGGCCTGACTGCACGCCCGAGAATGGCTACGTCCCTCTGCCGGCCAAACGCGGCACCCTGATCCTGCTGCACGGCCTGCTGCCGCACCTGTCGGGGCCGAACCGGTCCGACAAGTCTCGCCATGCGTACACGATCCATGTGGTCGATGGCGCCTGCGGTTACCCGGCCAGCAACTGGCTGCAACGCCCCGCCGACGACCCGGCACGCGGCTTTACGCATTAGTTGCCGCAAGAAACGGAATGATAGAATTATCTCTTTCCAATAATACTATGTTGTGTGTTTTTCTCTCAGTATGTTGCGAATTTCAACAAGCGCTGCGGTAGCTTCTTCATTTTCAGGTACACTTAAAACATTCATCGAAATTGACGAGGATCCATTTAATAACTGAACCATGCCTTTTCTTATTAGTGCCTGTTCATTCTCCAACGTCTCATAAGCGACAGGATTATAAAAATCCCGCTCCAACTCTACTTTTGGAATATTATATCCAAGATACTCTGCTATTTCATAGAGCATGTTAACAAACAACTCGCCACGCGTTTTTGCCCACAACTCGGTGGACATATCTTTCCTCGATAAGTGATTCATGTACGTCGCCCAATGCTCTCTAATGCATTTCAATTTCCTTCCTTTTCCATAAAAATCCAATGGGATCGCATTTATAGCCTGTACATGCTCTGGGGCTAAATTCATCAGCCGAGTGGTCATAAGTGTTCTGAATATCGCCAGACGGCGATCATTAGTTTCGCGAGAACGTTCAATGTGTTTTTGTATACGAACGGCAATTATTGGGCCGAGGAAGGTCGCGATTACAATGGCTATATCAGTAAATTTAATCGTCCAATCCACAGCAACCTCCCGCAGACTTCTGCAATCTTGAACTTAGTTGATTTTTATGAATTCGCCAAGGACAGCCGCACTCGTTTCAAACCCCTTGACTCGCACTTAAATATGTAACCTACTGGTTACCTATGAGGGATGATCTGTACCAGCTTGACGAGGCGGCGACTGATGCAGTGTTCCAGGCTCTGGCCAGCCGGGAACGGCGGCGGCTGCTGGACCTGATCCGGGGCAACCCCGGCTGCATCGTCGCGGACCTGCTGTCAGCGTTCGAGATGAGCCGGATTGGCGTGCTGAAACATCTGCGCGTTCTGGAAGAGGCGGATCTGGTCGTGTCGGAAAAGGCGGGGCGGGAACGACGGCTGTACGTCAACACCCTGCCGCTGCGCGCCATCCACCGCCGCTGGTCGGATGAGTTTGATGATTTCTGGGCCGGCAAGCTGCTGGACCTGAAGGACAAGATCGAAGCAGGCTCATGACAGGGGGAGATATCATGGGGGATGAGAACAAGAAGGTTTTCCGCACCAAAATCAAAGGCTCGGTAGAGGCCATCTGGCGGGAACTGACCAAGACTGACACACCACAGCAGGCGGTGTTCAACGCCCTGATGGTCAATACCGGCTTTCATACTGGGGCGGCGGTACAGATGCGCACAGCTGACCGCCGCCGCACCCTGGTGGTGGGGGAGGTGCTGGAATATGACCCGCCCCGCCGCTTTGCCCACACGTTCCGCTTCACACAGTTCGACGATGCCCCCTGCACCGTCATCTATGAACTGTTCCCACAAGCCGACGGCATCGTGGAGGTCACCTTGACCGTGGAGAACATTCCCCACGGCACCCGTACGGCCAAGGAAATGGACCAGGGCGGCACCAACATCCTGGCCAACCTGAAATCCGTGGTGGAGACGGGCACGGTGCCCTTTGGCACGCGGGTGATGTACGCGATGTTCGGCGTGATGGGCTTCGTCCTGCCCAAGCGCACGCTGGCCGAGAACTGGCCCTTGCAAGACCGCGACGCCGGTTGAAGCCCCAATAACAAGCAAAGTCAGGGAGAGAGATATGATCATGCGCAACTGGCTGGCCGCCATCGGCCTGATCCTGGCCATGCTACTGGGCCAGACCCCGGCGCAGGCCGCCGACACCGACCCATTCACTGATATTGCCGGCATGGTAGGCAAAAGCTGGCGCGGCGAGGGCACCGGCCCCGATGGCAAGCCGATGGTGGATCAATCCCGCTGGGAATGGGCGCTGGGCGGCAAGGCGGTGCGCATCACCCACATTCTGGGCGACCTGTCCTATGGCGGGGAAACGCTGGTCTTTTGGGACAAGCCGCGCAAGACCATGATCTATCACTATTTCACGACCGCCGGTTTCCACACCCAGGGCGTGATGCGCGCCGAGGGGCCAGGCAAGCTGGTGGCCGAGGAAGATGTGGCCGGCCATCCCAAGATCAGCAAGGTGCGCTCCACCCTGACCCTGAAGGATGGGGTCCTGACCAATCAGGCGGAGTTCCTGTCCGACGGAAAATGGACACCGGGCCACACCATCACCTATCGCGAGGCGGCGACGGCGGAGCTGCCGCCCTTCCCCAAAGCCCGGTAAAGGGCTATCAACGGCTGTCGAGCTTCAACTCGATCCGGCGGTTCAACGCCAGGGACGCCGGGCTGTTGCCCGGCTCCAGCGGCTGGAACTCGCCAAAGCCCGTGGCGGCCAGCCGTTCCGGCGGCACCCCCATCTGGACCAGAAAATTCACGACGGAGATGGCACGCGCCGTCGACAGTTCCCAATTGCTGGCCCAGCGTCCGGATTTGATGGGCACCACATCCGTGTGGCCATCGACGCGCAGGATCCAGTTAATCTCCGGCGGCATCTGCGCCGTCAGTTCCAAAAGCGTCTTGGCCAGCCGGCCCAACTGTACCTGCCCCGCCTCCCCCAATTCGGCAGAGCCGCTGTCAAACAGCACTTCGGACTGGAACACGAACCGGTCGCCGACGATGCGCACATCATCGCGGTTGCCCAGAATTTCACGCAGCCGGCCAAAGAATTCAGACCGAAACCGCGCCAGTTCCGCCACTTTGCCGGCCAGGGCGGCATTCAGGCGCTTGCCCAGTTCGGCGATTTGCACCTCCTGCTCTTTGGCTTTCGCTTCCGATGCATCCAGGCTGGTGACTAATTGCTGGAGCTGGGCACGCAGGGCGGCGATCTGCTGGTTCAACAACGCCACCTCATTGCGGGCCGCCGCGCTGATCTTGCGCTCTTCCTCCAGATCCCTGGTCAGGCCGGCGATGCGTTCATCCGCCGTGGCCGCCGTGGCCGCCGCATCCGCCGTCCCGCCCATGGCGTCGATACGGGCCTGCAGCGCCTCCTTCTCCGCCAGGGTTGCGCGCAACCGGTCGGTCAGCTGCCCGAAATCGGCCTGCATGCGGGCATTGCTGTCGCGTTCAAGCGCCAGGGCGTCGGCCAGCTGTGCCACCCGGCTTTGCAGATCGGCCAATTGCCGGTCGCGACCCTGTAGCGCGCTGGTCAGATAGAACTGGCCCAGCACGAACACCATCAGCAGGAAGATGACGACCATGGTCAGGCTGGACAGCGCATCCACCCAACCGGGCCAGATATCGACCTTCTCCCCCCGTGATCCGCGCCGCCGGACATAGGCCATGGATCAGCGCTCCGTATCGCCCAGTGCCGCCACCGTCCGGGCCAGGATCTTGATCTCGCTGCGCAATTCCTGGGTGGACTGGATACGCCCCTGCGTTGTCTCCTCCAGCAGGCGGGCGGTGTAAAGCTCCAGATTGCGGATATGGGCGCGGGTCGCCTCGTCCAGACCCAAGCCGCCGCCATTGGACAGGCTTTCGGCCAGACGCAGCATCACCTGCTGCTCGGTCCGCATCTGGTCGGTCAGGGCGACGATGCGCTCCGTCAGTTGCACCAACTGCTGGTGCTGGAGCTTTCGCCCCTCCTCCGCACCGGCCATGGTGAATTGCAGCCGTTCGATATTCTCCGCCGTCTGTTCCAGAAGGGCCTGGATATAGACGGGAACCGACGCGCCCCCACCGGACCCGCCACCCGCTTCCACATCGCCCAGCGCGCCGCTGGACAGCCGCGTGATGCCGGCCAGCCAATCCTCCAGCTCGGTATAGAACCGGTTCTGCGCCTGCCCGGCTTGTAACTCCAGGAACCCCAGCACCAGCGATCCCGCTAACCCGAACAGGGAGGAGGAGAAGGCCATGCCCATCCCCGACAGGGGCGCCGACAGGCCGGCCTGCAAATTGCCGAACACGCCCGCCACATCGGCATTGTCGAAACTGAGGCCGGAAATGACGGTGCCGATGGAGGATACGGTCTGCAACAGGCCCCAGAAGGTGCCCAGCAATCCCAAGAAGATCAGGAGCCCGATCAGATACTTGGAAATCTCCCGCCCTTCATCCAGTCGCGTGCCGACCCCGTCCAGCAGCGACCGGCTGGCTACCGTCGACAGGGTGAAGCGTCCGCCCTGGCGTTCACCCAGCATCCGGGCCATGGGGGCCAGCAGGCGGGGTTGCGTGTCCGGCGCGCGGTTGGCCGTGAAGGCTTCCAGCCACGCCACCTCCGGCCCCAGCATCGTGACCTGCCGGAAGATGAACCAGATACCCAGCAGCAGGGTGAACAGGATCAGGCCATTCAAAGCCGGATTGGCCAGAAACGCCTGAATCAGGGATGGCAGCAGAACCGCCGCGATCAATGCCACGGCCAGGGCGAACAGCGCCATGCGCGTCAGGAACCGGCGTGGCCGGCTGGCCGGCGGTTCTACCGTGGGGGGGCGCTCGGGCGGTGCGGCAGGCGTGCGACGGTCAGCGGAAAGCGTCATGGGCGGATCACCAGATCAACGCGGTCGGGGGCCGTTGCCGGTGCAGTGGTGCCTGCGGCACTCCCTTCCGCAAACACCAGCAGGCGCAGCGGATCAAGGCCAAGCTGCACCAGCCGGTCCCGCAGAGCGCGGGCGCGCAACAGGGCGATGCGCCGGGCATCGGTCGGTCGGGTGGTCTGGCTGCTGGCATAGGCGCGCAGCTCCAGCCGTTCCGCCGGATGGGCCTTCAGCCGCGCCACGATATCGGCCAGCACGGCATCGGTACCCGATGGCAGGATTTCCGCCCCCGGCGGGTACAGGAGCGTGCTGCGCTCCGCCGGCATGCGCGCCGGCTCAGGCCCCGTGGCGGAACCGGGGAAGCGGGATGGTGGCAGTTCCGAAACCGGTGCAGCGGGGATGTCGCCCTGATCCGGCACGCCGGGCGTCGGCGGCAACGTCAGGTCGGGGGTCGCCGGTACCGTGATGGGGGCACGCGCAGCGGCGGGCGGCGGGTTGGCCGGCAATGGTCCGATACTATTCTGCGCCATGGCGCCGGACAGGGGTGCCAGCGCCAGAAGCAGCAACAGGGTGGAGAAAGTGGGGATGCGCATCATCATGCCGGCCAGGAAATCGGAAGATTATGGCCGCGCCATGTCACAGGCACCATAGCAGCCACCGGCAGAACGATAGCGGACCGAGGCCGCCCCGGCCACCCTTAGTAAGACTAATTACACCCCGGACGCCGGCGGCGGGGGCGGCGGTGATGCGGGATGGGCAGGCACCACCTGCTTCACCAGCCCACCGGCCAGTTCCATCAGCCGGTCGGCAGACGCTCCATCCTTGATGGCCTGATGCAGGGCCACAAGGTCCCCCGCCATGGACAGCTTATGCTGTTCCACCCGCTGGTCGGCTTTGGCCCGGGCAATGGCGTCATTGGCAGCAGCGGTATCGGCGGCACCGCCCTTGAACATGGCCTGAACGGTCTCGACCAGCCTTTGCAACACGGAGTTCACCATGCTGGCCGAATAACCGCCCAGCAGGGCCAGAAGCGGCTTGCCCAGCGTGGCGGAACTGCCGCCCGTGGCGTTGCCCTGGGCATCCAGCGTTTCCGGCCCGCCCAGCGGCACCAGCTGCGAGATCAGCAGGCCCGCGATGATGCCCAGCACGATGCGGATCCAGTAGGAACTGTCCAGTCGGGGATCATATGTCCCGGCCTGGATGAACCAATACGCCGTCGACAGCGCGTTGAAACAGGCCCCCAGCCCCGCCGCACTCATCAGGAAAATCAGCACATGCAGCAGGTGGTCCGAATCGATGGTGTAGATATCCTGCCGGATGGTGGTGGCGTTTATGTGCTCCGACAGGCTGGCCATGATGAAACAGGCCAGAAAGAAAATGGCCGCGAGCAACAACCGCCGGATATTGGGAAGGGGACCGAAACTGGACCAGAATCGCCCCGCGAACGGATCATCGGCCAACAGGCGGATGGTGCGGGGGCTGGCAGGCGCCACCAGCGAAGCCAGTTGATTATGCAGCTTCGCCAGATCGGCCAGCGGCGGCGGTGCGTCCCCATCCAGAATCGACAATCGGGCGATTACATCCGCCGGCATCGAGGTTCCGTTGCCCAGGATGTAGCGGACCATCGCATCCACTTCCCGGCGCAATGACAGCCCGATATCGGCCCCTAAGGCGCCTGCCGATCCCGCCATATCCCCATCACCCATCATCGCCCCCGTCAAGTGATAGGATAACTTAACTGTTTAGTTGTATGACGGGAAGGTGCAGGGACGGATTTCGATATTGGGTGCAGCAAAAAAGGGCGATGGAAGGTGTCCATCGCCCTTGCTAAATTCTGACAACTAACGCCGACCATCAGGGTATCTGTGTTTCGACGCCAGTCTGGTTACGGGGTGGCGGGGCTGCTTCCCTCTCACGCCGTGCTTCTTCCTGTGCCTGACGGCGTTGCTCCTGAATGCGGCGGGCATTCTCCTCGGCGGCCTGACGACGGTCATCGTCGGCGCGGCGGCGGGCGTCATCCTCTGCCTGACGGCGCGCTTCACTTTCGGCCTGACGGCGCTGTTCCTCTGCCCGGCGTGCCCCCTCCTCGGCAGCCTGCCGGCGATCATCATCCGCCTGACGGCGTGCATCGCTCTCGGCCTGACGGCGCTGCTCCTCCATCCTACGGGCCCCCTCCTCGGCGGCACGGCGGGCGTCATCCTCTGCCTGACGACGTGCATCGCTCTCGGCCTGACGGCGCTGCTCCTCTGCCCGACGCGCACCCTCCTCGGCGGCCCGCCGGCGGTCATCATCCGCCTGACGACGTGCATCATTCTCGGCCTGACGGCGCTGCTCCTCTGCCCGGCGTGCGCCCTCTTCGGCGGCCCGACGGCGATCATCATCCGCCTGACGACGTGCATCGCTCTCGGCCTGCCGGCGCGCTTCGCTCTCTGCCTGCCGGCGTTGTTCTTCAAGACGGCGGCCTGCATCCTCGGCCTCGCGGCGGCGATCATCGTCTCTGCCGCGCACCTCTTCCTGTGCCCGGCGGCGCTGATCCTCCAGGCGACGGGCGGCCTCTTCGGCATCCCGGCGGCGGCGCATGTCGTCATCGGACGGGCGCGGCGGCGGCTGCACGATGGGCGGCCGTTCGTAACGGCGGCGTTCATCCTCGGCCCGGCGGCGTTCCTCTTCTGCACGACGGCGGGCATCCTCCGCTCGGCGACGATCCTGTTCGGCGCGGGCCCGGTCGCGGTCGCGTTCACGCTCCCAGCGCGCCCGGTCACGCTCCCATTCGCGGCGACGACGCTCATGCTCCCAATAAAGTTCGCGGCGGCGCTGTTCCCACAGATAGGCATCCCACCGGGCCCGGTCGCGTTCCAGCTCCCAGATCATCCGGTCATAGTCGGGATCGCGGTAGGTTTCCTCATAGTAGCCGCCGCCAGACCGGGGGGCACCGCTGTCGCTCCAGATGATGGCACCCGCCGATCCGCCGCCGCTGCCACGCACGGCGGGAAGGGTGGCGGGTGTGCTGACCATCAGGGACAGCAATTCCTTGCGCTCATCCGGGGTCAGGGCGCGGGCCGGCGTGTTGGTGGCCGGATCACCAGCACAGATGCGGCGGAACTCCTCCACACGTGGGCTGGACAACGGAACGTTGGGCCAGATGTCCGGCGCCAGGGACGACAGCTCCAGCACAAGCCGCAGCTGTTCGGCCGCCTCATCCGCCGTCAGGGCGCGGCCGGGAATTCCGGCATCGGGATTGCCCATACAGACCAGGCGTAGTTCCGACAGGCGCCAGGAACCGGCGGCGATCTGGCGGTTGCGCATCTCCCCTTCCTTGATGGCAGGATCGGCGGCGCAGGCACCAAGCCCCAGCAACAGGGCGGCGGCGAACGAAACGGGCAGAAAACGGCTACGCATGATTATTGGCCCCGGGAGGCAGTCACCGGCGCCATTCGCCGGCTACCCCATTTGGCGTGCCACGAATGGCGGAATTGAGACGGAACAGCAGCGTTTCCGGGACGGTACCGAAAAATCACGGATTGAACCAGGAAAGCCCTAAATAAACCGCTTCCATCAGCAGCAGGACCGCCCCCGTCACCCGCAGTACCTTGGGGTTGCGCTGCCATGGATAGGCCCGATAGGCGCGCTGCTCGTCGAGATAACGGTCGTCCCCTGCCAGCATGCGACGTTCGATATGGCGTGTCTGCCATTGCGGCGTAATCAGCAGGACGAGGGCGGTAATCGTCGGCGCGATCAGCGAAATCAGGTGAATGTCCATGATCTCCTCCCGGCTGGCACCACAAGGTTAAGGCACCAGCCGTCATACCCGCAATCAGATACCGCCGCCCATCTGCTGCTGTTCACGGCGGAACGGATGGGCCGGATAGACGCCCAGGAACTTCACCTCGCTGGCGAAGAAGCCCAGTTCCTCCATGGCCAGCCGCAGGGAGCGTTCCTCCGGATGGCCTTCAACGTCGATATAGAACTGCGCCGCCGTGAAACGGCCATCCACCAGATAGCTTTCCAGCTTGGTGATGTTCACACCATTGGTCGCAAACCCGCCTAACGCCTTATACAGGGCCGCCGGACGTGACCGGACTCGAAAGACAAAGGTGGTGACGCTGTCGGTACCGCGTTCCGGTACGCTGGGTTCCCGCGCCAGGATCAGGAAACGGGTGGTATTGTGGGTCGCATCCTCGATCCCCTTGGCCAGAACCTGAAGGCCGTAGATCTCAGCGGCCAGATCAGACGAGATGGCCCCCTTGGACGGGTCGTTCCAGCGGGCCACGTCGGCGGCCGCACCCGCCGTATCAGCATTATTGACGGGCTTCAGGCCGCGTTCGCGCAGGTAATTGCGGCACTGGGACAGGGCCTGGATATGGGAATGGACCTCGGTCAGCCCCTCCATCGTCGCACCCTGGGGTGCAACCAGGCAATGAACCACGCGCTGATAATGCTCACCAATGATATGCAGCCCGCCATGGGGCAGCAAATGGTGGATATCGGCGACGCGGCCCGCGACCGAATTCTCTACCGGGATCATGGCCAGCTTGGCCTTACCCTCATGCACCGCGGCAAACGCATCCTCAAACGAAGCGCAGGGCAGCGTGACCATGTCGGGGAAAACGCTGCGGCAGGCCAGGTCGGAATTGGCACCGGGTGCGCCCTGGTAGGCGATGGTAGAGGCGGGCATGGGAGGGGCTCTGTCTGTCGATGAGGCGATGGGCGGGATGCCGTGAATCACGGCGTGGGCGATGGGGCCAGCATATGGCGGGCGCGGTCAAGGTCTTCGATGGTATCCACCCCCAGCGGCACGATGTCCACCCGCGCCAGCGCGATGGTCATGCCATTGGCCAGGGCGCGAAGCTGTTCCAGCTTTTCACGCTGCTCCAACTGTGCCGGGGGCAAGGAGACGAACCGTTCCAGGGCGATGCGGCGATAGGCGTACAGCCCGATATGGTGGAACAGAGGCCCGTCGCCCCAGGGTGCCGTGGCGCGGGTGAAATAGAGTGCGCGGCCCGTGTCGGCACCCGGAAGCATCTCCACCACGGCCTTCACCACATTGGGATTCGTACGCTCTGCCGCCTCGGTGATCACGGCACCCAGCGTGGCGATATCCACGCCTGGGTCGGACAAAGGGCCGAACACGGCGCGGATAACGGCAGGGTCGATGGTGGGCAGGTCGCCCTGTACATTGACGATGGCGTCGTACTTCCCCTCGGGGTCGATGCGGCATACCGCCTCCCACACCCGGTCAGAGCCTGACGGATGGTCCGGGTCGGTCAGGACAGCGGTGCCACCGGCCTGGATCACGGCATCGACGATGGCCTGTTCGGCCGCCGCGACAATCACGGGGCCGATCCCCGCCTCCATGGCGCGGCGCCAGACATGCACGATCATCGGTGCACCGTGAATGTCGGCCAGCGGCTTATCCGGCAGGCGCGTGGAACCCAAGCGGGCGGGGATTACCACCAGCGGACGGGCGACGGGAGCGGCGGTCGGGGGACAGTTCGGATCGGTCATGGTTTTCCCGTGCGACATTTGGTCCGCCGGGTCAAGGCGGAAAGCCATGTGCGTTCTTGCATCCTTACGCTAAGTATCGCGCATGGATTCACGTCAAGGCGGGCATGGACGTGCCCGCTTCTTGGCGTTATTGTGCCCGCGCTTGGCGAACCCAAGGGATTAGGACTGATGGCGAGCAGCACCTTCAATAAGATTTTCATGGCGATCCTGACGGCGACGTTGATCGCTCTCCTGGCGGGTTTCGTCTCCAAGAAGCTGGTTCACCCGAACTTCCCGGCCGAACGCGCCTATAAGGTGGAAGTGCCGGAGACCGAGACCGCCGCCGCCGACGCGCCTGCCGCTCCGGCAGAGCCCGATCCGGTGACCCCGCTGATGGCCGCTGCCGATCCGGCTGCCGGTCAGAAGCTGGTCAAGGCCTGCGCGGCCTGCCACAGCTTCGAAAAGGGCGGCGCCAACAAGGTGGGCCCGAACCTGTGGGGTATCGTGGGCAACAAGCATGCCCACGCCGAAGGTTTTGCCTATTCCGACGCCATGAAGGCGGAGGAAGGCCTCTGGGATTACGAGCACCTGAACAAGTTCCTGGCGAACCCGAAGGCGACCATCCCGGGCACGAAGATGAACTTCGCTGGTCTGAAGAAGGTCGAGGATCGCGCCGCGCTGATCGCTTATCTGCGCACGCTGGCCGATAGCCCGGTGCCGCTGCCTTAATCGGCACGTCACCCGGAACATGCTATGAAGGGGGCGGCAGCAATGCCGCCCCTTTTCCTTTTCAGGGGCAGAACCGCATATTCCGGAGTCGTCTGATATGTCTGCCGTTCCCGATTTCCTGGTCGATCTTGCCCTGCGTTGCGCCGATGCGGCGGGTGTCGTGGCCCGCCGCCATTACCGCACGCGGGTGGATGTCGATGTGAAGGCCGACGCCTCGCCCGTCACCATTGCCGACCGCGAGGTGGAAAGCGCCATCCGCGCCATCCTGATCGCCGAACGGCCCGATGACGGCATCCTAGGCGAGGAACATGGCAGCCAGGATCTGAATGCCGAATATGTCTGGGTCATCGACCCGATCGACGGCACCAAATCCTTCATCACGGGCCGCCCGCTTTTTACGACCCTGATCGCCCTGCTGCACAGGGGTGTGCCCGTTCTGGGCATCATCGACCAGCCGGTGATCGGCGATCGCTGGCTGGGCATTGCCGGTCGTCCCACGACATTGAATGGCGCGCCCATCACGACGCGGCCCTGCGCCGATATCGCCATGGCGACGCAGGCCGCCACCATGCCGTTCCATCAGGTCGAGTTCGCCATGACCCAGGCGTCGAGCCGCTACATGGTCTGGGGCGGCGACGCCTATGCGTTCGGCCTGCTGGCCGGCGGTTTCATCGACCTGATGGTGGAGGCCGGGCTGCAACCCTATGACTGGGCAGCACTGGTCGCCGTGATCGAGGGGGCCGGTGGCCTGATCACCGATTGGGAAGGGCAGCCGCTGCGGCTGGGCTGCAGTGGCAATGTGGTCGCCGCCGGTGATCCGGCCCTGCATGCTCAGGTTCTGACCATGTTCCGGGACCGTCGATAAGCCCGAATCAGCCCTCAACGGGGGCCAGCGCTACCCGACTGGCTGGCAGGCGCACGGTAACAGTGGTACCGACCGCCGGGGTGCTTTGCATGGTCAGCGAACCGCCATGCGCCTCGGCGTAACCACGGGCCAGCGGCAGGCCCAGCCCGGCCCCCGGCTGGCGCCGGTTATGCCCGCCTTCCACCTGAGAGAAGGGTTCCAGGGCGATGCGCATAGCATCCACATTCATACCAATGCCGTGATCGGCAACCTCGATCAGCACATCGCCCGTGGCCCCGTCCAGCCGTACGACGACGGCGACCGGCTGGCCAGCTTCGGAGAATCGGACGGCATTGCCCAGAAGATTGACCACGATCTGCTTCAATCGCACCTCGTCGGCCAGGACACGCAGCCCCTGGGGTGACACGTCCAGCTTGACCGGCACGCCCCGTTCCGCCGCCTTCTGCCGCAGCAGACGTTCACACCGGTCGATCAGCGGGGCAATATCGACCCAGCCTTCGCGCAGTTCCAATGTCCCTGCATCCATGCGCGCAATATCCAGCAAGTCATTGACTAGCCGCAGCAGATGCAGCCCACCCTCATGGATATCAACGGCATATTCCTTGTATTGCGGCACGCCCAAAGCGCCCAGCAACTCATCCCGCAATATTTCTGAAAAGCCGATGATGGCGTTCAGCGGGGTGCGCAGCTCATGGCTGATATTGGCCAGGAACTGGCCCTTGGCGCGGTCGGCCACGGCGGCCCGCGTCTCCGCCGCGCGCAAGGTTTCACGGCGCGCCAGTTCGGGCCGCCGGTCGCGGGCTACCAGCGTCATCTCGCCCAGCGGCTCGCCCGTCACGGGCAGCACCGCCAGTTCGATGGGCACGATGGTCCCATTCGCCGCCTCGATCCGCAGCGTCGCCCATTCGATCCCGCCCCGTCCCCGCATCTGCATGACACGGTGAAAGATCAGACGGTCGGCATCCACGACCAGATCAAGATAGGGGCGCCCCACCACCCGCCCAGCATCGGCCGGCGATATACCCAGCATCGACAGGCCCGCCGCATTGATCAGCGATACGCGACCGTCGGCCAGCAGGCAGACCATGTCCGGCAAGGCATCGATCAGGGCGCGATACCGCTCGGACAATTGCCGCAGGGCATCGTTCATCTCGGCTTCCCGCCGGGCGGCCCGCTGCACTCGGGTCAGGACCTGGGCCGTCAGCGCGAACAGGGCCAGCAGCACACCCCCCAGAACCCAATAGACACTGGACAGGAAATCCAGGGCGGGGCGCGGGACACGCCATGTCAGCCAACCTGCTGGCGGACTGTCCGGTGCCGCACCAAATTCCACCAGGGGCAGCAACCCGACATCAAGCGGCAATGGCCGGGTGGAAATGTCGACATTCTCCAGCAGCAAGGGGTCCAGCAGGCGGGCCACGGCCACGCGATCCAGCCGTTGCAGGAACGCCAGGGCCATGCCATCCGGTCGGGCAGCCCCCCCCTGGCTGGGTCGGATATCGGCCACGGAGGCCAGATAAAGCTGGTCACCCCAGCGCACCACCCCCGCGACAGCCTCAGTAGTGCCGGGCAGGGCGGCAATGGATTTCTCCATCATGCGGCCCAGGGCCGGCGGCGGCTGAATCTCGCGCATCCGGTTGTCGGTCAGGCGCTTGCCATCCTCCATCCCATAGATGACGCGGCCCTGCCGATCGATCACCAGACTCATCGACAGTCGATAGCCACCGCTGAGATAGATGCCGATATTCTCGTCCGCCCAGGGCAGGTCGAACCGATCCACAACATGCATGACGGCAGCATCCCAGCCCGCATAATCACGCATGACAACGGCCAGGGAATTTTCCGCACCTGCCATCAGGCGGGCGACGCGCTGTTCAGACCGCTGTGCCTCGCCGGCATCGAAATGCCGGGCCGTGGTGAACAGAATGGCCGCCACCGCCAGTACCGCGAAGGCCAGCAGCATCAGTACGGGCACCGTTGCCAATGGCAACGGATGCCGGCCCGCGCTGGCGGGCTGTATCAGGTCTGGGGCGGGTTGCGGGTCGTGCATCGCGTAGGCGGTGGCGCTCCGTCGGATTGGGCACCCATCCTCTACCCGAATGGGGTAGGTTGCAACCTTGTTCACGCGGGGCCATCTGTGCGCCTGACCGGCATCGGCACAGAAGTTTCATGACAATATCATGACAAAACGCAGTGAAACTGACACTGCGATGGCCGTGCCCATAATGCAACAGGTCCAGCCCGTCATGAAGACGTAATAAAACCGCATCAAATCGGCAATACCCCTCTGTTAGCCCTCCGCCGGGGCCTGAGGCAACGCCGATACATACCCGGTGATGGGGATCGGCACGCTGACAGGCTTTGTCGCCCGCGAGATCCCACCGGAGAACAACAATGAGCCTCAAGTCCACCCTGCTGGTCGGCGCCGCCGTCGCCGTTCTGGCCGCCGGCCCGGCCGTAGCCCAGTCCGCTGCCCCGTCCCAGGCCCAGATCGATGCCCTGGCCGCCCAGATCCAGGCCCTGCAGGGCCAGCTGACCTCACTGAAGGACTCGGTCGCCAAGGAAAGCGCCGCCAACAAGAAGGCGCTGGAGGCCATGCCGAAGGTGACCGCCGACGGTGGCCGCATCCGCGTTCAGACCGCCGATAAGGCCTTTGACGCCGCGATCCGCGCCCGTCTGCACATGGATTACGGCTTCGGCAATGGTGGCAAGAACTTCACCGCCGACGGCACCGATGGCTTTGGCATCCGCCGTGCCTTCCTGGGCGTGGCTGGCAAGGTCTACACCGACTGGACCTATGAAGTGACCGCCAACTTCGCCGGCAATCGTGGCGGCGGGGCGCAGATCCAGGCCGCCAATATCGGCTATACCGGCATCAAGGACTGGACCATCGTGGCCGGCGTGATGCAGCCGAAATTCACGCTGGATGACAGCACGTCCTCCAACGACATCGCCTTCATGGAACGCGCGCCAATCGGCAACATCGTCGTCGGCATCGGCGGTTCCGACAGCCGTACCGCCATCGGCATGACCAACAAGGGCACCAGCCACTTCGTGGCCGCCTATGTCACCGGCAACTCCACCAACACCACTGGCAGCTTCGACGATCAGGTCAACCTGCTGGGCCGCGCCGCCTATGCCTTCTGGCAGGCCAACGAAGGCTCCGCCGGTATCGGCGTGTCGGGCGTCCTGCAGACCACCCCGCAGGCGACCGCCCGCCCCGTGGCCGCCGGCACCGCCACCACCAGCATCGGCTTTGGCGACCGTCCGGGTCTGCGCATCGGTGGCACCGACACGTCCTACCGTCTGACCAACGTCACCGTGAACCAGATCGACAGCGCCTATGCCTATGGCGCCGACCTGGGCGTGAACTACAAGAGCTTCTGGGCTGCCGCTGAATATTACAACTTCGGCGCTGAATATGCCGACCGCACCGCGTCGGGTGCCGTCCAGACCCTGGCCGATCCGGAGTTCAGCGGCTACTACGTGTCCGCCGGTTACATCCTGACGGGCGAGCGCCGTAACTATAATATCGGCGAATGGTCGGGCGTAAAGCCGTCCTGGCCCGTTGGCCAGAACGGCATGGGCGCCTGGGAAATCGCGGCGCGTTACAGCCAGGTCGACCTGATTGACCGCGCCGCCGGCATCAGCACCGGTACCGCCGGCAAGGAAACCAACTGGACGCTGGGCCTGAACTGGTATGTCAACCCGGCCATCCGTATCATGCTGAACCACGTCATCAGCAAGACGGAACGCGCCAACGGCCAGGAAGTCGAGTTGGACCTGACCGCCATGCGCATGCAGTTCCAGTTCTGATCGGTTTCCCGGTTCCATCCCGCTACGCGTGGGGTGGAACCGGTTTCCAGTCTATTGCGCCTGCCAACCCACCGGCCTCCTCAATAGCCGGTGGGTTTCTTTTTGCCACACCGGAATCAGCATGCCCGCTTAAATGGCAGGGGCAACAACCCAGTAATTATCCGCATTAACAATGTATTAATTCGATTATTCTCCAGAAATACATATACAAAAGTATATTTCAGGTTACCATGATATGTATCCAAAATATCACAGAGCTAAAAAGTCGGTGTTTTTCTTTGGAAACCTAACCAGACGGATTATACACCCCGGAGTGACGCGCTCATTCTTTAGTCATATGCATTGCTGAAGGAGTAATTCCTTCCTCCTGTCACACTGGAGACACAATGCGTAATCTGCGTTCCGCGGCTCGGCACGGCCTGATGGCCGGCCTGCTGCTGCCAATACTCACCCATGCCGCCCCGGCCATGGCAACGATCGATGGCCCCACCGCGACGGTCGCCGTGAAGGCCCTGAATTTCCTTCAGCCCAAGCCGGCCAAGCCGACGCCTGTTACCATCGTGACGGCCAGCGGCCAGGCGGCCACAGGCGACGCGGTCAAATCCGCCCTTGGTGCCGATGTAACGGCTAAGGTAGTTGACAGCGCTGGCGACTTGTCCGGCGCGATCGCGGTCATCGTAATCGGCAGCGCCGACGTTTCCGGCAAGGCTGCCGCCGGTCAATTGGTGATCGGCGATATGGCCTGCATGGAAGCCGGCAAATGCGCCCTCGCGGTAGAGCGCCAAGCCTCCGGTGCCGCCAAGTACCATGTCAACACGGCAGCCCTGGCCAAGGCCGGCGTCAGCTTTGACAAGAATTTCCAGATGCTCGTGACCGCGCACTAAGCGGGCGCCAAAGACCACCAGGAGTCCTCGTAAATGAAGAAATCTATTCTGCTCGGCGCGACTGCCCTTCTTGCTGTCGGTGCCCAGGCGCAGACCATCAACTACACCGCCCTTCAGGACGCGTTCGGCCAGCCCGTGACCACCAGCGTGACCGGCAAGCCACAGGTCGCCGCCGATGCGCCGGCCGCCCTGCATATCATCACGGCCGAAGACATCAAGGCCACCGGCCTGGACAACCTGCCTGACATTCTGGCCCGCGTCGGCGGCATTGACCTTCTGCGCTGGGGTGCCGGCAGCGTTGATATCGGGATGCGCGGTTACAACCAGCCCAACAGCCCGCGCCTGCTGGTCCTGCTGAATGGCCGTCAGGTCTATTCCGACCATTACGCGCTGGTGAACTGGTCGACCATCCCGGTGCAACTGTCGGAAATCAAGCAGATCGAAGTCGTGAAGGGCCCGGTCGGTGCCATCTACGGCTTCAACGCAGTGGCGGGCGTAGTCAATATCATCACCCAGAATCCGCTTTATGACACCGATGGCACTGCCACTGCCCGCTTCGGCAACAATGGTGCCCGTGAAATCGGACTGTCTAAGAATGTGAAGGTTTCCGACGGTTTCGGCCTGCGCTTCTCCGCTGGCTACAAGGAACAGGACGAGTTCAGCCAAGGCGCGATTACCGCTGTGGAGCGTGGCCGTCTGCTGGACCCGGAATCATCTCATGTCGCAGTGGGCGCCCTGGCGCAGCTGACAGACAGCATTCAGGCCGGTCTGGAGCTGACCCGCTCCAAGATGAAGCAGACCGACATCACCGCGACCAACAGCGTCTATGGCGATGACTATCTGACGAAGTCGGCCAAGCTGGACCTGATCGGCGATGCCGGCAATGCCGGTCTCGTCTCCTTCACCGCTTACCGTAACTGGCTGGATTTCGAATATTTCGGCATCGGCAAGTCGGACGTGACCACCAGCGTGGTGCAGCTGTCGGACCTGATCCAGATCGGCACGGACCACACGGTGAAGATCTCCGGCGAATACCGCCATAACAGCATGGGCCGTTTCCCGGCCCCCGGCGCGACCATTTCCTACGACGTCTGGGCCGTGGCCGGCATGTGGGACTGGCGCCTGACCGACAAACTGTCCTTCACCAACGCCGTTCGCTCCGACTGGCTGGACCTGAGCTATTCCGGTGCCGCCTCCCCGCCCTACGTCGCTGCCGACTTCGACCGCAAGATCAGCAAGATCAGCGTGAATAGCGGCCTTGTCTACAAGGCGACGGATGTTGATACGCTGCGCGCCACTTACGGCTTGGCCAACCAGCTTCCGTCCATCCTAGAACTGGGTGGCTTCTACCTGCCGACGGTCACGCCGGCCGGCGTCTTCGCGTCAGCGGGCAATCCCCATATCAAGCCCAGCAAGGTGCAGAGCTATGAGCTGGGTTATGATCGCGCCCTGGCGGCCATCAATGGCGGGCTGCATCTGTCGGTCTTCCGGCAGACCACTGACGACATCAAGTCGTTCCTGGGCTCCGACCGCAGCGTCGTGAATGGTCGCCCGGCCTCCATCGTGATCAATGCCGGCGACAGCGCGTCCTGGGGCTTCGAGGCTGCGTTCGATGGCAATGCCGCAAACGGTGTCCGTTACGGTGCCTCCTATTCCTGGAATGACGTCAATGACGACCTGACCGTGAACAAGGGCGCCATCGCCACCCGTCCGGTAAAGTTCGAAGGGGCAGCACCGCGTCATAAGCTGCAAGGTAATGTGGGTTGGTCGGACGGCGCCCTGTCCACCGACTTGAACCTGTCCTGGCAGTCCAAGCGCACGCTGCTGCATCCCGTGACCGGTGGCCAGGGGCTGTTCCCGATCGACGCCACTTGGACCGGCACGGCCAGCATCGGTTACCTGTTCGAAACCGGGACCGAGGTCCGCTTCACCGCCAGCGACTTCTTGCGCACGGAAACGGCGTTGGGTTCCGCGCTGGAAACCGAGCGTAGGGTTTACGCCAGCGTGTCGCAGAAGTTCTGACATTTGTGCGCACTCCACCCGGCCCCGCCGGGTGGAGAACCCTGCTGTCAGAATAAGAATAAGGATCCCTGCACATGACCCACCACGCCCTTCTCGCCCGTCTCGATCAGCTGTCTTTGCTCGCAAAACTGATGGCCGGTCCCATCGTCGCCGCCCTCGCCATGCTGGTGCTGGGGGGTCTTTCCATTATCGAACTGCGCTCGCAGGCAGCAGAGACCCGCGTCCTGGTGGATGAGAAGCTGGCTCGGGCATCTGAGATGCAAAATCTGGTCACCGAGTTGAAGGGCAGCCTGGGTTCGGCCTATTTCGCCGTCCTGTCGGTGGCGGGCGGCAATCCGGCTACGGACGCCATCAAGGAGCTGGAATCCGTGAAGGCCGCCATCGCCAAGGAAGCGGAGCGTCTGACCGTTATTTCCGGGACTATTGGCGACCCCACGCTCAAGGCAGCGGTAAAGACTTCCGCGGCGGAACTGGATGGGTTCAGCGGTGCCGTAGATGTCGTCTCCACCATGCTGGAGGTCGATATCGCCACGGCGGCCGGCGCGGTTTTGCCCTTCAATGAAAAGGTGCAGATCATCGTAGCGGCCCTGGACAAGGCCACAGCCCAAATCCAGGCCGACGCCCGTGCCAGCGTGGAGCGTCAGGCACAGAGTGCTGTAACGGCCTCGTGGCTGCTGGTCCTGGGTCTCTTGGCCGCCTTGACCGTTGTGTCCCTGCTGGTGTTCTTCATCACCCGTCTGGTTCGCAGCGGAATTGATGGGATCGCACAGGCAATGGGCCGGTTGGCCGCCAATGATCTCTCTGTCGATCCGGCCCCGCTGGTCCGCAGTGACGAGTTGAACAGTTTGGTCGATGGCCTGTTCTCCTTCAAGAAAGCCTTGCAGGAGGCGGCCCGCCTGTCCAGCGAACGCATTGAGGCGGACGCCCGTGCCCGCAGGGCCCTTCTGGAACTGGCCGACAGTTTCGAAGCCACTGTCCTGGGATCTGTCCGCACAGTGGGTGAGACAGCGGGTGCGGTGTTAAGTGAAGCGGAGCGTCTGGGCCTGGTGGCCGAGGACGGGCGAACCGCCGCCAGCCACGTGTCCCGAGCGGCGGAGAGTTCAGACCAGGGCGTACAGTCGGTCGCGAGCGCTGCGGAAGAACTGGCCGTCTCCTTTAATGATGTCGCCCGGCAAGTGGAAGGCGTTACCGGCAGCACCCGTCAGGCTTCGACGGCTGTTGAACGGTCCGACGGCCTTGTCCGCAATCTCAGCAGTGAGGCGGAGGGCATCAAGAATGTTGTTGATCTGATCTCCGCCATTGCCAGCCAGACCAACCTGCTGGCGCTAAACGCGACCATCGAGGCCGCCCGTGCCGGTGAGGCCGGGAAGGGTTTCGCCGTCGTGGCCTCAGAGGTCAAGCAACTAGCGGGGCAGACCGCGAAGGCGACGGAAGAAATCGAACGCCGCATCAGCGCCGTCCGCCACGCCGCAAACGCCGTCGTCGGTGCCCTGACAGAGATCACCGACCGGATCGGGGACGTGTCCAGCGTCAGCACGACGGTCGCGGCGGCAGTGGAACAGCAGCGAATGGCGACCCAGGAAATCGCCCGGTCGGTGCAGTCGGCCTCCACCGCCAGCCGCGAGGCGGCGAGCGAGGTGCAGTCGCTGGCCCAGGTTGCCGCCGGGACCGGCGATGCCGCCCGTGGCCTGCGCGAAGCCGCGACGGGGCTGACCGATGGTGCCGCCCGTCTACGCCGGGAAGTGGATGGTTTCCTGCAGCGGGTTCGTGCCGGCTGATCCGGGTCCGTATAGCCAATAAAAAAGGGCGCTCCCCGATCGGGGGCGCCCTTTCTTTCTGTACAGCCGGTCAGCCCAACCGCTTGATGGCGTTGATGCCCTTGGCACCCGCCCGCGCCACCACATCGGCCAGCGGTTCAGCCACCACGGCCATGTGGAAGGCATTGGCATGCAGCAGGGTGGTGGCGTCGGTCATGATGCCGACATGGCCGGGGAAGAACACCAGATCGCCCCGGCGATACTCCACGCCCACGCCATCGGCGGAGATCAGGGCGCCGACCGCAGCCGCCTGCTGATCACTGTCGCGCGGGCAATCAACCCCGGCGGCCATCAGCGCCAGTTGCACCAGACCCGAACAATCGATGCCGATGCTGGTGCGCCCGCCCCAGAGATAGGGCGTCCCGACAAACCGTTCAGCCATAACCACAAAGTCGGATGCATAATCATCCACGGGTGCCAGATGGCGTGCATGCACCCAGCCACCCCCCTCGACCTGGCACCATTCCCCCTGCTCGCCCGTCACGACGACGCAGGCGCCCATCGGCAACACGTCCAGAAATGGCAGTTTCAGATCGGCCTCGGGCTGCAAAAAGGTCCGAAGGGCCGTCACCTTGTGCGTGGCTTCGGTCAGTCCCGCTTCCAGCGCCTCAACCCGCAGCCAGCCGACATAGCCATCGGTTTCATTCTGCCCCCAGGCCCAGCCATCATGCTCGTCCAGCACGGTGAAGCCTTCGCCCAGCAGCAACTCGGTGGATTGCCGCGCCTCAAAGGACGGCTTCTCCTTCAGGGCGGTGAAGCCGCTGCTGATCTGGCAGGGCACGCCGTCAATAAAGCGGGCGGCACTAACGCGGCCACGCAAATAGCTGGCGGCAAGGTCATCCCGGAAGGGATGGATACGGGGGTCGAGCTTTTCTTGGTCGGTCATGCCGAAGGGGCCAGGGCTTCCGTACGGGCGCCATCCACCATCACGGGCGTGACGACACCACTGATATCCAGGGCGGGATCGGCAATGACCCCGCCTTCCTCACCGACCACAGGCGCCTTTTCCGCATCGATCACCATCTGGCCGAATTCAGCCAGGAAAACGGAGCCTTTGACAGTCCGCTGGACCAGCACGTTACGGCGATCCTCCTGATCGCGCTTACGCTTGATGTAGCCCAGCCGGCCCAGCCGGTCCAGCGCGCGCGTGATGGCGGGCTTTGACACATTCAGGGTCGCGGCCAACCCGCGTACTGTATGTGGCGGCGGCGTCAGGAAAACGGTGAGCAGCAGCGCCAGCTGCCGTGCGGACAGGTCAGGCCCATCCTTGCGCACGCTGGCGACCAGTGCGCGTCGCCACAGTTGCAGCGCCTCTAGGTTACGTGACATGCCCCGCCCCCCGAACCCGCGTCCCATACCCGGCACCATGCGACATCCGCAGCCGGGCACGGGAAGCGAGTGTGCCGAAGATCAGGCCCTTCGGCAAGCCGGGACAACAAGGATTGTTACTGTTTCGAACCAAAACGGTTGGCGATCACCGCGAACATGGCGCGAAGCGTCATGGCCTCACCCCCTTCTGGGCGACCCGGACGGTTGGACTGGTTCCACGAGAACAGGTCGACATGGGCCCAGACCGTGTCCTTTGACACAAACTGTTCCAGATACAGCGCGGCCGTAATGGCGCCCGCCATGCCACCGCCCGGTGCATTGTTCAGATCGGCAATCTTGCTGTCCAACTGCGCGCGGTAGCCCTGCCAAAGCGGCAGGCGCCACAGCGGATCATCCTTTGCCGTGCCGGCGGCCAGGATTTCCGACGCCAGCGCGTCATTGTTGGAGAAAAGTGCGGGCAGGTCGGGGCCCAGCGCCACCCGCGCGGCACCCGTCAGCGTCGCGAAATCCAGCAGCAAGGCCGGCTTCTCGCTATCCGCCTCGGTCAAGGCATCACACAGGATCAGGCGGCCCTCGGCGTCGGTATTGCCGATCTCCACTGTCAGGCCCTTGCGGGTGGGGATGATGTCCATGGGACGGAAGGCGTTGCCGGCAATGGAATTTTCCACTGCCGGGACCAGCACGCGCAGCCGCACCGGCAGCTGTGCCGCCATGATCAGCCGCGCCAGGCCCAGCGCATGCGCCGCCCCGCCCATATCCTTCTTCATCAGCAGCATGCCCGTCGACGGCTTGATATCCAGGCCGCCAGTATCAAAGCACACGCCCTTGCCAACCAGCGTCACCAGCGGATGGGCCGCGTCGCCCCAGCGCAGTTCGATCAGGCGCGGTTCCCGCGCGGCGGCGCGGCCCACGGCATGGATCATGGGATAGTTCTGGGTCAGCAGATCATCGCCGACGATGGCGCTAAAGGTCGCGCCGAATTCCGCGGCGAGATTCTGCGCGGCCTCGGCCAGCTGCGGCGGCCCCATATCCTCACACGGCGTATTCACCAGATCGCGGACCATGAAGGCCGCCCTGGCAAACCGCTCCACGGCGGCGCCATCGGCCTTGGCGGGCAGGACCAGGCTGGCAAATTCCTTGGTGGACTTCTTGTAGCGGGTGAACTGATACGTCGCCAGGACCCAGCCCGTAGCAACTGCCGTGGCGGTGTCAGCGTCCAGATCGGCCTCGATGGCATAGGACCCGGCAGGCAGGCTGCCCGGCAGACCCGCCAGCGACCAGATATCAATCCGGTCGGCCACCCCGGCCAGCACCCGCGCAATCTGCCCATCGGCGCCCGGCAGGATGGCCGTGGCGCCGGGGGCGGCCTTGAAGCCCAGACGCTTCACCCAGGCGGCATCGGTCGGGGACGCAGCGGCCAGCCAGGCATCCAGCCCGGACTTGGTCACCAGCGTCAGGGGAACGGTATCGGCAGCGGCGGCGGTCAGGAGATGGTCGATCACGAAATCTCGTCCTTGGGCTGTAGCGGTCGTGCATGGGTGCCGCGATTGTCCCCGTGCCAAGTTGGGGCTTTGCGGTCATTCGCCAACAGCCCTACTCTCCCCTCCTCCTCTCCGCAACGGTGAAGCAGAGCCAACGCGATGTCCGACAGAAACTCCGCCCCCCTTACGCTGGTCATGGGCAACAAGGCCTATTCGTCCTGGTCGCTGCGCCCCTGGTTGGCCCTGCGCCATGCCGGTGCCGATTTTGCGGAGGTGGTGGTGCCGCTTCGCCAGCCGGATACCAAGGCCGTGCTGCTGTCCCATGCACCCAGCGGCAAGGCGCCGTCACTGCGCCATGGCGATCTGGTGATCTGGGACAGTCTGGCCATCTGCGAATATTTGAATGAGCTGTTCCCGGCGGCACAGCTCTGGCCGGCCGACGCGGCGGTGCGGGCCGTGGCGCGCGCGGTATCGGCAGAGATGCATTCGGGCTTCCCGGACCTGCGCAAGAACCTGTTCATGGATGTGCGCAGCCGCTTTGACCGGCCCGACCGGGTGGCGGCAGCACAGACTGATATCGACCGGGTCCTGGAAATCTGGACCGATTGCCGCGCCCGATTCGGCGGCGCTGGCCCGTTCCTGTTCGGTGCCTTCAGCATCGCCGATGCCATGTTCGCACCCGTTGCCACCCGGCTGCGCACCTGGAACGTGCCGCTGAACCCCGTTTCTGCCGCCTATGTTGAAACTATCCACACCATGCCCGCCATGGTGGACTGGGTCGATGCGGCGAAGGCAGAACCCTGGGTGGTGCAGTTCGAAGGGATGTGACATCGCCGAGTTTATCCCATTCGGCCTATTGCTTTGGTGGGTAAGTTGCCTGACAGTGCGCAGCCCTCACCAGGGCATGGTTTACTCGGTTTGAACGGGGTCGGGTTTGGCGGGGCCGGGTTTTCTGAACACCGCGCGGGGGCTGCTGCTGGCGACCCTGATCGCAGCGGTACCGGTCACGGCGGATGCCGCCGACCTGAGACTCGGCGTCATGAACCTTGCGCGCAGCACCGACCCGCATGTCGGTGCCAACCGCAACGAATATATGCTGCATGATCAGGTCTATGAAGGGCTGGCGCAGGCCGACGCGCAGTTTCAGCCCTCTCCCCGACTGGCCGAAAGCTGGGAGATGCAGCCCGATGGGTCCTGGCTGTTCCGCCTGCGCCGGGATGTGCGGTTCCAGAATGGCCGACTGCTGACCCCACGTGACGTGATCTACAGCTTCTGCCGCACAGGCAAGGTCGGGCCAGAACCCCGCCCCTTCGCCGCACGGCTGGCAGAGGTCGCATCGGTGACCGCCCCGGACGCGCACAGCATTCTGGTGCGTCACCGCAGCCCGGTGACCATCTTCCCCAGCGATGTCGCCAGTATCCCCATCATCCCCGCCCCCGGTGAGCCCAACAGCCGCACCCAGGTCAGTTACAGCACGGACGGCTGTGCGGCCTTCACCGACTGGCTTGATGACGGGAAGTTCGGGTCCGCCGGGTCGCAGGCGGGCACCGGCCCGTTCCGGCTGGCCAGCTTCGGGGACAAGGAAATCCTGTTGGAACGCAATCCCGATTATTGGGGGCGGTCGGCAGATTGGGACCATGTCCGGCTGATCCGACTGGCCGAGAATGAGCGCGTGCCCGCCATGCTGGAGGGGCGGATCGACGTACTGGACGGGGTGTCGCTGGAAGCCCTGCCCTTCTTCGCCAGCCAGCAGGCTGTGCAGGTCGTGGAAGGGCCGTCCGCCGCCGTCACCTATCTTCAATCCAATCAGCATGTGCCGGGCGACGGCAGCAGCAACAGGTTCCGTGATGTGCGCGTGCGCCGCGCCCTGATGCTGGCCATTCCGGCCCGGCTCCTGTCCGACCGCATCGTTCCCGGCTACGGCACTGCGACGGGCCAGATGGCCATGCCAGGTATGGCGGGCTATACGCCCGGCATCCCCGACGATGTGTATGATCCGCAAGAGGCCAAGCGCCTGCTGGCCGACGCGGGGCTGGCCGGCGGTTTCGACACGACCCTGATGGTCACACCTTTGCAATCCAAGATCGGCGATGCCATCGCCTATTTCCTGGACAAGGTGGGGGTGCGCGTCAAGGTGCAGGTCGAACCGATGGAACGCTACACTGAACGGCTGCGCACCGGCGACTTTCAACTGTTCTATGGCGGCTGGATTTTCAATCCGGCCAACATGCCAGACTCACTGCGTGCCCTGCTGGGCACCAGCAGCGGCGGACCCAGCCGGGGCGCCCATAATTATGCCGGCTACTGCAACGCCGATATCGACCGCCTGCTGCGAGCAGCCTTGGGGGAGCCTGATCCCGCCAAGCGGGACGGCATGCTGCAATCGGCAACCCGCGCCTTCTTCGATGATGTCGCCTGGATACCCCTGATGCACGCCCAGGGCCGCTGGGTGGTACGCAAGGGCGTGACGCTCCTGCCGCGCCTGGACCGACTACTTCTGGCAAGCGAGATCAGGTTGGAAACTGCAACCCGTTGACCCCGGCGCCCAACCGCCTACACTATCGCCGGACAAGTAGGGGTCGGGGCGCTGATGTCGATTGAATGGTGGTATCTTCGCGACGGCGCCGTCCTGGGACCAACCTCAACATTCCATCTGACCGGCATGCTTCGAGGCGGGATGCTGCATGCTGGTGACTGGGTATGGCAACCGGCATTGCCCGGTTGGACCCAGATAAGTCACATCGCCGCCCTGCGGCACAATACTCCCCCCGCCCCCGACGGTTTGGTCTCTGACATTGAACCGGATATCCCCCTGCCCGATCCCAGTGCCGACCGGCCAGCCAGCCCCCTTTCGCGGCTGCTGGCACAGGGGATCGACTATATGGTGGGTGTCGTCTTGGCCGGGTTCATCCTTGGTGTGCTGTATGCGCTCAATGCACCGGGGAAGATCGGTATAAACCTCGCTGATTTTACCCTGGCATTTTGGCTGGTACCCGCCATGTTGTTGCAGCAGGCCTTCATGGTAGCCCTGTTCGGCAACTCCATCGGAAAACGCTCCATGGGCCTGAGCATCCGGCGCGCCGATGGCGGCAGGCCGGGGCTGCTCACCATGCTGGTCCGGCAGGTCAGGGTGTGGGTTGAGGGCTTCGGACTGGGCCTGCATCTCATCGCCCCCTTCACCATGGTCCAAAGCCGTCGCCGCCTGATCCGGGGGCAACGCACGCGCTGGGATCAGGCGCTGGACCTTGTGGTGGTCCAGCATGGGACGGGATGGTCGCGCCACCCCTTAGGTCCCGTCATCTATAGCTTGACCGCCAGCATGCTGCTGGCACTGCCCAACCCACTGCGCGCCTTCGCACCCGAACCGTTGGTGGATTATTCGTCTGCCTACAGCATGCCGCAGACGACATCCGCCATCTGGCGCAATCCCGTTACGGGCAAGGACGCAAAACTGGTGACCGGATGGGAGATGGAGGTCGAACCACGCGAAAGCGGCGGCAACAGACATTGGTTCTGGAAGACCGGCCGGGAAGGGCGCGGCACAATCGAACGCGATTTCCTGCAAGACCCTTTCCCGGAATTCTACACCACCTTCATGAAGGATACCGGACAGGTGGCGCCGGCCACTTTCCCAACACCCGCACCGGGACAGCCGGTCTGCATGCATCACGTCACACCCCCGTCCGACGACCCTGACCAGGACATGTTCACGGAACAGCGGGTCTGTGTCCTGTCATCCGGGGAAGTCTGGCGCATTCACGGTTGGTGGCCCGCCGGGGACGAGGCGGAACAGTCGCGCGTCAAAAGCCTGCTGGATGGTCTGGAAAGCTCCATCCGCTGAACAGGATTGACCGCACAAGCATCACGAAAGGCCTCATATGGAAAGCTGGTGGTACGCGCAGGATGGCAAGGCCTATGGCCCGGTAAAGGTCTCGCATCTGCGCTATTTGCTGGAAATGGGCGATCTGAATGCCGGGCATTGGTTATGGGCACCAGGAATGACCGGCTGGGCACAGGCAGGCAGCGTCGCGGCGTTTGCCGATCAATTGCGCACTGTCCGAGCCAGCCCGCATGCCTCCTACACGGGACCGTCCCCCGCAGAGCTTCCCAACACAGACGGTCCCCGGCGGGCACCGCCATGGAGCCGATTTTGGGCGCAGGCCCTGGATTATCAGTTGCTCCTGGCAACATTCACACTGTTGCTAGCATTGGCCGGCTATCGGGTGGAACATGACGGCCTGCGGCTATTGGCGGCCTTCATGCTTTTGCCTGTTGGGCTTCTGCTACAGGCAGTGCTGCTGTCAGCGACCGGTATGACACCAGGCAAATGGCTTCTGGGTCTGCATCTGCGCCATCACGATGGAACCCAACCGGGCCTGGGTAGCCTGATCCACCGACAAAAGCTTCTGTGGAAACAGGGTTTCGCGTTCGGCATCACCCCTGTCAGTTGCTTCACGATGCTGAACGGTAAGGCGCTGCTTGAACGGGCGCGGCCCGTTCCGTGGGACGAACAGACTGGCATGAATGTCTACCAGCCACGGCCCGGTATCGACCGGCAGTGGCTCTGTGTACTCCTGATCGCGTTCCTGATCGTCGGTTCACAGGCACTCGCATCGCATCTGCTGCAAAAGCCGGTCAGTCTCTATTTCTGATCTGACGCTTGGCAATGCTTCGATGTCAGCCTATAGCGGCTGACCATGCCCCATCGCCCCTCCCTCTTCTCCTGGTTCCTGCTGCTGGCCGCCTCGCCCCTGCTGTTTGGGTCGAACGTTCTGACGGCACGGTTTGTGGCGGGGGAGATACCGGCGGTGGCCATGGCGTTCTGGCGTTGGGCCCTCGCCCTGCTGATCTTGGCCCCGTTCATTCGCCATGAGTTGATCGCCGGCTGGCCAGAGTTGCGGCGTGACTGGCGCGGGTTCCTGCTGCTGGGGGCACTTGGCATGGGTATCTGCGGCGCGCCCGTCTATCTGGCGGGACAGACGACGACGGCCACCAATATCAGCCTGATCTATGCCTCAGCCCCCGTCCTTATCGTGCTTTACGGTCGCCTGTTCTGGCGGGAACGGGTCAGCGCCATCCAGGCCACGGGTGTGGCGGTCAGTCTGGCCGGCGTCGTCACCGTCATCGCCAAGGGCGATCCCAAGGCACTGCTGCATCTGCATTTTACGGCGGGCGATCTCTGGATCGTGCTGGCGGCCAATGGCTGGGCGTTCTACTCGCTGCTGCTGCGCCACCGTGCCTCGGGCCTGACGCCCTTTGCCCGCTTCTCCGGCATCTGTGCCGGCGGGGTGGTGGCCATGCTGCCCTTCTACGGGTTGGAAATGAGCATGGGACAGGTGGCGGACGGATCGGTTCGCACCATCGCCACCCTGTTCTTCCTGGCCCTGGTGCCGGGCTTGGCCTCCTACCTTGTCTATGGGCGGCTGGTGACGGTGTTCGGGCCGGGACGGGCCGGCATGACGCTCTACCTCACCCCGCTTTACAATGCCGCGCTGGCAGCCCTGCTGCTGGGGGAGCGGCTGGAGGGGTTCCATCTGGCCGGGATGGCCCTGGTGCTGCCGGGCATCTGGCTCGCAACGCGCCGGCCCGCGCAATAATTTGTCAGCCAAACCGCCCTGGCAAGGCAGATCAGCGTTTCCCACCCCCCACTTCGCACAGTAATTGCGCAGGCGAAGGCCTATCCTGTGCCCACTGCTTTTTCCCTCCCACCCGAGGTTCCGATGTCCTTCTTTCAGCCGCTGGCCCAACAGCCCGCCGACGCCCTTCTGGCCCTGATCGGCATGTTCCGCAGCGATCCCCGTCCGGGCAAGATCGACCTGGGGGTGGGCGTGTTCCGTGACGATGAAGGCCATACGCCCGTCATGCGCGCGGTAAAGGCGGCGGAACGCAAGCTGTGGGAAAGCCAGGACAGCAAGTCCTATCTGGGTCCCGAAGGCAATGTCGCCTTCGCCCGCCACATGGCGCGACTGGCCCTGGGTGATGTGGAGTTGGGTGGCCGCCTGACAGGTGTGCAGACGCCGGGCGGGACGGGCGCCCTGCGTCTGGGCGCGGAACTGATCGCGGCCAGCCGGCCTGGCGTCACCGTCTGGGTAGGCACACCCACCTGGCCCAACCATCCGCCCATCCTGGCCGCTGCCGGCCTGAAGGCCCAGACCTACAAACATTTCGACCCGGCCAGCCAGACCCTGACCTTTGATGCCGTCATGGATGCGCTGAACCGCGCACAGCCGGGCGATGTCGCCCTGCTGCATGGTTGCTGCCATAACCCGACCGGCGCTGATTTCAGCCTGGAACAGTGGCGGGTGATCGCCGACACCCTGTCCACGCGGGGCATCCTGCCCTTCCTCGACCTGGCCTATCAGGGTCTGGGCCTGGGCATGGAGCAGGATGCCGCCGGCGTGCGCATGGTGATGGATGCCTGCCCGGAGGCGGTGCTGGCCTATTCCTGCGACAAGAATTTCGGTGTCTACCGCGACCGTGTCGGTGCCCTGTTCGTGCAGACGGGCAGTGCTGCCGACACCGACCGTGTGGCCTCCAACATGCTGGCGCTCGCACGCGCCAACTGGTCTATGCCGCCCGACCATGGCGGGGCCGTCATCGCCACGCTTATGGATGATCCGGCCCTGGTCGCTGACTGGACGCTGGAACTCAACAATATGCGCGACCGGTTGCTGGGCATCCGCGCCGCGCTGGCCGCCCATGGCGGCGTGCTGGGCCGGGTGGATCAGCAGCGCGGCATGTTCTCCCTGCTGCCGCTGTCGCCCGATGTGGTGAAGCGGCTGCGCGAAGAACACGCCGTCTACATGGCCGGTTCCGGCCGCATCAATATCGCGGGCCTGTCGGTGGAAACGGCGGGCAGGTTTGCGGCGGCGCTCAACGCCTGCCTCTGACGCGCTAATCAGGGTTGCGCGGGTGGGCCGCCAACGGGTTTGACAGGCCCCCCGCCATCCTCTATACCCGCCACCATTCCTGGGAAGGCGGGCGCCGGTCATTTGGCGCCCCGTCCCTGTTTTTGTCTTTTGGAACCGTCCAGCGGTCAAAGGGCAGGGAACTACCGGGACAACAGCGCTGTCTGATCATCGGGCAGCAAAACGGAGTTTGTGATGAGCAAGCGTCAAGAAGCTAAGTATAAGATTGACCGCCGCCTCGGCGTGAACCTGTGGGGCCGTGCCAAGTCCCCGGTCAACAAGCGTGAATATGGCCCCGGCCAGCATGGTCAGCGCCGCAAGAAGCCGTCGGACTTCGGTCTGCAGCTGATGGCCAAGCAGAAGCTGAAGGGCTACTACGGCAATATCGGTGAGAAGCAGTTCCGCAAGCTGTACCAGGAAGCCGTGCGCCGTAAGGGTGACTCGGGCGAGAACCTGATCCAGCTGCTGGAGCGCCGCCTGGACGCCGTCGTCTACCGCATGAAGTTCGCCCCGACCCCGTTCTCGGCTCGCCAGATCATCAACCATGGTCACATCCTGGTGAACGGCAAGCGCGTCAACATCCCCTCCTTCCAGGTGAAGGACAATGACGTGGTTGAGGTTCGCGCCAAGGCCAAGAACTTCGCCATCATCATGGAATCGATCCAGTCCGGCGAGCGTGACTTCCCGGATTACGTGACCGTCGACACCGGCAACTTCAAGGGCACCTACCTGCGCGCCCCGAACCTGGCCGACGTTCCGTACCCGACCCAGATGGAACCGAACCTGGTCGTCGAATTCTATTCGCGCTAACGGTTTCGGCCCCACGGGCACAGATCAGGCCGCGTCCTCCGGGATGCGGCCTTTTTTGTTGTCCGTATTGTTCCGATTTTCAGGACAATTAATCGTATCCGGCGCGCATTGTCGCAATGGTTCGGTGGGTGTAGCTTTCAACTCAAGACGACGGCGCGCCTTGCCGGCGCCCATCACCCGAGATATCTGAAAGGTTTACGACCATGAACACCCTGATCGCCAACAATGCCAAGTTCCTGCCCGTCGCGGGCCGCGTGCTGCTGGCCGCCATCTTCATCTCCTCTGGCCTGTCAAAGGTGACCGGCTGGGAAGGCAGCCTCGCCTATGTCGGCTCCGCCGGTCTGCCCCTGCCGTCCGAACTGCTGCTGCTGGCCGCCATCGTGACGGAACTGGTGGGTGGCGCCCTTGTGGTGGTGGGCTTCCAGACGCGGGCCGCCGCCCTGGCGCTGGCCGGCTTCTCCATCGTCTCCGCCATCCTGTTCCATAATTACTGGGCCGTGACCGACGCGCAGATGGCCTATATCCAGTCCATCATGTTCTGGAAGAACCTGTCGATGGCCGGTGGCTTCCTGGTTCTGGCCGGCCATGGTGCAGGTGCCCTGGCGGTGGACAATCTGCTGGCCAAGAAGGCCTGATCGTCCGGCAGCAGTGGTGCAAAGCAAAAGGGCCGCTCCGTTGGGGGCGGCCCTTTCTCATGGTGGCAACGTCCGGGGACTATCATGAAGACGGCAGCGGGTTGGCCGGTGTCTGCTTCGAATACTCATTCAGCTGCTTATTGGTGTTGAGACGCATATCGTCCCATTCCTGCTTGGTCTTGCAGACCTTATTACGCTTCACGCGCGACCCGGTTTCCTTTTCCGTCTTACAGATCAGCCGGCCACCATCATTGTCGGCCGGTGCCGTCTGGACAATGGCTTCGGCTGCCGGCTTCGCCTGTTCCTGGGCACCCGCCGAAGCAACCCCAAGCAAAAGCAAGGCCGCGATCATTGCAACATTACGCATTTCCAACTCCAGCATGATTATTACTCGCCCCGGGGCGAAATATTAACCAATCTGGAAACGCTGCATAGTAAATATATTGCAACGATTATTGTTTAGACAATCATTTGCTAAATTGAAATCAATGACACCTTAAGTGGAGACAACAAAAAAGGGCCTTCCCTTTCGGAAAGGCCCTTTTCTTGTCCAATCCTGACGGATCAGGCGGCGTCGGCGGTGGCCACGCCCTTCTCGCGCAGCAGGTCCTGAAGCTCGCCAGCCTCATACATCTCGCGGACGATGTCACAGCCGCCCACGAACTCGCCCTTCACATAGAGCTGCGGGATGGTCGGCCAGTTGGTGAATTCCTTGATGCCCTGGCGCAGGGCCGGATCGACCAGGATGTCGATGCCCTTGAACTTGACGCCCAGGTGGCTCAGCACCTGCACCACGGCGGCGGAGAAGCCGCACTGCGGGAACACGGGCGTCCCCTTCATGTACAACACGACGTCATTGTCGGCGATATCGCGCTTGATGCGCTCGGCAACCGTCTGGTCCATCTTTCACATTTCCTCAAGTCCACACCACAGCGCCGCCCCTGCGGTCCCGTGGGAAATCCTTCGACATATAGCGCCGAACCGTCGCCCTTAACAGGGGGTTCGTTCGGCAAGCCAATCATGCGTCCTTGGGTGCCGCCGTGGTCAGCATCAGGGCGTGCAGTTCATTGCCCATACGGCCCTTCAGCGCGGCATAGACGGCTTGATGCTGGGCCACGCGGCTTTTGCCCTTGAAGCTCGGGCTTTCCACATAGGCGGCGTAATGATCGCCATCGCCGCGCAGATCGTCGATGCGGACAACCGCGTCGGGAAACGCCTCGCGCAGCAGGGCCTCGATTTCGGATGCGTGCATCGCCATGGGTTGGGTCCTCACATGAAAACGCCCGCCATCCCGGATTGGCACCGGGATGGCGGGCCTGGAACGGGTGAAATCAGTTCACCTTGCCATTCATATAGTTCGGCAGCCAAGCCTCGTTCGCTTCAATCAGGTCCGCGACCGAGATAATGGCCCCCGAAGCGCCGATCAGGGCGTCGCCGCCCACGGTGCCGATACGGGAGAGCGTGACGCCGGCCTCCGCGGCCTTGGTCTCCACCGCATCCAGATCGGCGGGCTTCACGGTCAGGACATAACGACCCTGATCCTCACCGAACAGCTCCGCCACGTGCCAGCCGTCCAGGCCGGACAGGTCGGCACCCTTGTTGCCGGCCATGGCCATTTCGGCCAGCGCCACCTGCAGACCACCATCCGAAACGTCGTGCGACGCCGTGATCAGGCCGGCCTGGATCGCGTCACGCACGAAGGTGCCGTGGCGCTTCTCGGTTTCCAGATCAACCGCCGGGGCCGGACCTTCCTCCAGACCCAAGATTTCGCGCAGGTACAGGCTCTGGCCCAGATGCCCCTCGGTCTCGCCCACCAGCAGAATGACGTCGCCGTCATTCTTGAAGCCCAGGCCCACCGCCTTGTGCCCATCGGCCAGCAGGCCGACACCGCCCACCGTCGGGGTCGGCAGGATGCCCACGCCGTTGGTTTCGTTGTAGAGCGACACGTTACCTGACACGACCGGGTAATCCAGCACGCGGCAGGCTTCGGCCATGCCTTCGACGCAACCGGCGAACTGCCCCATGATCCGGGGCTTTTCGGGATTGCCGAAATTCATGTTGTCGGTGATGGCCAGCGGTAGAGCACCAACGGCGGACACATTGCGGTAGCTTTCGGCCACGGCCTGTCGCCCACCCTGCACCGGGTCGGCAAAGCAGTAACGCGGGGTTACGTCGGACGACATGGCCAGCGCCTTGTTCGTCCCATGCACGCGCACGACCGCCGCATCGGCCTGACCCGACAGGAAGCGGGTATCGGCCCCAACCTGGCTGTCATACTGCTGCCAGATCCAGCGCTTGGAGGCCAGATCAGGGCAGGAGACCAGCTTGGTCAGGATATCGCCCAGCGACAGATCTTCCGGCCACAGCTCGTCCTCGTCCAGGTCGAGCGGCGGCTGGGCCGGCGTCTCTTCAGTCGGACGGTGATAGAGCGGGGCCGCATCGAACAGCGGGGCCAGTTCCAGATCGCAATAGGTATCGCCATTCATCTTCAGGACGAAACGGCCCGTATCGGTCAGGTGGCCGATCACGGCGAAATCCAGTTCCCACTTCTCGAAGATGGCGCGGGCCACATCCTCGGAACCGGGCTTCAGGATCATCAGCATGCGTTCCTGGCTCTCCGACAGCATGATCTCATAGGGGGTCATCCCCGTCTCACGCTGCGGCACCTTTTCCAGATGCAGCTCGATACCCAACCCGCCCTTGCCGGCCATTTCGACCGACGAGGAGGTCAGGCCGGCGGCGCCCATGTCCTGAATGGACTGGATGGCGTCGGTATTCATCAGTTCCAGGCACGCCTCGATCAGCAGCTTTTCCGTGAACGGATCGCCAACCTGCACCGTGGGGCGCTTGGCCTCGCTATCCTCGGTGAACTCGGCCGAGGACATGGTGGCGCCATGGATGCCGTCGCGGCCGGTCTTCGACCCGACATAGACCACGGGGTTACCAACACCTGCGGCCTTGGAATAGAAAATCTTGTCCTGGTCGGCGATGCCCACGGTCATGGCATTGACCAGGCAATTGCCGTTATAGGCCTTGTGGAAATTGGTCTCGCCGCCCACGGTGGGCACGCCGACGCAATTGCCGTAATGGCCGATGCCCGACACCACGCCCGCCACCAGCTGACGGGTCTTGGGATGGCCAGGCTCTCCGAAACGCAGGGCGTTCAGGTTGGCGATGGGCCGCGCGCCCATGGTGAACACGTCGCGCAGAATGCCGCCCACGCCCGTCGCCGCCCCCTGGAAGGGCTCGATATAGGAGGGGTGGTTATGGCTTTCCATCTTGAAGATGGCGGCCTGACCGTCACCAATGTCGATAACGCCGGCATTCTCACCCGGACCACAGATGACCCAGGGGGCCGTGGTCGGGAACTTCTTCAGCCAGACGCGCGACGACTTGTAGGAGCAATGCTCCGACCACATCACCGAATATATACCCAGCTCGGTAAAGGTCGGCTGACGGCCGACGATTTCCAGCAGGCGGACATATTCATCGGCCTTGATGCCGTGTTCGGCGGCCAGGGCCTCGTTCACAACGGGTTCCTTGCGGGCGCTCACGACAGGGTCTCCACCAGGCTATCGAAGAAGGCACGGCCATCGGTATTGCCATGCAGCGGATCGAAGGCGCGTTCGGGATGCGGCATCATGCCCAGCACGTTGCGCTGTGCGTTGAAGATGCCGGCAATGTCGTTGGTCGCGCCATTGGGGTTCGCCTGGTCGGCGCTCTGGCCCGGCAGAGCGGTATAGCGGAACGCCACCAGCCCTTCGCCTTCCAGACGCTTTAGCGTCTCGTCATCGGCGACATAATTACCCTCGCCATGGCCGACCGGAATGCCGATCACCTGACCCTTGGCATATTTGCGGGTAAAGTCGCTGTCCGTCGTCTCGACGCGCAGGCCGACCGTACGGCAAACGTATTTCAGTGACTTGTTGCGGATCAGGGCACCGGGCAGCAGACCCGCCTCGGTGATGATCTGAAAGCCGTTGCAGATGCCGACAACGCGCACGCCCTTGGCGGCCCGTTCCTTCACCACCTTCATGATAGGCGAATGGGCGGCCATGGCCCCACAGCGCAGATAATCGCCGTAGGAAAAACCGCCAGGGACGGCGATGACATCGACGTCCGGCAGTTCCGTGTCCTTGTGGAAGGCCATGTGGGGCTTCTTGCCGGAAGCCTGTTCCAAGGCCACCGCAATATCGCGGTCGCAGTTGGAACCAGGGAAGACGATGACGGCGGACTTCATCCCGCGTTACCCGATCCGTTGGTGAAAGGGAGGCGGCAGACCGTCACCGGGACGGCCCCCCGATGCGGCGGGACCCTAATGCCGACAGGGCTTCAATGCAAGGTCGGGGGCCACCCGGCGGGGCCATGGCAGGGCGGCGTTATCGGCGGGTGGGGATTGCGCTTAACATCCACCGTCGCCGTGCACCGGTGTCTTGCGACCCACACATGCGGACAACCGCGAGATTCTGACCATCTCATCTGGTATCACAGCTGCCAGTCGGGCAAGGACCTCCTGCACATACGCCTCACCAGCCTCAGCAAATCCAACACCGGCCCCATACTGCTGATGAAAACAAAAGGCGGCATCCCACTCAGCGCAGAAGGTATCAATCATCCCCTTGTCGGCAACAACAAGTGAAATATTCGCTGGATGATCGTTGTGAAAAATGATTTTCCCGCCTGAAATCGAGAGCGTTGTCACAAGACCAAAAAAATCACCCAAGAGGTAATAAAAAATCGAATTTACATCAATAATATTTAAAAACCGTACTTCTCCATTGAAGTGGAATTTTAAACTCAACTCGAATGGAACGGGAAATTCTTTACGGATCAACCGATCGTATAGTTCACGATGCTCAAGTATATCAGCCGCAACCAGGAAAGATTTCCCCGTCGGCATGCTGTCTATCAAAGTTAGCATCTCATCGGTGCAATCACGCCATTTGGAAGTCGATTCCACATGATCCCCCTGGAGCGGCAATCGGGGGAAGGGCAGATCACCACTCCCCCGATCACCACAACCTTACTTCTTCCCAAACACCTTCTGGAAGAACTGCGCCTGCGCCATCTGCGCCACGAACTGGTTCGACTTCTTCTTGAAGCCGTGCCCCTCGTCCATGGCCAGGACATAGCCGACCTCGCCGCCATTCTTGCGGATGGCGGCCACCATCTGCTCCGCCTCGCCCACCGGCACGCGCGGATCATTGTAGCCCTGGATGACCAGCATCGGCTTGGTGATCTTCGACGCGTTGGTCAGGGGCGAGATTTTCTGCAGGAAAGCGCGCATCTCGGGATGACGCTCATCACCATATTCCGGGCGGCGCAGGTCGCGGCGATATTCCGCCGTCGCCTCCAGGAAGGTGATGAAGTTTGAGATGCCGACGGTATCGGCCCCACCGGCCAGCTTGTCATTATAATGGGTCATGGCCGCCAGGGTGGCGTAACCACCATAGGAGCCGCCGGCCACCACGATCTTGTCCTTGTCCAGGTCGGGCTGGGTCGCGACCCAGTCGATCAGAGCGCCGATATCCTTGATGCTGTCCTCGCGCTTGAAGCCATTATCCAGGCCCAGATAGGTCTTCCCATAGCCTTCCGAGCCCCGGATATTGGGCAGCAGCACCGCCGCCCCCAGCTCATTGGCCCAGAACTGCACCGTGGCGCTGAAATTGGGGCGGCTCTGCCCTTCTGGCCCACCATGGATCAGCATGATGACCGGCAGCTTGCCCTTGGCATTCTTGGGCTTGAACAGGAAGGCCGGGATCTGCCGCTGATCAAAGGTCGGGAATTGGATCAGGCTGGCATCGGCGAAAGTCTCGGTGTTCAGACCACCAACCTCGCTCTTGGTCCACTGCTCCACCTTGCCCTTGCCCAGATCGACGACATGCACATCGGCGGGGGCGGTCGGCGTGGTCAGCGAGAGCGCCAGCTTCGACCCATCCGGGCTGAACGACACGCCGCCGATAATGCCCTTGGGCAGGGCGGGCAGCTTCACTGGCTTCAGCGTCTTGGTGTCGATCACCCGCACCGTGGACCAGCCCCCCTCGTTCAGGACATAGGCCAGGCGCTTGCCATCATGCGACAGCACCGCCTCTTCCACATCCCAAGGGTCATCAGCGGTGATCCAGGTGGTCTTGCCCGACGCCAGATCATGCAGGCCCAGGCGCTTGAACTCCCCTTCCTCGTCGGACGTCAGGAACACGCCCTTGGCGTCGGGCGTAAAGCCGACACCGGTCAGGGCGGTGGTGTCCTTCTCCGGCTTGATGCGGGTCAGCTGGCCCGTGGCGACATCGACCACCGACAGATAGGACTTGGTGATGGCGATATATTGCCCGACCAGCAGCTTCTTATCATCCTGGGAGAAGGCGACAGCGCCCCACGATCCCGTCTGCGCCACCAGCGGGGCAACGGTCGCGGCATCCTTCAACCCGCCGACATAGACATCGGTGTTCTTGCCATCGCGCCGGGTGCTGGAAAAGGCGAACTTGTCGCCCTTATGGTTCCAGACCAGACCCTGGTTGCGCGACTTGCCGTCGGTGACCAGCGTTGTCTTGCCCGTGGCAACATCCAGATGGAAGAACTGGAAATTCTCTGATCCGCCCTTGTCCCAGACATAGACCAGATCGGTGGAACCCTTGGCCGGGCTGAAGGCGGCGGATGTGATGGGTTCGGCGGCAAAGGTCAGCTGCTGGCGGGCCATCATGGGGCCGTTCACCAGATGCAGCTGTGACGTCTCGCCAAACCGGGTGGTGATCAGGATGCCCTTGCCGTCGGGGGTCCAGTCCAGCATGCCGGCGGACCGGGCCGACAGATAGGCCGACAGACGTTCACCCAGCGCCGCATCGACGGCGGGGATATTCTCGGTGACGATATTGCCGTTCTGAACCCGCTCAATCTTGGCCGGCACCGTCTGGGCCGACACAGCCCCGGCAGAAAGGGCAAGTACCAGCGCCAGGGCGCTGCCGCGCATGAAATGTCCGATGATCCGCACGTATCCCATTCCTTGATTTTTTGCCCGTCAAGAGCTTGTGGATTGCACGGGCAGCGTAGCGCATCCGCTTCCCGCTGCAAGGGTCCGGCCCCCTTTGAAATCATCCAGAAACAAATCTCCCTTACCCCTGTCTGACCCGACAAACAGGGAGCATGAAGATGCAAGCCGCCAATGAGACCGCCCTGATCGTCATCGATGTGCAGGAAGGCATCCTGCCCGCCGGCGACGGGCCGCGTAATGTCGCCGCCGCGAAGGCCCTGGACGGGGTCGTCGCCCGGCTGGCCGACCTACAAACCCGCGCACGCGCCGCCGGCGTCACCCTGATCCACGTGCAGCATGATGCAGCCGACGATCACCGCCTGGCCAAGGGCACGCCCGGCTGGGAGATCCGCCGCGAACTGACGCCGCAGGCGGGCGAGTTGGTGGTGCACAAGACCACCTGCGACAGTTTCCTGGATACGGGCCTGAAGCAGGCACTGCTAGATGGCGGCATTCGCCATGTCATCATTGGCGGCTGCATGACGCCGTTTTGTATCGACACCTCCGTGCGCAGCGCCATCGCCCATGGCTTCGACGTCACCTTGATCGCCGATGGTCACACGACCTGCGACATGGGCGACCTGACCTTCGAACAGATCATCGACCACCACAACACGGTGCTGGGCTGGTTCGGCACGGCACAGAACAAGGTGGTGGTGAAGAAGGCGGCCGACGCGCTGTGATCAGCACGCTGGGGTGGGGGCGTCACCACCCTCCCCGGCGCAGCCACTCCTCGATCTGATCCATGCGGTCCGCCCCCCAGAACGGTTCCCCATCGACAACGAAGAACGGCGCGCCGAACACGCCCCGGCTGATGGCCGTTTCCGTCTCCACCCGCAGCCGGTCCTTCACGGCGGTCTCGGCAATGCCCGCCTCCACTGCATCGCGGTCCAGGCCCAAACTGGCGGCGACATCCAGCACATTCTCCGGCAGAGCCATGTCGCGCCCTTCTGCCCAATGGGCATGGAAAAGGGCGCGGGCCAAGGCCGCCGGACTGTGCTCCCCGCCTGCCTGATCCAGCCAGTAGAAGGCGCGCGACGCCGCCAGTGACGGGAACGGGGCCGGCAAGGGCTGATGCAGTGGCACACCCCACAGGCGGGCGCAGCGGGGCACGTCGTGGCGCAGATAGTCACCCTGGAGGGGTTTGTTCAGGTTGGGCATCCCGCCGCTGATCTTGAACACCGCCCCCAGCAGGATGGGCCGCCATCGCACCACCCGCCCCCAGCGCCCGGCCAGCGCGTCAATGCGGGCCGACGCCAGATAGGCATAGGGGGAGGCGAAGTCGAAATAGAAATCGATGGGGGCGCCGCTCATGTCAGGACCTCCGATGCAGGGGGCCTTACCAGGGGATACGCCGCCCATCATAGGCAAAGAAGGCGCCGCTGTCGCCGGGACCCGCCGCCGCGATGACGCGGCGCATGCCGGCCACGCTATCCGGCGGCGTCACTGGTGCCTTCGGCCCACCCATGTCGGTCTGCACCCAGCCCGGATGCATGACGATGCAGGTGATGCCGTCGTCGCGCCAGTCGGCGGCCAGGGTGCGGTTGCCCATATTGATGGCAGCCTTTGACGCGCGATAGGCATACATGCCGCCGCTTTCCGTCTCGGTGATGGAACCAAGCTGGCTGGACACCGTCGCCACCTTCGCCCCCGCCGACAGCAGCGGACGCAGAGCAAGCGACACCAGGATTGGGGCGAGGCCATTGACCTTCAGCGTCTCCAGCCAACCCTCGGGATCAATACCGTCCTTGGACTGCGCGGCCAGATCGGGCCCCATGATGCCGGCATTGTTGATCAGCAGATCGATGGAGCGGCCCTTCAGCGCACCGGCAAATGCCTTGATGGAGGCCGGGTCATCGACCGACAGGGCAAACAGTTCCACGCCCGCCACAGTGGCCAGCCCGCCGGGGCTGGACAGATCGCGGCAGGTGGCAATGACGGTCCAGCCGTCAGCGGCATATTGGCGGGCAAATTCAAGGCCGATACCGCGATTGGCGCCGGTAATGACGACAGTGGGCATAGTGCCCCTCCCCATCTGGTTTCAGGTCAGGCGGTCAGCGCCGCCGTTAATGCCTGAATGTTGTCCCCGCCCGTGGCAACAAACAAGACCTGATCCAGTGCATCGGGATGATCCGCGACGAAGGCGCGCACGGTCGCCACGGCGACCTGCGCCGCCAGAGCCTTGGGAAAGCGATAGGCACCGGTGGAGATCGCAGGGAAGGCGATAGACCGGCCCCCTTTCTCCACACACAGCTCCAGCGCACGGCGGTAACAGCGGGCCAGGACCTTATCCTCTCCCATCTTGCCGGTGACATAGACGGGGCCGACGGCATGCACGACCCAGCGCGCCTTCAAGCCAAAACCCGGCGTGATGCCGGCGTCGCCGCGGCCAACCGGGTCCAGCGCGGCAGCGGCGGCGAACAGGTCCGGGCCTGCCGCATCATGGATGGCGCGCGACACGCCGGTACCGCCGCCCAGGCCGGGGGCCGCCGCATTGACAATGACATCAATGTCCAGGGCCGTAATATCGCCCTGGTGAACCCGCAACTCGGTCAATTCCTGCTCCATAAAGCGCCGTTCTGAACGGGGCGTCAGACCATGAAGGCCAGTGTGGCGGTGCGCCCGCCATCGGTGACGGTCAGGCCCGCCGACATGACGCGCATGATCTCCAGACCACGACCGGACTTGGCCTCCACATTCACGGGCGGGCGAATGCTGTCGGGATCATAGCCGCCGCCCTGGTCGGCGACACGGATATGCAGCTTGCCATCCGCCACCCAGGCCGACAGGTCGATACGGCGCGTCGCCTTGTCCGGGTCGGCCAGCGTAGCCGTCAGCCTCTGACAGAAGGCATCGAACTGGCTGGGATCGTCGACCAGCGACCCGCCCATGGCCAGATTGCCATGCAGGACGGCATTGATGATGGCCTCATGCAGCGACAGTTCCGCATCATGGCGCACCGCCGCCGGCAACAGGCCACGCACCAGCAGCCCCTCGCAGAACTGCGCCGCTGTATCCAAGGTCCAGGCCAGCCGCGTGGTCAGGGAAACCAGCAGGTGCCCATCGGCCAGCGCCGCCGAAAGTTTGGCCGACGGCAGCGTCCCGGGCGGCCCCTGTTCCACAATGGCGGCACAGCCCGACCGCAGCGCGGCGATCAGATCTGGGGCCGCCCCTTCGGCGATCACCCGGACGATCGTGCCCTCGCCATGCGGACCGGCATCGGCAACGGGTAATCCCAGCTCGGCGGCGATCCGGGTCCGTTCGGCCTTGTCCAGCGTTTCACCGGCCACCTGGAAATCCATCTTTCCCCCGCCCTTCATCCAGCACCCTTTGACTGGTCTACCGCGTTCGACCCACTTCCGTCATCCGCCAGATCAACAACCATCGGCGTCCCCAGCAGAAATCCGTCGCCTGGGGAATATTCCGCCGCCACCCGTCTGACAAGATCATCACCCGATCGGGCGAAACCGTACAGTGTCTTTCCATCCACCCAGCCACCGGCACCGCCGTGACCACTGCCAAGCGACGGATTAGTGACCTTTACGCACCACAGCCGGTCGAATCGGTTCCACTGCCTATCCAACATGGAAACCACCCGGCGGGGCGAGGCACGCAGCCGCTCGATGCGGGTTTCCGCCATGGTGATGACGCCCTGCATCTGCGTGATATGGCGTTCCGCATCGTCCAGCGCCTGGCGGATGGCGGCATCCTCCTTCTTGGCGTGGCGAAGGGCGGCGGCAACCATGTTCTTTTCATCGACGGCACGCGACAGCTTGCGTTCCACCACGCGGATCACGGCCATAAGCCGACGGCCCGCCATCACCAGACCAGACCCGGCCAGTGCCAGCGCAAACAGGCTGATCAGGTTCATCCAGGTGGCGATCATGGTCCGTCCATGCTCCGCGCCGAGGTGACGAAGGTCACTTCCTGTACCGCAAAACCCGAATCGGGCGAGAACTCCGCATTCAGCATCTGGCGGGCAGGCCGCTCCCCCGCCGCCCAGATGCGGACATTGTTGGTGTAGCGCCAGATGCTGGGGGCGCTGTCGAAATCCCGGCCCGACTGGTCGGCCAGGATGCGGTTGGCGACACGGGCGGTGTACAGGCTGTCGGCCACGCCCTGCCGGCCCAGTTCATGCCACACCTCCACCCTGTCGCGCTCCACGGCGGACAGCGTCATCTCCAATCGGGCCAGCTGCGACTTCATCCGGAACCGTTCGGCGCTGCGGCGGTCGCGCTGTGCGGCGTTCTCCCGGTTGACGGCCATCAGCCGTTCCAGGGCGGCCTGTGCCTCGCGCGTCTCCCGCTTCACCTTTGCGTGATCGGCCACCCATTCATAGACATCGGGGATGACGACCCGCAGCATCTCCAGCAGCACAATGGCGACAAGACAGGCGGCAGCCGAAGACAGGATGATCACGTCGGACGTCGACAGTTCCAGATACATCCAGCCTCCAAACCAGCCCCCATGGACCGGGGCGCTTTGTCGCCGCCGATGATACGAAGACAGGCGCCGCACGACAGTGAAATTTTTCACCTGTCGCACCCGCCATTGTCCTATCCTGACCGCCAGGGCGCGGATGGACGCGCCAAACCATCAGATATTTAGGGATGCTGGTCATGGACAAGGGTTCGCCGAAGGCCATCCTGTTGAAGGATTACGCCGCACCGGCCTGGTGGATCGAAACTGTCGATCTGTCGTTCGATCTGCGCGACGGGGGTACGCTCGTCACCTCGCGTTTGGGCGTCCGCCGCAACCTGGATGTGGTCCGTGCCCCCCTGGTCCTGGATGGGCAGGAACTGGAACTGGTATCAGTCACGGTGGGCGACCGACCGCTGGGCCCCGATGATTATGCCATCACGCCCGACCACCTCACGATCCCGGATCTGCCCGGCGATCAGGTGGCGATTGAGATTGTCACCCGCATCCACCCGGAAAAGAACACGGCCCTGGAAGGCCTCTATAAGTCATCCGGCAATTACTGCACCCAGTGCGAGGCCGAGGGCTTTCGCAAGATCACCTATTTCCAGGACCGGCCCGACGTGATGGCCAAATACCGGGTGCGGGTGGAGGGGGACCGCGCCGCCTACCCCGTCCTGCTGTCCAATGGCAATCTGGTGGATCAGGGTGATGCCGGCGATGGCCGCCATTGGGCGCTGTGGGAAGATCCCTGGCCGAAGCCCTGCTACCTGTTCGCGCTGGTGGCCGGCAATCTGGTCCATATCGAGGACCGGTTCCGCACCCGCTCGGGCCGCGATGTCACCCTGCGCATCTATGTGGAGCCGGGGAACGAGGATAAGTGCGCCCACGCCATGGAAAGCCTGATCAAATCCATGAAGTGGGATGAGGATGTCTATGGTCTGGAATATGACCTGGACATTTTCAACATCGTCGCCGTGGGCGATTTCAATATGGGGGCGATGGAGAACAAGTCGCTCAACGTCTTCAACACCAAATACATTCTGGCCCGCCCCGACACCGCCACCGATACCGATTTCCTGGGCATCGAAGCGGTCGTGGCGCATGAATATTTCCATAACTGGACTGGCAACCGCGTCACCTGCCGCGACTGGTTCCAGCTGTCCCTGAAGGAAGGCCTGACCGTCTTCCGCGATCAGCAGTTCAGCGCAGACATGAACTCCGCGCCTGTGAAGCGCATTCAGGACGTGACGCGCCTGCGTCAGGTGCAGTTTGCGGAAGATGCCGGCCCCACGGCCCACCCCGTGCGCCCCGACAGCTATATCGAGATCAACAATTTCTACACGCCCACCGTCTATGAAAAGGGGGCGGAGGTTCTGCGCATGTACCACACGCTGCTGGGTGCGGCGGGGTATCGACGCGGTATCGATCTGTACTTCGCCCGCCATGACGGGCAGGCCGTAACCACCGATGATTTCCTGGCCGCCATGCGCGATGCCAATCCGGATGCGGGCGTGGATTGGGAACAGTTCCGCCGCTGGTATGCGCAGGCCGGCACGCCGGGCGTCAGTGGTGAGGGCAGCTACGACCCCGCCACCCACACCTATCGCCTGACCCTGCGCCAATTCCTGGCCCCCACGCCGGGACAGCCGGTGAAGCTACCCATGCTGATCCCTGTGTCCCTGGGTCTGGTCGGCCCCGACGGCAAGGATCAGGCCCTGACACTGGCCGGTGAAGACAGTGCCACCGCCGGCACCCGCGTCCTGGCCCTGAACGCAGCGGAACAGAGTTTCACCTTCACCGAGGTGCCGGCGCCCCCCGTGCCGTCGCTGTTCCGGGGCTTCTCCGCCCCCATCAAACTGTCCTTTGATTATTCCGACGCCGACCTGACCTTCCTGATGGCGAACGACAGCGATCCCTTCAACCGCTGGGAAGCGGGGCAGACGCTGGCCTCGCGCCTGCTGCTGGGTCTGGTGGCCGACCGGGCGGCGGGGCGTGACATGGCCGTGCCTAAGGGTTTCATCGATGCCATGGGCGCCACGCTTTCGCGCGCATCCGAAGACCCGGCTTTCGCTTCCCTGGCCCTGACGCTGCCGTCGGAAAATTATCTGGGGCAGTTGATGGAGGTGATTGATGTGGACGGTATCCATGCTGCCCGCAATCTGGTCCGCGCCGCCATCGGCCGCACGCATCGCGACGCCCTGCTGGCCGCCTACCGCGCCAATGCCGAACAGGGCGAATTCAGCGTTAGCCCCGACGCCATCGGTCGCCGCGCGTTGAAGAATGCCGCGCTGGCCTATCTGCTGGCCGCCGACGATGCCGACGGCAAAGCGCTGGCCCTGGCGCAGTACCGCACCGCCACGGGCATGACCGATGTGATCACGGCGCTCGCCCTGATCGCCGACAGCGATATGCCGGAACGGGCGGACGCCCTGGCCACCTTCGCCGCCAAGTGGAAGGATGAGGCATTGGTGATGGACAAGTGGTTCATGATCCAGGCCACCTCCTCCCGCCCCGACACGCTGGCCAATGTCACGGCCCTGCTGTCCCATCCCGGCTTCAACATCCGCAACCCGAATAAGGTCTATTCCCTGGTCGGTGGTTTCACCGGTAACGCCGTGGCCTTCCACGCCGCCGATGGCTCCGGCTACGAATTCCTGGCCGACCGGGTGATTGAGCTGAACAAGCTGAACCCGCAGGTGGCCAGCCGCATGGCCAAATCCTTCGCCCGCTGGCGCAAGTATGATGGGGAACGGCAGGCGGCAGCCAAGGTGGCGCTGGAACGCGTGGCCCACACGCCCGACCTGTCCCGCGATGTCTATGAGATCATCGCGCGCAGCCTGGAGGGTTGACGATTGACACCGGCGCCCCAGCCTTAGACGGGTGGGGTTGCCGGTGCCCCAGACCGGAATGGCGATGAGGCCGCCTTGAATTTTCTGCGTAAGATCCTGGCCCCCAAGGCAACACCCGTGAAGAAGCGGGTGCGTCCGGCCCTCCCCCCGCCGCGTCTGATGGCGGTGGACGGTGTGCCGGTGCCGGTGGAGGTGCGGGTATCGGCGCGCGCCCGGCGCCTGTCCATGCGGGTGGACGCCGCGCGCAACATCGTGCGTATCTCCACCCCGCCACGCGTGCCGGACAAGGACCTGCATTTGTTCGTGGGACGTCACCGCGACTGGCTGCAACAGCGCCTGTCCGCGGTGCCGGACAAGGTGACCTTCGTGCCCGGTGCCATTGTGCCTATCCTGGGCATCAACCATACGATCTGCCATACCCCCACGGGCCGTCGCACACCGCAGATCGCAACCCTGCCCGATGGCACACGTGAACTGCGTGTGGGCGGCGAGCTGGAATTCGTGCCCCGCCGCGTGGCCGATTTCCTGAAGGCGGAGGCCCGCCGCCTGCTGACGGCAAGGTCGCAGGAGAAGGCCGCCCGCCTGGGTGCCCGCATAGCCGGCATCAGTGTGCGCGACACACGATCCCGCTGGGGAAGCTGCTCGCCTGACGGGCGGCTATCCTATTGCTGGCGGCTGGTCATGGCACCGGACCCGGTGTTCGACTATGTCGTGGCGCACGAGGTGGCGCACTTGCGCGAAATGAACCATTCCGCACGCTTCTGGGCGATCTGCGCCAGCTTGACGGATGGCGTGGCCGAACATCGTGACTGGTTGCGCGCCAACGGCGCCCGGCTGCACCGCTATGGCGCCTAGGTCCATCGGCAGCGCATTGATCGGGCTGGCCGCCTTGCTGGCCCTGTCGCTGCTGCTGGGCCTGCCCGCCATACCGGGCGACATGCTGACGCCCGACCATCGCGGCCCCGTTCTGGAACTGTCGGTTTTGTTCGCTGCCGCCCTGTTGCTGCCCCGCCGGCCCGGCAAGGTTGCGATCTGGACCCTTTCCATCTTCTGCTGGCTGATCCTGCTGCTACGGCTGGCCGATCTGGTCAGCATCCTGACGGCAGGCCGGCTGTTTGAACCAGCCTTCGATCCGGCCCTGGTGCCGGCCTTGTGGGATGTGCTGGCGCGGGGCCCGGGCGGGTTGCTTGTGGGGGCCGCCTTGCTGGCGGCCCTGACCGGTCTGCTGTGCCTGTGCCGCTGGCTGATGGGTCTGATGCTGCGCGCATCCCCGCCGGCCCTGCCAACACTTGTCATCCTCGCCCTGCTGACCCTGCTGACCATGCAGCCGCTGACCCACGGCCCCATCGGCGTCCTGTGGGATCAGGGGAAGCGATGGCAGGCGGCGGCGCAGTTGGAGGCCGGGATGGCCGAGGCGCTGTCCCACGACCCGGCCGCCAGCCTGCCCGATGATCAGATTTTCGCCGCCCTGCGTGGGCGGCCCCTCATCCTGGCCTGGGTCGAATCCTATGGCCAGTCTGCCCTGACCGATCCACGTCAGGCGGGTCCGGTGGGTGACCGTCTGCGCGCCATGCAGCGGTCCCTGACGGAGGCCGGTTTTCATATCCGCTCCGGTCTGGTGGAAAGCCCGGTGATCGGCGGACGCTCTTGGCTGGCCCATGGCACGCTGCGCGCCGGCATCCGCCAGGATCAACCCCTGGCCCAACGCATGGTCTTGGCCGCCGGGCGTTGCGGTCTGGTCTGTGCCCTGCACCGGGCCGGCTGGCGGACCCAGGCGGCCATGCCGGGCCTGACCTTGCCCTGGCTGGAGGGGCCGGCTTGGGGGTTCGACAAGGTCCTGAACCGCCCCACCTTCGCCTATGCCGGCCCGTCCTATGGCTGGTCGCCGATGCCGGATCAGGCCATGCTGGCCAGCCTTTCGCCGGATTGGTCCGGCCCCCGCCCGCTCTATCTGGAAATCGTCCTGACCAGCAGCCACGCCCCCTGGAGCCCGCTTCCCGCCTGGAAGCCCTACAGCCAGGGCCTGATCGACGGGTCGGCCTATGCCGAAGACGACCTGACCACCGACTATACCGACATGGCCGCCGCTTATGGCCGCTCGCTGGATTACAGCCTGCGGGCCCTGGGCGACTGGGTGATGCAGGAGGTGCCGGAAGACGCCCTGATCATCATCCTGGGTGATCATCCCGCCTTGGATTGGATTTCCAGTGGTCAGGGCGACCGCGTGCCAATCCATATCCTGTCCCGCGATGCCAGCCTGCTGGACCGTCTGGCAGGATTGGACCTGACCCAAGGCATGCTGCCCGCCGCCACGGCCAAACCTCTGCCCATGTGGGAGGTTTTCCCCGAACTGCTGGCCCGCTTCGGCCCCGTGCCCTTGCAAAGCCCGCCGATCCATGCCGACATGCATGAAAAGGCGGGGGAGGCAGGGCCATGATCGACAAGCTGGAATTGTTCCTGGCGCTGGCCCGCGCCCGCCATTTCGGGCGCGCAGCGGAAGAGGCAGGCGTCTCACAGCCCACGCTTTCCGCCGGCGTGAAACATCTGGAGGACATGCTGGGCGTGCCGCTGGTGGTGCGCGGATCGCGGTTTCAGGGTTTCACGGCAGAGGGGGAACGGCTGCTGGAATGGTCCCGCCGGCTGGTCGGCGACTGGCGGTCCATGCGGCAGGATATTGAGGCGCTGCGCAAGACGGTCTGCGGCCATTTCCGGCTGGCCGCCGTGCCCACGGCCCTGGCCATGGTGCCGAAACTGACCATCGCGGTCATTGACAAGCATCCGGGCGTGGATTTCCTGATCCTGGCGTCGAACTCCCAGAAGATCATCGAACAGGTGGAAAACCTGGCCATCGATGCCGGCCTGACCTATCTGGACAATGAACCGGTCGGCAATCTGATCCAGATCCCCTTGTACCGGGAGCGGTATCACCTGATCACCGGTCCCGACAGCAGGTTCTCAGGCCGCACGGAGGTACGCTGGGCGGAGCTGCAGGGGGTGCCGCTCTGCCTGTTGTCACCCGACATGCAGAACCGCCGCATCATCGACCGCGCCCTGCATCAGGTGGGGGTGAGGGCGGAGGTAGCGGTGGAAAGCAATTCTATGACCGCTCTGGCCGCCCATGTCCGCACCGGTCGCTGGACCAGCATCATGCCGACGGTGCTGATGGAAGCATTGGGCCTGCCGGCGGAACTGGCTGCCATTCCCCTGATCGATCCCGTGATCGAACATACGATCGGGCTGGTGATGATGGACCGCGAACCCCATTCCCCCATGGCCGCCGCCATGATTGCGGCGGCCCGTAAACTATCACAGATGCAGGGACTGTGACCCTCAGCCCAGGATTTCGCCCAGCGCCGTCAACAGCTTGTCCGTCTCCGCATCGGTGCCGATGCTGATGCGCAGGAAGTCGCTGATCCGCGGCTTGTTGAAATGCCGGACCAGGATGGCCTTGGCCCTCAATGCAGCCGCCAGTTCCCCACCCGGATGCCCCGGATGGCGGGCAAAGACAAAGTTCGCCGCCGAAGGCAACACCTCAAACCCCAGCCCCTGCAGGGCAACGGTCAACCGTTCGCGCGTGGCGATGATCATGTCGCGGTGACGCTCAAACCATTCCTTATCCTGCCAGGCGGCAACCGCACCGGCCTGCGCCAGCCGATCCAGCGGGTAGGAATTGAAACTGTCCTTCACCCGCTCCAGCGCGTCGATCAGATGTCGTTGACCCACGGCAAAGCCAACGCGCAAACCGGCCAGCCCGCGCGACTTGGACAGCGTATGGACCACCAGCAGGTTGGGATATTTCTTGACCAGCGGGATCGCCGTCTCAGCCCCGAAATCGACGTAAGCCTCGTCGATCACCACCACCTGATCGGGATGCTCGGCGACCAGCGCCTCGATCCAGTCCAGCGGCTTGGCAATGCCCGTGGGCGCATTGGGGTTGGCAATGATGATCGCGCCGCAGGGCTGCCGGTAATCCTCCAGCCGGATCTCGAACCCTTCATCCAGCGGCACCAGCACCGACTTGATGCCATAGAGCCGGCAGTAGGTCGGGTAAAAGCTATAGGTGATGTCCGGGTAGAGCAGCGGCAACTCATGGTTCAGCAGCCCCTGGAACACATGGGCCAGCACCTCGTCAGAGCCATTGCCAACGAACACCTCGCCCGCATCCAGCCAATAGGTCGCCGCCACCGCCTTGCGCAGATGGATGCCCGTGGGTTCTGGGTACAGGCGCAGCGCATCGCCATTGGCCGCCGCAATGGCGGCGGTGGCGTGGGGGGACGGGCCGTAAGGGCTTTCGTTGGTATTCAGCTTCACCAGCCCCGAAATCTGGGGCTGTTCCCCCGCCACATAGGGGCTGAGGGTGTGGACGATGGGACTCCAGAAACGGCTCATTCCAGTAACCTGGCTCTCATTTCGGATAAGGTTTACGCACAGAAGGATATGGGCTTCGAAAGCTCGCCGCCCATGGCGAAATGCCAGCCCTACCATGCGTTTGGACGGTGTCGGGCCTGATCAACATATTGCGCGTGCGAACGGTTTGATCAGGATGTGCAATCGCTCAACAAAACAATCCCATTGATCATCGGGGCATTTGGGCAAAACCTGCATGCGTGATTGCCCGCTGGAGTTCCCAATGACCCCCCCTTTGCCTTGGGACGCGCGCCACGCCGCCGATATCATTCATCGGCATCTGCATCTGGAGGGCCCGACCCTTCCGATCCTGCATGCGCTGCAGGAGGCGTTTGGCCATATACCCGACGATGCCGTGCCGATGCTGGCCGACGCGTTGAACCTGTCGCGCGCTGAAATCCATGGTGTCGTCACCTTCTACCATGATTTCCGGCACGAGCCGGCAGGCCGCCATATCATCAAGGTCTGCCGCGCGGAGGCGTGTCAGTCGCTAGGGTCGGAGAAGACAGCTACGGCGCTGCTGGAACGGCTGGGCATCGGCTGGGGCGAAACCACGGCGGATGGGACGGTGACGGTGGAGGCCGTTTACTGTCTGGGCCTGTGTGCCTGCGCGCCAGCCGCCCTGATCGATGGCGACCCGGTAGGCCGCCTGGATGGCGCAAAGCTGTCGGCAGCAGTGGAGGGGGTGCGCTGGTCATGACCCGAATCTTCGTTCCCCAGGATGTGGCAGCCCTGGCCGTGGGTGCCGAAAAGGTGGCGAAAGCTATCGCCGCGCAGGCCGGCGACACCGTCACCATCATCCGCACCGGTTCGCGCGGCCTGTTCTGGCTGGAACCGCTGGTGGAGGTGGAAACCCCCGCCGGTCGCATCGCCTATGGCCCCGTCACCCCTACGGATGTGCCGGGCCTGTTCGCGGCCGGGTTCCTGACGGGGGCCGCGCATCCACTGTGCCTGGGGCCGACGGAACAAATCCCCTGGCTGGCCCGTCAGAACCGCCTGACCTTTGCCCGTTGCGGTATCATTGATCCGCTGTCGGTGGAGGATTACCGCGCGCATGGCGGTTTCAAGGGCCTTTCGCGCGCGCTGGAGCTGGGCCCATCCAACACGGTGGAAGAGGTGGTGCGGTCAGGCCTGCGCGGGCGCGGCGGGGCCGGTTTCCCCACCGGCATCAAATGGCGCACGGTTGCGGCATCCCCCGCCGACCGCCGCTACATCGTCTGTAACGCGGATGAGGGCGACAGCGGCACCTTCGCCGACCGCATGATGATGGAGGGCGATCCCCTGGCCCTGATTGAGGGCATGGTGATCGCCGGCTTCGCGGTCGGGGCCACCAAGGGCTATGTCTATTCGCGGTCTGAATATCCCCACGCCAACCGCACCTTCACCCGCGCCCTGGATGTGGCACGTCAGGCCGGGCTGCTGGGTCCATCGGTGCTGGGCAGCAATGTCGGTTTCGACATCGAACTGCGGGTCGGTGCCGGCGCCTATGTCTGCGGCGAAGAAACCGCCCTTCTGGAAAGCCTTGAGGGAAAACGCGGGGTGGTCCGGGCCAAGCCGCCCTTGCCCGCTATCAAGGGCCTGTTCGGCCGGCCCACGGTCGTGAATAATCTTCTATCCCTGGCCACCGTGCCCAGCATCCTGGCCAACGGCGCGCAGACCTATGCCGATTACGGCATGGGGCGGTCGCGCGGCACAATGCCGATCCAGATCGCCGGTAACGTGAAATTCGGCGGCCTGTTCGAAACCGCCTTTGGCATCACGCTGGGCGAACTGATCATCGATATCGGCGGCGGCACTCTGACGGGCCGTCCCGTGAAGGCGGTGCAGTGCGGCGGCCCCCTGGGTGCCTATTTCCCGCCCAGCCTGTTCGATACGGCTTACGATTATGAGGCGTTCACGGCACGCGGCGGCCTGATCGGCCATGGCGGCATCGTGGTGTTCGATGACAGTGTCGACCTGTCGGCCCAGGCGCGCTTCGCCATGGAATTCTGCGCCATCGAAAGCTGCGGCAAATGTACCCCCTGCCGCATCGGCTCCACCCGCGGCACGGAAGTGATCGACCGTATCCGCGCCGGGATTGAGGTGGAAGCCAACATCGCCCTGGTGGAAGACCTCTGCCAGACCATGAAATTCGGCTCGCTCTGCGCGCTCGGCGGCTTCACCCCCTACCCTGTGCTGAGCGCCCTTCAGCATTTTCCCGAGGATTTCCGGCGCGGGCACCTGCCCGTGGCGGCGGAATAATGGTGTCACCATGACCCTCATCCATGAAACCGATTTCGGCACGCCGGCGTCAAAGTCGGAAAAGCTGGTGACGCTCACCATCGACGGGCAGCCGGTCACCGTGCCGGAGGGCACCTCCATCATGCGCGCGGCCATGGAGATGGGGACGAAAATCCCCAAGCTCTGCGCCACTGACATGGTTGACGCGTTCGGGTCCTGCCGCCTGTGCCTGGTGGAGATTGAGGGGCGGCCCGGCACACCCGCCTCCTGCACCACGCCCGTGGCCCCCGGCCTGAATGTGAAGACGCAGACGCCGCGCCTGAAGCAACTGCGCAAGGGGGTGATGGAGCTTTATATCTCGGACCACCCACTGGACTGCCTGACCTGTGCTGCGAACGGTGACTGTGAGCTGCAGGACATGGCCGGGGCTGTTGGGCTGCGGGAGGTGCGTTATGGCATGGACGGGGCCAACCATTTCAAGGCTGACAGCCCGCTGGCCCTGCCCAAGGATGAAAGCAACCCCTATTTCACCTACGACCCCGCCAAATGCATCGTCTGCTCCCGCTGCGTGCGGGCGTGCGAGGAGGTGCAGGGCACCTTCGCCCTGACCATCGAGGGTCGTGGTTTCGACAGCCGGGTGTCGCCCGGCCAGCACGACGCCTTTCTGGACAGCGACTGCGTGTCCTGCGGGGCCTGCGTCCAGGCCTGCCCCACCGCTACGTTGCAGGAAAAATCGGTCATCGAGATCGGGCAGCCGGAGCATTCCGTCGTCACCACCTGCGCCTATTGCGGCGTGGGCTGCGCCTTCAAGGCGGAAATGCGCGGGGACGAGCTGGTGCGCATGGTCCCATACAAGGATGGGAGGGCCAACCGGGGCCATTCCTGCGTAAAGGGGCGTTTTGCATGGGGCTATGCCACGCATAAGGAACGTATCCTGTCGCCGATGATCCGTGACAGCATCGACCAGCCCTGGCGGGAGGTCGGCTGGGAAGAGGCGATCGGGTTTACGGCCAACAAGCTGAAATCCATCCAGACTAAATATGGCAAGGATAGTATCGGCGGCATCACCTCGTCCCGCTGCACCAATGAAGAAACCTTCCTGGTGCAGAAGCTGATCCGCGCCGGGTTCGGCACCAACAATGTCGATACCTGCGCACGCGTCTGCCACTCTCCCACCGGCTATGGCCTGAAAACCACCTTCGGCACGTCTGCCGGCACGCAGGATTTCGACAGCGTCGAACAAACCGATATCGTCATCGTCATCGGTGCCAACCCCACCGATGGCCACCCCGTCTTCGCGTCGCGCCTGAAAAAGCGGCTGCGCCAGGGGGCCAAACTGATCGTCATCGATCCGCGCCGCATCGATCTGGTGAAGTCCGCCCATATCAAGGCAGAGGTTCACCTGCCCCTGCTGCCCGGCACCAATGTCGCCATCGTCACGTCGCTGGCCCATGTCATCGTCACCGAAGGGCTGGTGGATGAGACGTTTGTGCGCGAGCGCTGCGACTGGGCGGAGTTCCAGGAATGGGCGGCGTTTGTGTCCGAACCGCGCAACAGCCCGGAAGTGGTGGGGCCGATGGCCGGCGTGGAGCCGGGCGCCATCCGCCACGCCGCCCGCCTGTTCGCCACCGGCGGCAACGGGGCGATCTATTACGGGCTGGGTGTGACGGAGCATTCACAGGGCACGACCACCGTGATGGCCATCGCCAACCTCGCCATGGCCACCGGTAATATCGGGCGGCCCGGCGTGGGCGTTAACCCGCTGCGCGGGCAGAACAATGTCCAGGGCTCCTGCGACATGGGTTCCTTCCCGCATGAATTCTCCGGTTATCGCCACGTCTCCGACGATGCCACCCGGCAGATGTTTGAGGAATTGTGGGGCGTGCCCCTGTCGGGCGAACCCGGCCTGCGTATCCCCAACATGCTGGATGCCGCCGTCGATGGCACGTTCAAGGGCCTGTATGTGCAGGGGGAGGACATCCTTCAATCCGACCCCAACACCCACCATGTCGCCGCCGGTCTGGCCGCCATGGAATGCGTCATCGTGCAGGACCTGTTCCTTAACGAGACGGCTAACTACGCCCATGTCTTCCTGCCCGGCTGCACGTTTTTGGAAAAGGACGGCACCTTCACCAACGCCGAACGCCGTATCCAGCGGGTACGCCGCGTGATGGCGCCCAAGAATGGCTATGCCGATTGGGAGGTGACCCTGCTGCTGGCCCGCGCCATGGGCTTTGAGATGGATTACGCCCATCCCAGCCAGATCATGGACGAAATCGCCAAGGTCACGCCGAGCTTCAAGGGTGTGTCCTATCAGCGGCTGGAGGAGATGGGCTCCATCCAATGGCCCTGCAACGACAAGGCTCCCCTTGGCACACCGGTGATGCATATCGACGGGTTCGTGCGCGGTAAGGGCAAGTTCGTGATCACCGAGTACATCCCGACGGAGGAACGCACCGGTGCCCGCTTCCCGCTGCTGCTGACCACGGGCCGTATCCTGTCGCAGTACAATGTCGGTGCGCAGACCCGCCGCACCGCCAATGTCGTCTGGCATGAGGAGGACCGGCTGGAGATCCACCCGCACGATGCGGAAAACCGGGGCATCCGCGATGGCGACTGGGTGAAGCTGCAAAGTCGGGCTGGGGAGACAAGCCTGCGCGCCCTGATCACCGATCGGGTGGCCCCCGGCGTGGTCTACACCACCTTCCACCACCCCGACACGCAGGCGAACGTTATCACCACCGACTATTCCGACTGGGCCACCAACTGCCCGGAATACAAGGTGACCGCCGTCCAGGTCAGCCATTCCAATGGCCCAACCCAGTGGCAGCAGGAATATGAGGCGCAGGCCCAGCGTTCCCGCCGGATTGAGGGCCACGCGGTTGAGGCTGCCGAATGAGCCAGCCCGCGAAACCCCTTCAGCGGCTAGCTTGGCATGACGGCACCATGCGGGATGGCACCCGCATGGTGGCAGAAGAGGTGCCCGTCGCCATCGTGCATGACGGCGCCACCTACGCGGTGATGATGGCCAGCCCCGCCGATCTGGAGGATTTCGCCATCGGATTCAGCCTGACCGAGGGCATCATCGAAACCCCGGATGAGGTGGACGACCTTGAACTGGTCGAAACCGACCTGGGCTGGGTGGTGCGCCTCTGGCTCTCCAAACGTCCCCGCGCCGCCCTGACCGCCCGCCGCCGCCATCTGACCGGCCCGGCCGGCTGCGGCCTGTGCGGGGTGGAAAGCCTGGGGGAGGCAGTGAAGCCGGCGCGTCCCGTGGGCGCTGGCCGCCCTTTGACACCGCTTGCACTGGCAACCGCGTTCGATGCGATGTCGCAACAGCAGGCATTGGGCCACCTGACCCGTGCCGCCCACGCCGCTGCCTTCCTGGCCCCCGATGGCAGCGTCACCGTGCGGGAGGATGTGGGCCGCCACAATGCCCTGGACAAGCTGATCGGCGCCCTGGCCGGCACCGGGATCGACGCCAAACAGGGCGCCATCCTGATGACCAGCCGCGTGTCAGTGGAACTGGTCCAGAAGGCGGCGATGGCCGGTGTCCCCATCCTGGCCGCCGTCTCCGCCCCCTCCACCCTGGCCGTGAAACTGGCCGATGATGCCGGTATGACCCTGGTGGCTGTGGCCCGCGCCGACGGGTTTGAGATTTTCAGCCATCCTCACCGCATTCAACCTGAGCAGGAGCAGACCCGTGTCGCCTGACAAGCTGGTCATGATGGCCAACCAGATCGGCGCCTTCTTCGCCAGCCAGGGGCCAGGCGGCGTCAAGGGCGTAGCCGACCACATCAAAAGCTTCTGGGATCCGCGCATGCGGGCCGGAATTCTGGATCATCTCAATAAGGGCGGCGAGGGCTTGAGCCCCATCGTCGTCCAGGCGTTGGAAAACCTGAAACCCAAGCCATAGGAGGTCTTTCCAACCACCCTGTTGCAACAGCGTCTGAACGGAAACGCTCCGCGTCTCCGAACAGGTTTGTTTGTCTTAAAACAACAGACCGGAGCCCCGAAGCCCCGGCATTCGCGTCCACCCACACTCCGCCTTACAGGGGCGAACGAACAGGAGGAAACAAGGGTATGGTAGCGGCAGATCAAACACAGGGTCAGGGCTTTGGACAGCCCGGCCTTCTGGACCGAGAGCGCATCATCGCGGATGCGGGCTTCAACCGCTGGCTGGTTCCGCCGGCGGCTTTGGCCATCCATCTCTGTATCGGCATGGCCTATGGTTTCAGCGTGTTCTGGCTGCCGCTCAGCCAGTCGATCGGCATTACCGCACCGGTGGCTTGCCCCGCCGATGCCGGGCTGATGAATGCCCTGTTCACCACGTCGTGCGACTGGAAGGTCGCCGATCTGGGCTGGATGTACACCCTGTTCTTCGTCCTGCTGGGGTCCAGTGCCGCCATCTGGGGTGGCTGGCTGGAACGGGAAGGTCCGCGCAAGGCCGGCTTTGTGGCGGCTTGCTGCTGGTGCGGCGGCCTGCTGATCTCGGCGGTCGGGGTCTATACGCACCAATTATGGCTGATGTGGCTGGGTTCCGGCGTGATCGGTGGTATCGGCCTGGGCCTGGGCTATATCTCGCCCGTCTCCACCCTGGTGAAATGGTTCCCCGACCGGCGCGGCATGGCGACCGGCATGGCCATCATGGGCTTTGGTGGTGGGGCCATGATCGGCTCGCCGCTGGCGAACATGCTGATGAACGGCTTCAAGACGGAAACATCGGTGGGGGTCTGGGAAACCTTCGTGGTCCTGGCCGTGATCTATTTCCTGTTCATGATGGCCGGTGCCTTCGGCTACCGCATCCCGCCGCAGGGTTGGGCCCCCGCCGGCTGGACCCCGCCTGCCGCCAGCGCCAAACCGATGATCGCGCAGGGCAATGTCCATGTGAAGGACGCGCACAAGACCAAACAGTTCTGGCTGATCTGGGCCGTCCTCTGCCTCAACGTCTCCGCCGGCATCGGTGTGCTGGGCATGGCGTCGCCCATGTTGCAGGAAATTTTCGGCGGTGCCCTGTTCGGGCAGCCTGAACTGGGCTTCTCCGATCTAAACCCCGACCAGAAGAAGATGATCGCGGGTGTGGCCGCCGGCTTCACGGGCCTTCTGTCCCTGTTCAACATTGTGGGCCGGTTCTTCTGGGCCTCGCTGTCGGACAAGATGGGCCGGAAGATGACCTACTTCACCTTCTTCGCGCTCGGCATCGTGCTTTACGCCTCGGCCCCGTCGCTGGCCCATATGGGGTCTAAGATCGGGTTCGTGGTGGCCTTCGGCATCATTCTGTCCATGTATGGCGGCGGCTTTGCGACCGTTCCGGCCTATCTGGCCGACATGTTCGGGACGAAGTTCGTGGGCGCCATCCATGGCCGTCTGCTGACCGCCTGGTCCACCGCCGGCATCCTGGGCCCCGTCGTCGTAAACTATATCCGCGAGGCACAGATCGCGGCGGGCGTGCCGCGCGCACAGGTCTATGACTACACCATGTATATCCTGGCCGGTTTCCTGGTCCTGGGCTTCATCGCCAATGCCCTGATCAAGCCCGTGGATCGCAAATGGTTTATGACGGAGGATGACCAGGCGCAACCAAGCGGTGGCACCATCATCGGCAGCCATAGTGCAAGTGAGGATGTCGGCAGCGGCGGCCTGGATGCCAAGGTGCTGCTGGCCTGGCTGGCCGTGGGCGTCCCCATCGCCTTTGGTGTCTATCAGACATTGCAAAGCGTGGTGAAGCTGTTCGGATAAGCGGATGGCGCGATTATGACCACATCCATTCGGCTGGGACTATTTGCCAGCTTGACCAAAGGCTTCCACGCCGTATGTGATGTGGTCAGCGCCACTTTTCCGGCGTCAAAGCCCCCGAGGGAGTATCACGATGAAGTCCCTGTTTGCCGCTTTTGCCCTGACGGGCGTCGCCATGCTGTCCACCGGCACCGCCATGGCGCAGGACGCCGCCAAGGGCGAGGCCGTGTTCAAGAAGTGCATGGCCTGCCACCGCGTCGGTCCCGATGCCAAGAATCTGGTTGGCCCCATCCTGAATGGCGTCGTCGGTCGTACCGCCGGCAAGGTGGAGGGGTACAAGTACTCCGACATCAACCACAATGCTGGTGAGGCCGGACTGGCCTGGACCGAAGACAATATCGTGAAGTATCTGGCCGACCCGCAGGGCTTCCTGAAGGGCTATCTGACGGAAAAGGGCAAGGCCGATAAGGCCGTGGGCGCCACCAAGATGGCCTTCAAACTGCCGAACGAGCAGGAGCGCAAGGACGTCGTCGCTTTCCTGAAGACCAAGTAATGGTGATGACCACCGGATCGGGCTTGGTCCCGATCCGGTGGCCCATTGACGGGTGCCACGGCGCACCGTAAGCCTTGTGGCATCATGACAGATGCCAACACCCCCCTGATCGAAACCCTGTTCGCAACCCGCCTCTACCGCGCCGAACTGGACGGGATAGAGGCCTTGAACGACGAACTGGCCGCCTGTTGCCGGTCAGCGGCAGAGGATGATGCGGCCGGCCAGAAATGGTCCGCCAAGAACGGCTATACGGGCTATACCTCCTACTCATCCCTGGATGATCTGCCCTGGCGCTTTCCGGCGGTGAAGACGCTGAAATCGCATCTGGACCGCCATGCCAAGGCCTTCGCGAAATTGCAGGAATGGCAGCTGGGTGACAAGAAACTGGAACTGGACAGTCTGTGGATCAATGTCCTGGATCCCGGCGGCTTTCACGGCTCCCACATCCATCCTAACAGCGTGATCAGCGGCACTTATTACGTCGAAATTCCCGACGGTGCCTCCTCCATCCGGTTTGAAGATCCGCGGCTGGCCCTGATGATGGCCGCCCCGCCGCGCAAGCCAAAGGCGGCGCGCGACCTGCTGCCCAGCATCCCGGTGGCACCCAAGGCCGGCACCCTGCTGATGTGGGAAAGCTGGCTGCGGCATGAGGTGGTGCTGAACCAGGCCGAGAGCGAACGGATTTCGATCAGCTTCAACTACGCCTGGCGCTGATCAGCAGGCGCGCGGCCTCGGCCAGGGCCGCCGCCATACCCAACCGGCTGTCCAGTCGCCGCATGCTGGGAAACCACGGACGCACCGTCGTGCCCAGGCCGGTCCAATCGGCCCGCCCCAGACGCCAGACAGGCACGCCCAGCGCACCCGCCAGTTCCCCCACTGCTGTTGGCACGGTGATGACCAGATCAAGCGCCGTGATCACTGCTGCCTGACTTTCCAGATCATCATTCAGGTCTACATCGTCAAAGCGCGTGATGGGCACGCCCGCCCCCTCCACCTCTCCCGGTTCAAGACCACGTTGCAACCCGATCAGGGTCACGCCGGGAATGGCCGCCAGCGGGGCAAAGTCAGACAGGCTGGCATAGGAACGGCGACGTTCCGTCGTCATCATGCTGGACCGCCAGCAGATGCCGATCTTCAATTCCGGCCCCAAGGCCGCCAGCCGGTCACGCCAGATCGCCACCAAATCGGGCCGGGCCCTCAGATAGGGATGGGGAGACACATTGCCCAGATGTGACCAGAGATGGCCCGCCACATCCCCCGCCGCCACCGCAACATCCGCATCGCGCGGATCGGGGCTGGCGGGCCGGACAGTGGCCATGGGAAAGGCACGGGTCAGCAGACCCGTCAGCCGCCGGTCCCCCTCAATAACCAGATGGCCGCAACGGGCGGCCAAGGCCGGGTACAGTGCTGCGAACATCAACTGATCGCCCAGCCCCTGTTCTCCCCAAACCAGCAGCCGGCGGCCCGTAATGTCGGACCCGTCCCAGACCGGCAGTGAGAGATGGCGGCCACGGATGGTCTCCGTCCCCCGGAACCGCATGCCATATCCCTTCCACCCGGCTTCCAGCGCGCCCTCGGTCAAGTCCAGAAGGCCACGGTTATAAAGCGCCGTGGGCAGGCCCGGCATGGCGGCCAATGCTTGGTCATAGTCGCGGCGGGCAGCGGCGGGATCGCCCGCCATTTCCGCCACCCGGCCCAGATTATTCCAGGCCTCGCCATTACCGGGGTCAAGGCGCAGCGCCTCCTGCAACGCCGCCCGCGCCGGAACCAGTTGGCCCCTCTGGCGCAGCACGTCTCCCAGCCCGGCATGCAGATGCGTATCGGCCCCGCCCAGGGTCAGGGCCAGCCGATATTCACCCTCCGCCGCGTCCAGCCGGTCCAGGTCTTTCAGCACCGCCGCCAGATTGCCATGGGCGATCGCGGACCCCTTATCCATGCCGATGGCCCGGCCATGGGCCTTGACCGCATCCTCCAGCCGGCCCAGCGCGCGCAGGGCATTGCCCAGGTTGGTCCAGGTGCCAGGGTCCAGGGGACGCAGGGCAAGCGCCTTACGATAAGCCTCCTCCGCCTCTGCCGGGTGGTCCAGGGTCTGGTACAGATTGCCCAGATTCACCCAGGCCGCCGTGTAATCCGGCGCTGCTGCCACGGCACGCAACATGAACGGCAGGCCATCGGCAGGCCGGCCCGTCTGCTGCAGGGCCAGACCCAGCAGGTGCAGGGCTACCGGCGCTTCCCCGTCCCGCTCGATGACGGCATGGTAGAAGGGCATGGCACCGGCGGGATCACCCGCCTTCTGCCGCTCAATTCCCCGCTCCAGCCACGTGGAAGGATCACCATCCGGGCCATCGCCGGGCAATGCCAATCCGTCGAAGTTCAGACCTTCCGTGGATTGGAGGCCGCCGACTGGCGGCCCGGCGCTCGTGCGCTGTAAGCCAAGCGTGCGGATGCACGCGCCTGGCGCTTGAGGGCCGCCTTGATGCTGAGCATCGGTCAGCATCAAGGCGGATTGGCATAGGGCCGTCAGGGCCGTGATGACCGCCGGCACCTGCGATGCCATGAACGCCAGGGGTGCGGATGTGAAAACCCGCATGCTGGCAAACCATGGCCGCACGGCGGTACCCATCCTTGTCCAATCCAGCGGGCCCGACAGGCGCCAGACGGGCACGCCCAAGGCACCCGCCATTTCTCCCACCGCCGTGGCCACCGTGATAACCAGATCCAGCTGTGCCGTCAGGGCCAGGGCCGTTTCCAGATCATCGCGCAGATCGACCCCGTCCCAGCGATGGATATGCACGCCATGGGCTGCCTCCAACGCCGCAATCTCTTCTGCCGCCCCGTCATATTGCAGGGAGACGACCTGAACGCCGCTCATGCGCAGCAGGGGCAGCCAGTCGGACAGCTCCGTATAAGCCGCCTCTCGCGCGGCTGTCCGCAACTGGCTGCGCCAGCACAGGCCGATGCGCAGTCCTGGCGGCAGTGCCGCCAGCCTGTCGCGCCATAACGGGGCCAGGTCGTGGCGCGGCGTCAGAAACGCCTTCCCGTCCCAACCCGCGATATCAGGGGCCAGAAGCAAGGGCAGGCTGCCCGCCGGCACATGGCAATCCACCGGCACCGCCGTTCCTTCGGCCATCACGGTGGCAAACGGAAAGGCCCGCGCCAGGATCGGCACCAGCCGTGGATCGGTCCAGAGGGTGACAGAACCACCCAGCCCGGATAGAAGTCCGTAATGGGCCGCCATCATCACCTGATCGCCCAGCCCCTGTTCCCCCCAGACCAGCAGGCGCCGGCCGGATAGCGGCGTTCCGTCCCAGCGGGGAACGGATGGTGGGCCACCCCAGGCCACTTCCCCGCTGTCAAACCGCACCTCATGCCGGGTCCAGCCGGCCTTCAGGTCTCCCTGCACCAGGGCCAGCAGCGCGTCGTTATACAACGCGCGGGCAAAGCCGGGCCGGATGGACAGGGCGCGGGACAGGGCCGCACGGGCACCCGGCACATCACCCTGGCCCGCCCTCTCCAGCGACAGATTGACCGCTGCCTCGGCATAGGTCGGGTCGATGGACAGAGCCCTTTCCTGTGCCTGTCGCCCCCCTGCTGCATCCCACAGCGCCGTGCGGCACAAGCCCAGTTCCCCCCACGCATCCGGCATGTCCGGGGCCTGGGACAGGGCCTTCTCCTGGCATTCCGCTGCCTCCCGCCACCGTCCCAGATGGCGCAGCGCCACCCCGAGATTGACCAGGGCGCGGGGATAGTCTGGCCGTTGCACAAGCGCCCGGCGGCTGGCTTTCTCCGCATCGCCATAACGGCGCAGTTCGACCAGCGTCGCGCCTAAATTGGACCAGGCCTCTGCATGGTCGGCGCGGCGGGACAGCGTCTGCCGGAACGCCTTCTCCGCGTCTGCGAACCGGCCTAACGCCTTCAAAAGGCTGCCGCGCGTATTGTGGGCATTGGCATAATCCGGGTCCAGGGACAGCGCACGGTCGACCAGGGGCAGCGCCTCCGCCGCACGGCCACCTTGCAGCAACACCTGCGACAGCAGATGCAGGGCATCCACCTCGTCGGGCTGTACCCGCAGGATAGCGCGGTATCCCTGTTCAGCCGCCACCAGATCACCCAGCCGGTGCTGTTCCATCACCGCCTCAAGGGTGGGCGGCGCCACCGGCAGGGTTGGGGCCTCCAGCAACCGGGTCATTTCCCGCACAAGGGCGGGCACGACGTCGCGCACCGGATCTGCAATGAATAGCCGCATCGCGGGGTACCAGGGCCGGACTGCCATACCCAACGTCGACCAGTCGTGCCTGTTCTGAAACCGCCAGACCGGTACACCCAGCGAGGCCGCCATTTCGCCGACCGCCGTCGGCGCGCAGATCACCAGATCAAGCCCGGCCATCAGGGCCGCCGCCCCCTCCAGATCATCTTTCAGGTCGGTATCAGGGCATTGATGGACCATGACGCCACGGGTATCGCGCAATGCCGCGATCTCCGCCACCGCCCCATCATATTGCAGGCTGACCGGCACGATGCCGGGCAGGGTCAGCAGCGGCAGCAGGTCGGCCAGGCACAGATAGGCCTGTTTACGGTCGCCCTCCTGCCGCTGCGACCGCCAGCAGAAACCAACCCGCAAGCCCGGTGGCAGGCTGTCCAGCCAGGATGCCAAATGCTGCGCACGGGTGGGATCCGGCTTCATCCAGCCTGTTGCACGGGGGGGGAAGGCCGATAAGCTCGCACGCAGGATAGATGGCAGGTCGCCCAGCGGACAATGAAAGTCCGCGTCACGCGGATCGGGTGTTTCGGCCCGCGCCACGATCCCCGCAAAGGACCGGGACAAAAGACCCGTCAGGCGGGGATCGGATTCGACGATCACCTGGATGCCAGCCGCCTGCAGGTCGGCGATCAGGCCCGCCCAAAGGATTTCATCCCCCAGCCCCTGTTCGCGCCAGACCAGCAGGCGCTTGCCCGTAATATCCTGGCCCTGCCATTCCGGCATCGCCATCTGCCGCACCGGGCTGGCTTGACCGGCGGCAAAACGGACGCGGTAATCGGCCCATCCGTCCGCCAAATCCCCCCGCGACAGTCGCAGATGCGACCGGTTCCAGCGGGCCAGCGCATCGCGTGGATGCTGCGCCAGCAACCGGTCCAGCAGGACCAGCGCCTCCTCCTCCCGTCCCTGCATCTCCCGCATGCGGGACAGGTCGGTGATGGCGGGCGGGTAGCCAGGCACCAGGGCCAGCGCCTTATCCAATGCGGCCTCCGCCCCGTCGGGATCACCGCAGCGGAACAGGGCATAGGCAAGACCCGTCCAGGCCTCCACCTGATCGGGCGACAGGTCCAGCGCGGTGCGGAAGGCCGCTGCCGCCTCGGCAAAGCGATAGCCGGCGCGCAGGGCCCCGCCCAGGTTGATCCAGCCGGAAACCAGCGCCGGATCTACCGTCACCGCATCCCGGTGGGCGGCGGCGGCGGCGTCATATTGTGCACGTGCCTGCCAGATCAGGCCCAGCGTGTCGTGAACATGGGGGGAGATGCCGGGACCGGTCAGCAGCGGCGCCAGCTCGGCTTCCGCCGCGTCCAACTCACCCAGGTCCAGCAGGCAGCGCGCAATATTGACGATGGTGACCGCATGACCGGGCCGCAGCGTCAGCGACTGCCGATACCGGTCGCACGCAGCATTCGCCTTTCCCTGCGCCCGCAACGCAGCACCCAGGCGGGCCAGCAGCAGGGCATCGCCGGGCCGCAACCGCGCCGCCCGCTCCAGCAGCGGCACCGCCTCCCCGGCTTTCCCCTGCTCCATCAACGCATGGCCCTGGCGATGCAGATCGTCCGCATCCTCGGCACCCTCCCCACCGCCCGCCGCCGCACTGATCAAGATCGTGGTAAGGTCCCGGGCCATCCCGGACAGCAGCGATGCGAATTCCTGATCAGCAGGCCTGCTATAGCAGCGCATATTGGGATACCAGGGCCTGACATCCGTGCCCAGGCGCGTCCATTCATCCCCGCCACCGATGCGCCAGACCGGCACGCCCAGCGCACCCGACAATTCCGACACCGCCGTCCCCGCGCTGATAACAAGGTCCAACGCGGCGGTCAGTGCGGCCACCCCATCCAGGTCATCTCGCAGATCGATATCCGGGCGGAACAGGTTAATCCCGTCGGGCAGGGCGGCCTTCATTTCCGCCACGGTGGTCGGTTCATCCAGATCATATTGCAGCGGCACCCAACGGATACCCGGCAGTGCGAACAACGGCGCGAAGTCGGTCAGGCTTGGATAAAGCCCCACCCGCTCACCCGATTTCAAACCACTGCGCCAACAGAAGCCGACATTCAGCGCAGGGCCCTGGTCATCCAGTACCCGGCGCCAGCGGTTGGTCGCGGCCCCGTCGGCCAGCAGCCAAGGCCGCCCCGGAAACCGGGACAGTACCGGTCGCGCCATGCGCGGCAGGCTGCCGGCGGCGATCTGCAAATCCGCCAAGGAGGTCGCCCCCGTCGCCGCCACCGACAGGTGCGGAAAGGACCGGGCGAATAGCGGCACCAGCCGCGCGTCGCATTCCACGGTCACCGGACCGTCCAGCCCCTTCAAGTCCGGGAAGATGCTGGAAAACAGGATCTCATCCCCCAGCCCCTGTTCCGGCCAGATAAGCAGATGCTTGCCCGCCAGCATGTCGCCCCGCCAGAACGGGATATCCAGTTCCCGCCGGGGCTGACGCAGGCGGGCGCGGAACCTTTCCTCATAATCGGTCCAGCCCTGTTCCAGCCGCCCATGAACCAGATGGTCCAGCGCCAGATTGAACCGCGCCACCGGCTGATCCCGGTCCAGTTCCAGCGCCCGCTGGAAACAGGGCACCGCCGCGTCGGTCATCCCCTGGCGGCGCAGAAGCGTGCCCAGATTGGCGTGGGCCACCGCCAGATCGGGGTTCAGCGACAGGGCCTTGCGCTGACACTGCTCCGCCTCCTGAAACCGGCCCAGTTCCAGCAGGGCCACCCCCCGGTTGGACCAGGCATCGGCCCGCGTCGGCGCCAGGGCCAGCGCCTGCCGCGCCGCCTTCTCCGCCTCTGCCGGCTGGTTCAGGTCCAGCAATACGGCGGCAAGGTTGGATTGTGCATCAACCAGATCGGGTTTGACGGCCAGTGCCGCGCGAAACGCCCGCTCGGCGGCACGGAACTGCCGCACCGCCATCAGCATGCCGCCCAGATTATTCTGGACCGTGGGCGATCTCGGCGCCGCCTCCGCCGCCGCCTTAACCCGTTGCAGCCCTTCCTCAGCCTCGCCCGACTGCCACAGGGCAAGGCCCAGCAGATGCCCCGCATCAACATTCCCCGGCCATCTTGTCAGGATTTGGCGGTAAAGCGCGATGGCCCCAGCCAGATCACCTTGTTGATGACGCGCGATAGCCCCATCCAGCAGACGGTCGGGCGAGTCGGTCGGGGGCGGTGGCTTGCGGTCCATTTCCGGTCCGTCTGGGGCGGGGTGCGGCTACCTTAGCCCAAGCACATCGCCGCATCCAACAAGCTTGGGATGAGGTCAAAGCCCCAATCTGCGGAAATACTTAACCCTGCCCGCCAAACTGGATAGCATATGTACCCCGCCCGCCCGTCAGCGAACCGGATTGAGATGAGCACAGAGCCCACCCGCGCCCCCGCCCTGTTCAAGGGCGCGTCCGTCCTGATCACTGGCGGCACCGGTTCCTTTGGCCGGCAATTCACGCGTTTCCTGCTGAAACACGGCAAGCCGCGCCGGCTGGTCATCTTCTCGCGCGATGAATTCAAACAGTATGAGATGCAGCAGCAATTCGCGGACATGGATAACCGTGATGTGCTGCGCTTCTTCATCGGCGATGTCCGCGACCAGCAGCGCCTGTCCATGGCGATGCGGGAGATCGATTATTGTGTCCACGCCGCCGCTCTGAAGCATGTGCCCACCGCCGAATACAATCCCATCGAATGTATCCGCACCAATGTGAACGGTGCTGAAAACGTGGTGCAGGCGGCACTGGCCAACAAGGTGAAGAAGGTGGTGGCACTGTCCACCGATAAGGCGGCCAGCCCTGTGAACCTCTATGGCGCCTCCAAGCTGGCGTCGGACAAGATTTTCGTAGCGGCCAACAATCTGTCCGGCTCCGTCGGCACCCGCTTTGCCGCCGTGCGCTATGGCAATGTCGTGGGGTCGCGCGGGTCGGTGGTGCCCTTCTTCCGCAAACTGATTGAAGATGGGGCCAAGGAACTGCCCATCACTGACGACCGCATGACCCGGTTCTGGATCACCTTGAACAAGGGCGTGGATTTCGTCGCCACCTCCTTTTCCATGATGCAGGGGGGCGAGATTTTCGTGCCCAAGATCCCCTCCATGCGCATCGTCGATCTGGCCCACACGATGGCCCCGACCCTGCCCCACCGCATTGTCGGCATCCGCCCTGGTGAAAAGCTGCATGAGATCATGATCACCGAGGATGATGCCCGGCAGACGGTGGAACTGCCCGACCGCTACATCATCGAACCCGCCTTCAAATGGTGGGATCGCGGCCCCTATGCCAAGCAGGGGGCGACGCCCGTTCCCGATGGTTTCAGCTATCGCAGCGACACCAATCCCGAATGGCTGTCAGAGGATGCGATGCGCGCCCTGCTGGAGCGGCCTTCGTGAGCAAGGGTCCCTTTCTGCCTTATGGGCGGCAATGGATTGACGAGGCCGACATCGCCGCCGTGGAACAGGTCCTCCGCGGCGACTGGCTGACCCAGGGTCCCAGCATCGGCTGGTTTGAGCGGTCATTTGCGGAAAAGGTGGGGGTGCGCCATGCCATCGCCTGCGCCAACGCCACCGCCGCCCTGCATGTCTGCATGCTGGCACTCGACCTGAAGCCAAACGACGCGGTCTTGGTGCCCAGCGTCACCTTCCTGGCCACTGCCAATGCCGTCCGTTATGTCGGCGCGCAGGTGGCCTTTACCGATGTCGATCCCGATACCGGCCTGATGCGTCGGCAAGACGCGGAGGACGCGATCGCGCGGGCCGAGGCCAGGGGATGGCGCGTGCGGGCCATCGCGCCCGTGCATCTGGCGGGGCAGACCGCCGATATGGTGGGCCTGTCGGCACTCGCCATCGAACGCGGCCTGACCATTGTGGAGGATGCGGCCCATGCCGTCGGCACCCGCCTGACCGGGGCCGATGGTGCCATGGTGGCCGTCGGTGCCTGCGACCGTTCGGCCCTGGCCTGCTTCTCCTTCCACCCGGTGAAGACCATGGCGACGGGTGAAGGCGGCATGGTCACCACCAATAATGACGCCCTGGCCAGGAAGGTGCGCGCCGGCGTGTCCCACGGCATGGTGCGCGACCCGGACGGGTTCACCAACCAGACCGCCGCCCTGGCCGCCGATGGCGCGCCCAACCCCTGGTATTATGAAATGCCGGAACCCGGCTTCAATTACCGGATGACGGATATCCAGGCGGCGCTGGGCATCAGCCAATTGGCAAAGCTGGACGCCTTTGTCCGCACGCGCGCCAAACTGGTGGCGGCCTATGACACGGCCCTGGCTCCACTCTCTCCCATCTTGAGGCCATCGGCGCGGATGCCGGGGGTGGAGGCGGGCTGGCATCTCTATGTGGCGCTGATTGATTTCGTGGCGCTCGGCATGGACCGCGCCGCCTTCATGAACGCCCTTCGCCAGGATGGCGTGGGCAGTCAGGTCCATTACATCCCCGTCCATACCCAGCCCTATTACCGCCGGCTCTATGGCGGCCTGCACCTGCCGGGTGCCGCAGGCTGGTATGACCGCTGCCTGTCCCTGCCGCTTTATCCCGCCATGTCCATGATCGATCAGGATCGGGTTGTGGACAGTCTGACGCGCATCATCAAGGGTTAAGCCCATGCCCGCCATCATCAATCCCATGGACCTGTCGGGCCGGCACATCCTGGTCACGGGTGCCTCTGCCGGCATTGGTCGCGCAACCGCCATCCTGGCGGCCAAACTGGGCGCACGCGTCACCATCACGGGCCGCGATCAGGACCGGCTGGCCGCCACCCTGGCCGACCTGCCCGGTGACGGTCACCGGGCCGATGCCTTCGACCTGTCCGCCATCGACGCCATCCCCGCCTGGATGAAGGCGGCGGCACAGGCCAATGGCCCCTTCCACGGTCTGGCCCATTGCGCCGGTATCCAGACTTTGCGCCCCATCCGCATCTTCCAGGCCGATTTCTTTGACGAGGTGATGCGCACCAACCTGGGGGCCTCGCTGGCACTGGCCAAGGGGCTGCGGCAGAAGGGGGTGAAGGCGGACAGGGCCAGCCTTGTCTATATATCCTCCACCGCTGCCACCGCGTCGTCGCCTGCCAATGTCGTCTATGCGGCGGCCAAGGGCGGCATCATCGCCGCCACCAAGGGCCTGTCGGCGGAACTGCTGCCCGATGCCATCCGCGTCAATTGCGTGGTGCCCAGCATTGTGATGACCGAACTGATCGAACGCGGCTTTGAAAAGCTGAATGCCGATCAGATCGCACATCTGGAAAAGCTACAGCCGCTGGGCTTCGGCCATCCCGACGACGTGGCGAACGCCATCTGCTTCCTGATCTCGGACGCAGGCCGCTGGATCACCGGCACCTCCATGGTGGTGGATGGGGGCCGCACGGCATGAATGGCTGGGTGCTGCTGGCCCATGGCGATGATCTGGCGGCGCATGGTTGCTGGGCCACGGGCTGGATCGGCGCCATTCCGGTGCTGGTGCGAAATTTCAACGGCAGCCTGCGCGGCTTCCGCAATGTCTGTTCTCATCGTTTCGCCCTGATGCTGACGGAACCCACCGGCAAGGGGCCGCTCCGCTGCCCGTACCATGCCTGGGTCTACGATCAGGATGGGGTGCCCAAGGCTATCCCCTTCAACGATACCGACTTTCACCTGGACGATGCCGCACGCAAGACCCTGGCCCTGCCTGCCATCGGCGTGGCCATGGCCGGCGGTCTGGTCTTCGCGCATCTGGACCCGGATGCGGACAGCGCCGTCCCCGCCGGCTGGATGGCAGGCGAAGGCAGAGAGTGCACCCTTCCCGATGGCTCCGTAATCGGCCCCGACCTCGTCATCCTGCATCGCGCGTCGGCACGGCGGGAGGGGGCATGCTGAACTACGACGCCCCCCCACCCCGCCGCCGCCTGTTATCGCCGCGCTGGTTCCATGATCCGGCTTCCTTCACCACGGAACAGGCGGCCCTGTCCGCCCGCCTGCCCTGGCGCTTTGCCGGATTGGCTGATGAAGGTGTGACGGGCGACGCTGCCTGCGGCGGGTTCCTGTTCCGCCGCCAGACGCCCGATGCCCCGTCCCTTGCCGACTGGCTGGGCCCCACGGCCGACCGTCTTTCACTGCTCTCCACCGCCTTGGACAGCCCGGTCGCCAGCGACAGCATCGACTTTGCCGCGAACTGGAAGATCCTGGTGGAAAACACCCTGGATGATTTCCACGGCTCCACCGTTCATCCACAGACCATCCACCCCGCCGTCGATGCCGATTGGCGCCGCCACCTGCACACCGACCGTTTCGGCCCGCACAGCCGCTCGCAATGGAAACTGTCGGAAGGTACTGCCGCCTGGTGGGACAAGCTGGTGACACGCGGGGCCTTGCGCCGTTTCGCGGTGCAGGACCTCTACGACCATTGCTTCATCTTCCCCGATCTCTATGTCGCCAGCTTCCATGGCACCATGGTCATCGTCCACCGTGTGGTGCCGCTGGCCGTGGACCGGACCCGCCTGGAATGGCGGACCTTCCTGCCCGCTGCGTCCGATGATGCCAAGGCCACCAGCTTCCGGCGCGGCCTTGTCTCCATGTTGGCTGCATCGGCCCGGCAGGTGATCGACGAGGATCGCCCCTTGTGCGAACAGGTGCAGCAGGCCCGCATCGCCGCCACCGGCCCCGGCATCCTGGGCTGGCGTGAACAACGCATCGGTGATGTGCATGAGGTGGTGTCCGCCCTGCTGCCGACAGACGGGACCGCCCCATGACCAGCGCCCTGACCTTCCGCCTGCCCACGCCCGACGATGCCGAATTGCTGCTGACCTGGCGTCGCCTGCCCGAAATTGCCGAACAATCCTTCAGCGAGGTACCGGACGATATCGACCGGCAGCGCGCCTGGATCGACCGCTCCAACGCCCGCACCGACTATGTCCACCGCATCATTCAGGTCGATGGCATTGATGTCGGCTATGGCAGCGTCACCATCACGCAGGTCGATTGGAAGATTGGCACCATCGGCGTCTATATGGGCGACCGGCGGGGCCGCACCGGTATCGGTGCGCTCAACTTCGCCCCCATGCTGAACCACTGCTTCCACACGCTGGGCCTGCGCAAACTGGTCAATCAGGTCTTTTCCAGCAACGACCGGGTGCTGAAGGGACAGACCATGCTGGGCTATCGCCATGTCGGGGTCCTGCGCGAACATGCTGTGAAGAATGGGGAGGTCAAGGACGTGCATCTGTTCGAAATGCTGGCCGCCGACTGGGCCGCTGTGCGCCACCGCTTCGGCATCTTCTATGATATGGACGGGCGGATGGTGGGCGACGTCTGAATTGCCCTAAACCCTTCATTCTGATAGACTTGGTCTTATCACCACCCGACCCGCGCCCACCCCAGTTCGGAGCAGACCGCTTTCCGGCTCCAAGAACCATGAACGGTGAAACACACCCTCATTTTGTGTTTCACTTGGTTGCACGGACCCCAAATGTCGAAGACACCGACAGTCGGAACCAGTAAAGGCCCAAACGCCGAAACAACGTGATTTTCGTGTTTCACAGCGTTGCACAATGACCGTGAACGTAACCGCAGGCTTCCCTGATGCTGGCCCACCCCGCCACCCTGACCGCCGCCGACTACCGCGATCCTGACCGGTACAAGGCCGAACAGCGGACCCTGTTTGCGCAGAGCTGGCAGTTCGTGGGCTTCGCGGATGAGGTGGCGGAACCCGGTTCCTGGCTGGTGCGGCAGGTCGCGGGCCAATCGGTCCTGATCCAGGATTTCGATGGGGACCTTCGCGCCCTGCGCAATGTCTGTTCCCACCGTTTCGCACAGTTGCGTGGGGGCGACGCGGGCACCGCCAGCGGCCCGCTCCGCTGCCCCTATCATGGCTGGACCTATGACCGGGACGGGGTGCCCGTCGGCATCCCCGGCAATGCCGATTGTTTCGGTCTGGACAGGGCGGATAAGCAGGCCCTGGCCCTGCCGCGCTATGAGTTGGACCGCATCGGTCGCTTCCTGTTCGTGCGGCTGGTCCCCGGCGGGCCGTCCCTTCTGGACGTTGTGGGTCCGCATGCCGACCTGTTGCTGGCCCTGTCCGACGGCATGTCCCCTCCCTTTGCGCAGGCCGCCCAGCCGTGGGAAGCCAACTGGAAGGTGGGGATTGAGAATGTCCTGGAGGTTTATCACGTTGACGCCGTGCATGCGGAAAGCTTCCGCACCGTCGTGGACGGCTCCTGGCGCGTGGTGCCGTCTGGCCCTCATTCCATCGGCTATGCCGGCATAAGGGCAGAGGCGCAGCGCTGGTGGGAGGGGGCGGGCAAACGCCTGGGCCTGATCCCCGTCGACGCCGTGGCCGGGGTGGAGGGCTATGTCCACCTGCTGCTGTTCCCCAACCTCGCCATCGGCATAACGGCGGGCAGGATGATGAGCGTGCAGACACTGGAGCCGACGGGATCGGAAAGCTTCACCCTGCGCTATCGCCTGTGTCTGGCCAAGGCCAGGGACGGGGCCAGCAAGGCGGCCCTGGCCGCTGTCACCACCCATCTAGCGGCCTTGAATGAAAAGCTGCTGTCGGAGGATCGGGCCGTCTGTGCCGCCGTCGGTCGCGGTCTGCGCCATGTCGAAGGGGCAGCCCTGCTGGGCGCGAACGAAGACCGTATCCGTCATTTCCATGCCACGATCCAGACCCTATCTAAGGCGGATTGAACGCCATTCGGACTTTGAGATGACCCATCGTGACGACCCGGCCCTGATGGCCGCCGCCGACCTGTTGCGGATTGAGGCCAAGGCCGTGCTGGCCCAGTTGGACAGCCTGGATGCCGATTTCCTGGCGACCGTCAGCCATATTGCCAGCGGGGCCGGCAATACGCTGGTGGCCGGTGTGGGCAAATCCGGCCTGATCGCGCGGCTGCTCTCGTCCAAACTGGCGTCGGTGGGGGCGCAGGCCTTCTACTATTCCGCACTGGACGCCCTACATGGCGAACTGGGCGCGCTGCGCGAAGGTGACCTTGTCATCCTTCTGTCCAACAGCGGCCAGACCCAGGAACTGATCGACCTTGCCAAGGTGGCGTCCCGGCGCGGCGTGAAGGTGGCGGCCATGGTGTCGCGCGTGCCATCGGGCCTGACGCGGATCGCGGACTGGACCCTGCGCTGCCATGTAGAACGGGAAGCGACGGAGACCAAGCTGCCCACCGCCAGCACGACGGCGATGCTGGCACTGGGGGATGCGCTGGTGGTGGCCGTTGCCAAGCGGCGCGGTTTCACCATCGCCGATTATGGCGACAACCATCCCGGCGGCACGCTGGGCATCGTGCTGGCCGGCAAGGTCCGCGACCTGATGGTGACGGCGCCCGAACAGGCGGCCCTGGTCACAGGCGAACAGCCGATCTTCGAAACGCTGCTGGCCATGACCCGTTTCCCCAACGGGGCCGCACTGGTGGTGGATGGGGAAGGCCGGCTGACCGGCATCGTGACTGAAGGCGACATCCGGCGCGGCCTTGCCGCCCATGGCAAAGCCTTCCTGGAACGGGATACGGGTGCCTGCATGACATCGCCGGTGCGCCGTACTTGCGGCCCCGATGCTACAGCGCTGGAAGCGCTCGAAATCATGGAAACACCGCACCAGATCAATGTCTTGCCGGTAGTGGACGGTGACGGATTGCCGCTCGGCCTGCTGCGCCTGCACGACATCGCGGGGCTGGAGGTTGAAAAATCGCTGGGTTGACCGGCGGATTTCTGCCTAATGTCGTACAAGGATATGTTGTGGAAACAAGAAGGGCAGTCCGGTGAAGGAGATGCGCACCCTGGGCTTCACGGAACGCGAGGCGATCCAGGCCATCATCGATCTGATGCGCAAGCAACGGCTGGAACTGCCGGTCGGCCAGGTTGTGGGCCTGGAACTGCATGAGGATCCGGTATCGGCTGAGCTGATCATCGAGGATGATGACGGCAAGCGCACGCACCTGACCCGCAATGCAGCGGAACTGGCCGCGTCCCTGGTCAATTACTGCATCGGCCGCAAGATCCGCCTGCCCTCCATGTCGAACAAGTTCGTGGAGGTCATTGCCGGGTCACTGAACCTCATCATCTATCTCGATAATGTGGAAAGTGCGGCCACAAAGAAGATGACGCGGCGGGCCTGATCTCAGCGGCCCGCCATGATCCCATCGACGATCCTCTGCTCCCACAGGGTCAGTGACGACACCGGTCCCTTTACCCTGGCCGCTGGTGTGCCGGTCAACAGATAGACAAAGCCCCAGCGCCCACCCGGATCAGCCATCACGGCACCCAACAGGCCATAGGCATCGCCGAAATGCCCGCACAGGCGGGGGTCATCCGGTCCCGGCATCCAACGGTCACCGTCGCCGGCGCCCCCACCATGGGTGGTGCATTGGATGCCCAAACCCCATTGCCGCAGCAGGCCGCCATCGGTATCGCCGTTGCTGGTCACGGGGTCATAGGTCCAGTGCGGGACCAGCATCCGGTCAAATGCCGCCGGGGACAGAATCTGCGTTCCCCCAACATTTCCCCGACCCAGAAGGAAGCGCAGCAGCCGTTCCAGGTCGCGCGGCGATGCCCGCATCCCGCCCTGCGGTGACAGGCTGGTCCCGTTGCGCCCCGGAACAATGTAGGCCAAGTCTGCCAGTGCCTTGACCCCAAAGATTGTGGGCCGGTTATCGGGCCGCACACCGCGATAGTCATCGACATTAGCGATCCAGTCCCCGTCCGCCTGCCTCTCATAAACCGGGGCCAACGCCCGGAACCGTTCGTCATCCAGTAACCGCACATCATAAGCCGACCGCATGCCCAGCGGCCTCAGCACACGGCTGGTTACGACAGCATCAAACCGCTGCCCCGTCAGCCGCTCGATCAGGGTCGCCATGACGCCATAGTTCAGGTTGGTATAGCTGAAGCGGCTGCCCGGCACCTCATCCGCCCAGCGCCGCCCATCACGATCAAAGGCCCCACCGGGCCGCACCAGCTCCGCCAGACTGTAAGGCGGGGGCAAGCCGTAGATATCGGCATCGCGCACGGAGGATGTGTGGGAAAGCAGCATCCGCGCCGTGATGGGCCGGTCAGGATGATGCGGATTGCGAAAAGCAAAGCCCAGCAGGGGCGACAGGTCGGCATCCAAATCCAGCCGCCCCTCGTCGGCCAATTGCAGAAGGACGATACTGACAGGCAGCTTGGAAATGGACGCCACCCGCACCGGCGTATCCAGCGTCAGCGGACGTTCGCGGGCGGGTACAGCAGGATCAATCACGGCAAGACCTGCCGCTTGGGCGAAGACCGTTCTGCCGTCCTTGACGACGATGACCGCTACCCCACTGACCGGCGCGTCTGGCCCTGTTGTCAGGCTCTCCATCGCGTGGCGCAGCTTCTGCCAATCCCCCGCCCATACGGCGGGAACGGCCCAAACCAGACACAGCAGCAATGCCCCAATCCGCCCCACCATGCGCCCCGCTTCCTCTCCAGCCTTCGACGATGCTACCATGCTGACTTGGCTTTCCTATCCGGCATCCGGCATGACCCGTTTCCCCGACCGATTCCAGCCCAGCCAGCGGCCTTTCCTGATTGCGGAAATGTCGGGCAACCATAATGGCGATATCGACCGCGCCCGCCGTCTGATCGATGCGGCGCGCGATGCCGGTGCCGATGCCGTCAAGATCCAGACCTACACCGCTGACACCATCACCATGGATGTCGACCGTCCGGAATTCCGGCTGGAAGGCGGGTTATGGGCCGGCAAGACATTGTATGAGCTGTATCAGGAGGCGCACACCCCCTGGGACTGGCACGCCGCCTTGTTCGACCATGCGCGCGATGTCGGCATGGCCCTGTTCAGCAGCCCGTTCGATCCCACCGCCATCGATCTACTGGAAAGCCTGAATACGCCTGCCTACAAGATCGCCAGCTTTGAGCTGATAGACTTGCCACTGATCCGAAAGGCCGCCGCCACGGGCAAGCCGCTGATCATGTCCACCGGCATGGCCTCCCTGGGGGAGATCGCGGAGGCTGTGGCGGCGGCGCGGGAAGCTGGAAACAACAACATCGCCCTGCTGCATTGCGTGTCCGGCTACCCCACACCGGTGGAGGATTGCGACCTGCGCACCATCCCCCACATGGCCCAGGCCTTCGGCCTGCCCGTCGGCCTGTCGGATCACACGATGGGTGTGGCGGTGCCGGTGGCGGCCGTGGCGCTGGGCGCGGTTATCATCGAAAAACATTTCACCCTGGCCCGCGCCGATGGCGGCCCGGATTGCGCCTTCTCCCTGGAACCAGCGGAATTCAAGGCCATGGCCGACGCCTGCCGCGTGGCCCATGCCGCCCTGGGCGACATCTCCTATGCCCTGAAACCGTCCGAGGCGGGGGGGCGCACCTTCCGCCGGTCCCTGTATGTAAGCCGCGACGTGCCGGCGGGGACGGTGCTGACAGAGGCTGACGTCCGTTCCATCCGCCCCGGCTTGGGCCTGGCGCCCAAGCATCTGCCCGACGTGCTGGGCCGTACCGCCGCACGTGACCTTAATCGGGGGGAGCCAGTGGATTGGACCATGCTGGGCAAGGCCCCCTGATGGTCCCCCGGATCATCGGCATCATCCAGGCCCGCATGGGCTCTACCCGCCTGCCTGGCAAGGTGATGATGAATGTGGCGGGCAAAAGCCTGATCGCCCACCAGATTGACCGCCTGCGCCGCTCCCACCACCTGACAGGCCTGTGCGTCGCCACCAGCGACTTGGCCCAGGATGATGCGCTGGCCACCCATGTGGAGGCGCTGGGTGTGCCGGTCTTCAGGGGCAGCGAAACCGACGTGCTGGATCGTTTCTACCGGGCAGCCCTTGCCCAGCAGGCCGATATCGCCGTGCGCTTCACCGGCGACTGCCCGCTGATCGACCCGACCCTGGTCGATGACCTGATCACGCTCTACCGCACTGCTGCCCCACCACTGTCCTATGCCGCGATCGATGTCGCGCGCTACCCGCGCGGGTTGGATGCGGAAATCGTCGGGATGGCGGATCTGCGCACCGCCTGGCAAGAGGCGACGGAGCCGTTCGAGCGGGAACATGTGATGCCCTTCCTCTGGCGCCGCCCCGACCGGTTCCGGCTGAACTGGTTGTCCGATCCCACGCTGGACGCACCCTGGCGTTGGTGCGTCGATACGGAACAGGATCTGATCCTGGTACGGCACTTGCTGGAAACGCTTTTGCCCGTTAAGCCAGCGTTCGGCTGGCGCGACGCGGATGCGGCCATGCATGCCAACCCGCAATGGGCGCTGATCAACCGGGATGTGGTCCAGAAGACCCTTCCCCCGACCTGACGTGAGGAGTGTGTTATGACGCGCGCTGAATTCCTGGCCGCCCTGGAAGAGATGCTGGAAACCGACGCCGGCAGCCTGTCACCCGACACGGCCCTGGACAGCCTGGACAGCTGGGACAGTCTGGCCGTCATCAGCTTCATCGCCCTGGTCGATGAACATTTCGACCATGTCGTGGCCGGTGAGGATCTGGCCAAGGCCAAGACCATTGGTGACCTGCTGGCCCTGACCGGCGCCGATCTCGCCTGACCTCATGTCCGCCCCGCCCCGCCCCGCCATTCCCATTGGCCGCACCCGACGGCAGGTGATGGACCTTGCCGGTCGTCCAGCCGCCTGGATCAATGGCGGGCGGCTTGGTATCGGGGAAGGAACGCTACGGCCCCTGGTGCTGCTGCATGGTCTGGCCGGTGATGCCCTGACCTGGCAGTTCAACCTGGCAGCACTCGGCACAGACCGTGCTGTGCTGGCCCCTGACCTGCCGGGCCATGGGTCCAGCACGCTGGAGGTCGGGCCCGGCCATGTCGATGATCTGGCACGCTGGGTCGGTGATCTGATCGATGCCTGGGGTCTATCTCAGGTCGATCTGGTGGGCCATTCGCTGGGTGCACGCATCGCCCTGTCGCTGGCCCATCAGCAGCCGGCCAAGGTCGGGCATGCCACCCTGATTGCCTGCGCCGGGCTGGGCAGCGATCTTGACCATCAGTTCCTGGACCGTCTGGCCGATGCATCAGACCTGGAACAGTCACGGCTCGCCGCCGCCAAGCTGTTCGCGGAACCGGGCCCCCTGGTGGAGCCGATGGCCCGTGCCCTGACGCTTCGCCAATCGGTGCCGGCCAACCGGGCCGCGATCAAGGCGCTGCTGGATGCCAACCGCGCGGATCTTTCCGAACGGCTGGTAACTCGCGATTGGGCGCCCAGAGTGCCGGTGCAGCTGATCTGGGGGGCTCAGGACAGTATCGTGCCACCGCCCCCTGTTCACTCGATCCCGGCGGGTATTCCCTTCCATCTTCTGCCTGACGCCGGCCACATGCCGCATGTGGAGGCGGCCAGCCGCGTCAACGCCCTGATCGGGAGCTTCCATTGACCGACACCCAGACCATGCTAGACCTGATCGCCCGCGAAACCGCCCGTATCCTGACCGAGAAAGGCGAGACCATAGCGGTGCCGTTGACGGCGGATACCGCTTTCCTTGACGGCCCCCTGCCCTTCGACAGCCTGGACCTTGCCACCCTGATCGTGGCGTTGGAGGGGGTGACGGGCAAGGACCCATTCCGTCAGGGCTTCCGGCAGTTCAACACGGCTGGCGAACTGGCCGCCCTGTACGCCGCCGCGTGATGGCCATGCCCGGCATCTGGGGATGGATCGGCATTGGGGTCTTGCTCTACCTGCTGCTGCTTGCCCGCAGCGCCTGGAAACAGGGAGAGTTCAAGCAGTTCCTCTGGGGCATGGTGATCGTCGCGGGCCTTATCGGCTTCGTCGGCGGGGTCATCTGGGCCTGGATCACCATTGCCAGCGGCTGAAACCCTTGGAATGCTGCCCCGCCCTGCCGCATGATGGCGCCATGCAAGACGCCGCCACTCCATCCTGGGTCAATCCCGCATTCCGCCTGATCACCGGTGGCCGAACCTGGACATGGCCCGAGCTGTCAGTCATGGCACGGGGCCTGCCCGATGGCTCACTATCGGTGGACGGCAAGGACCTGCCCCGGTTGATCGCCAGCCTGCTGGCGGCCTGGAACCGGCAAGTACCACTTGCCCTGCTGCGGGGTGGCCTACCGGCACCCGACAATGTTGAGGCAAAGGGCAGGCTACTTCTGCTGGAAACATCGGGCACTACGGGCACGCCAAAGCGTATTGCCCGGTCATTTGACGATGTTCTGCGGGGGATCACGGGCACACGCGGCGGGGATGGTGGCAATTGGCTGCTGACCTATGATGCCTGCGGCTTCGCGGGGTTGCAGGTGCTGCTGACGGCCATGGCCGGAGGCGGGCAACTGCTGGCCGATCCTACGGCGGACGCCGCAGGTCTGGTGCGCCTGGCCGTAACCGGCGGTGCCAGTCATATTAGCGCCACGCCCAGCTTCTGGCGTGTACTGCTCTTGTCAGGCGCAGCACCGCCATTGGCCCGCATCACGATGGGCGGAGAGGCAGTAGACCAACCACTGCTGGACGCGCTGGCCAGACGCTTTCCCGGAGTGCCTATCCGCTGCATTTACGCCTCCACTGAGTTGGGGCGCCTTTTGACGGTGGCCGACGGTTGGGAAGGATTTCCCGCCGAATGGTTGTCCCAGCCACCGGGCGAGATATCATTCCGTATTCGGAATGATTTGCTGGAAGCCAAGGTGGGTTCTGTCTGGCATAATACTGGCGATTTGGTTGAGATTGACCGTGATCGGGTATTATTCTGTGGCCGAAATGACCTTGTCATCAATGTCGGCGGCGCCAAGGTAAATCCCACCCTGGCCGAACGAAGACTGTTGGCGCTGCCCGGTGTCACCGATGCTCTGGTCTACGGCGTACCCAACCCTATCACAGGTGCCATCCTGGCCGCCGACATCATCGCGCCCGACTGGCACACGAATGATGGGTGGCGGGTGCTGGCAACGCAGGCCGTTGCCGACCTGCCGCCCCCTGCCCGTCCCCGCCGTTTGCGCCTTGTCGAGGCGCTCCCCCTGTCAGCCGCCGGCAAGAAGCGCCGCATCGCGGAGGAAGCATGACCCCCCGTACCGTGATCGTCACCGGCAGCAGCCGGGGCCTGGGCCTCGCTCTTACTCGCACCCTGCTGGACGCGGGCTACAATGTGGCGACCTGCAGCCGCAGCCTGGGCGATGCCCTGCCGGCCCTGCTGGACGCTCATCCCGACCGTCTGCTCTGGCAGCGGGCAGAGATCGGGGAGCCTGTCTCCACCCAATCCTTCATCGATGCCACGGTGCAGCGTTTCGGGGCGCCCTGGGGCCTGATCAACAATGCTGGCATCGCGCGGGAGGGCATTCTGGCGACCCTGCCGCTGGTGGAGGTGGACAGCCTGATCCAAACCAACCTGACAGGGGCCATCCAGGTGGCGCGCGCCGTCCTGCGCCACATGCTGTCGCGCCCTGGCGGGGGACGGATCATCAACATTTCCTCCATCATTGGGCAGCGCGGCTATACCGGCCTTACCGCCTACGCCGCGACCAAAGCAGGGTTGGACGGGCTAACCCGCGCCCTGGCGCGGGAGGTGGGGCGGCGGCAGATCACGGTCAACAGTGTGGCGCCCGGCTATCTGGACACGGAAATGTCCGGCACCCTGTCGGCAGGGCAGCGCGACCAGATCGTGCGGCGCACCCCCATGGGCCGTCTGGGTACAGCCGATGATGTGGCGCCTGCCATTCTGTTCCTGCTCGGCGATGGCGCGCGCTATATTACCGGGCAGACGCTAACCATTGATGGCGGCATCTCCTGCTGAGCGGAAGGTAAGGCGCATGGCCCAGGCCCGCATCAACGGCATCGCCCTTCGCGGCATCGTTTCCGCCCTGCCGGTTGGGGTGGAGGATGTAACGCATCTGGCGGCCCGGTTCGGCACCGATCAGGCTGAACGAATTGCCGCGGCCACCGGCATCCACCGCCGCCATATCGCCGCGCCCAGCCAATGCATGTCCGATCTGGCCCTGCCTGCGGCACGCGATCTGCTGGACAGACTGGGGTGGGGTGGCGACTCGGTTGATCTGCTGATCTGCGTTACCCAGACGCCGGATCATCCACTGCCGGCCACCGCCTGCCTGTTGCAGCATCGCTTGGGCCTGGGCAAGCAGTGCGCGGCCTTCGATGTCGGTCTGGGCTGTTCCGGCTATGTCTATGGACTGTGGCTGACCGCATCGCTGCTGGCCGGAATGGGGCGGGGCCGGGCGCTGCTGGTGGCAGGCGACACGACCAGCCGGACCATGGCCCCCGACGACCGCTCCGTCGCGCCCCTGTTCGGGGATGCCGCCACCGTCACGGCCCTGGAATGGGACCTGGATGGCAGCTGCCTGACGGTGGACACGGGCACCGACGGGGCTGGTGCACCCTACCTGATCCAGCCCGGAGGCGGCGCCCGGCAGCCCGATGGCCCCTTGTTATTCATGGACGGCACCCAGGTTTTCGCCTTCACCCTGCGGGAGGTGCCAAAGACCATCGCGGCCACCCTGACCCTTGCCGGTTCCGACATCAAGAGCGTCGATCATGTCGTGCTGCATCAGGCGAATGAGATGATGCTGCGCCGGCTGGGTGCAAAGATCGGCGCGCGTGAGGATCAATTGGTCATGGCACTGGCGGATCGCGGCAATACCAGTTCCGCCACTATCCCGCTGGCAATGACCGACGCGCTGTCCTATCCCCTGATGTCGGGCAAGCGAACCCTGCTGCTGTGCGGCTTCGGAGTCGGTTGGTCCTGGGGAACCGCCGTTTGGACCACAGGTCCGGCACGGGTATGCCGGACCATATTGGTGGATCAGACGAGTACCGTCATTCCGGCTGGTTGATCGAGGGGCGACGGCGAACCTTGGTCACGACTACCGGCGTTTTGGTCTGCTTGTCCGCGGCGTCACCCGCACCAGACGCCGTCTCAGCCGGGAACAGCTTCCGGCAGATTTTCAGGGCCCGATAGTAGTTGCCGGACTGCACCAGCGTCTGAACCTCGTCAAACAAGCCCGACTCGGCAGAGTGCGCCAACCGCGCCTCCTCCAGGATGATGCCGAACTTTATCAGGTTCAGTTCTGCATCCTCGGGGAAGATGTAGATCAGCTGGATAATGAAATAGAGCTTCTTCTCGATCGTGTCGCAGTTCTCTTCCTTAAGGATTTCCCGGCCCCGCAGGAAATTTACCTTATTGTAGAAGAATAACGACACCGGATGATCGCCGACGCCCAGAACGGCGCCGTTCACGATCAGCTTCTCACCCGGACGCAGGACAAGTTTCAAAGGCACGGCAGCATTTCCCGTTCAAGGACGCACGAGCCCGCTCGGCGGCGTCCATACTGCACAAGGAAGTAAGCCAGCCACCCCCCGGCGGTCACGAAAAAACGCACCAGCACACCCGAACATTTTGCCCCAGGGAGGCTGGCATGGGGAGGTGAATACCGACCAGAATCAGGAAAGGCGGGCTTTTGGCCCGCCTTTCCCTTTGCCTTACGGCCCTGTGGCTTAGAACAGCCGCAGGATCGACTGCTGAGCCTGGTTGGCCAGCGAGAGGGAGATGGTGCCCAGCTGCTGACGGGTCTGCAAGAGCAGCAGGTTAGCGCCTTCCTCGTTCTGGTCCGCCTGGACCAGCTTATTCGCACCTTCAACCAGAACGTTGGAGAACTCGTTGGTGAAGCTCTCGCGGGTCTGGATGACGTTCAGGTTGGTCGACAGGGCCTGAGAGGCGCTACGCAGAGTGGACGTTGCGAAGTCCAGGCTGGCGACGGCCTTGTCAATATCGGCACGGTCCAGGAAGTTGTTCTGGGCGTAGTCGATACGCAGGCCCTGACCGTCCGTCGACACATTCCGGCTGACCACCTGAATGTTGGAGGTGTTGTCGGCGTTGAACTGAACAGCCAGATCGTTCTCGGTGTTGGCGTCCGTACGCTGCACCGTCGTCAGGTTGGCGGGCAGAGCCGAGGAGGCAGCGGCCTTGATCGTCGAAGCATCGACGGTCACACGAACCGTGCCGCTATCAAAGTTCAGCGAGTTCTCGCCTTCGCTCAACTTGGCATTGCCACGGGCATTGAGTCCGGAGCGTTCCACCGTCACGCCATTGAGGTTGGTAGCCGACAGGGTGATGTCGACGTTCTTCTCAATGCTTGAGACGCCATTCGCCGACGTACCCTTCGCTTCCAGCAGCGCGCGGTCAACCGTGAAGGAAACCGTGGTACCAGAAGAGAAGGTGACCGAAATCGCCTTCTGGGCAGCGTTGGTAGAGCTGGCACCCAGCGTAAAGCTAGCACCGGTGCCGCCCGTCAGATCAGAGCTGATCAGAATTTCAGCGGAATTGGCGCTGGCATCCGTGTTGTACGCGACATTGAAGCGCTTGCCCGTATCGTCAGAGTCAGCGCTGGTCAGGGTGCCGCCAGAGGTGATGTTGGTACCGTCGAAATCGGCGCCGCCGGCAATGGCACGGGCCAGACCCTCAGCAACCTTGGCGCGACGCTGGTCAGGGTTGTAGGCAGTACCTGTGGTCGAGTCGGCCAGATCGGAGGCTTTGGCCGTGTAGCTGAACGACTGACCATTGATCGTTGCGGTGAAGGTATCACCTTCTTCAACCGAGCCACTGATGGTGATCTTCGAAACCTGCGCAACACCAGTCGTAGCCGTCACACCGGCCGTAACCGTGCTGGCAACCGCAGACTGGGTGTTATCGAAGAACTTGAAGGTACGGGATTCGCCGTTTTCCGTCACGATGGCCGTACGCTCACGACCACTGTTACCACGAATCTCCACGCTAATGTCAGAGAAGTTGCCGGCTGTGGCCGAGATGGTTCCAGAGACCTTGAGAGAAGCCAGGCCGCGAGAATCTTCAGCCTTAGCGATATCTTCCAGGTCGGCGCTGATGGCGCCGGTACCGCTGACCTTCACCGAGTAAGTATCGGCGCTTACGACGTTGGTGACACGGCTGTTCGACAGGCCAGAGATGCTATTTACATTCTTACGGCTGTCGGAGGTGCTGTCCAGCGTCAGACCATTGCCCTTCAGCAGGTTCTTACCCTGGTACCCGCTATCGCCAGCAATCTTGTCGATCTGATCCTTCAGGCGATTGAACTGCTCCGCCAGCGACTTACGAGCTGCGATGGAGGATGCATCGTTGCCAAGATTGGAGTAGGCGGTCGTGGTCAAACCACGGGCCTGTGCAACCAAATCCTCGATAGCGGTGATACCCTTATCACCGGCCTGGATGGTGCTGATGGCCTGACCCATCGCTTCCTTGAGGCTCGACAAATCGCCTGCGCGGGTATTCAAACCCTTCGCAGCAAAGAACGAATTGGGGCCGTCAAGAGCGGAATTGACCTTATTACCAGTCGCCAGACGGGACTGGATAGACTCGACCTGCTTGTTGGTCTTCTGCAGGAGCAGAAGGTTGTTACGCATACCAGCGGTCAAGCTGACGTCACTAGAAGACATAGCGTCTCTCCTTTGGAGGTATGATCCACCCGAATTTTTCGGGTTAAGTGAAGGGAACACCTATTCAGGAGAGGAGTCAAGCCGTTTAACGACGGACGCCAACACCTATACATATGGACAGATCACTCGCCAGCTCAACAGATGGCGCAGATCCGTCACCAGCCTTTATGCTTCTACCGGAACAGAAGATACAAATCTCAGACGTGAGCACGGCCCAGCCGCCAACACCAGCCGGGAGCTGTTCGGTTCAGGATTTTTGTGGCACTGCCAATCGTACGCGCAGGGTAAGTGGATAACGACACCATGCCACCGATGCGCCAAGTAAATTCAAACCACAAATCAAAACAATTCGACCGAGAATTAAATAAAATGCCGGAGAACCAACAGGCACTCCGGCATTCTAAGATCAAGCGGTCGAAAACGAAAATCAGGCTATGAAATTGACCGTACCCACCACGTTGCCACCTCCAGCAATCACCACGGTCGGTGATGCCGCCACAGTCGGCGAGGCTGCGACCGTGCTGGCACTGGCAAAACCCGCAGGGGTGGAGCCGCTGATCGCGCTGATCCCGCTGCGCGCCAGGGCAAGAAGCTGATTTCCACCGGAACGTTCACCAGTGTTAGAAGATGCTTCCGAAACACCTGCTTCCCGGCCACGCAGCTGATACTCGCGAACAACGCGCTTCGACGGGTACTGCGTCTCGACGTCACCGCTGCCGCCATCGCGGAACAACAGAACAGCAACCGCAGCATCGCTGTCATATTGCAGGACGGGGCTGACATACGGCAGGCTTGATGAACGAAGCGGAGGAGCTTCGGCCAAACGCTCCTCAGCCGCGGCGCTGGTTTGCGTCACCGCAGACACATAAGGCGTTGAGACGCTCCTGATCCCCTCAATTTGCATGGCCGTAAGCCTTCTCATAGACCGGTGAACACTAGCGCAGTTCAACGGAACACGCAAACGGAATCTTTGAATCCGCTAAATATGCAGAATCATTGAGGAGTCACAAAGCCCACCCCCACTATACGGTCGATACCATTTTCATTTGACCAACAGAGATATGACAAAAAGATAAGCTTGAAATCTAACGGTTTGACTTAGTCAGGTCTTTTGGGTGGTGACAGCACCAACGCGTTAACCAATTCGGCGATTACGCCGCGCCAGTCGGCCCACTGCGTCTGCCTGAAAAGACGCAAATCTGGATACCAAGGGTTGTCTGCCCGATGGCGCAGCCACCGCCAGCAGCCGTCAAAGCGCGACAGCACCCAGGTCGGCCTGGCCAATGCGGCCGAGAGATGGATAACCGCCGTATCCACACCGATCACCAGATCCAGTTCACTGACCAGTGCCGCGGTATCGGCGAAATCCGTCAGTTCATCTGTCCAGTCATACAATGGGAAAGGCGCCTGCGCTGCTTGCGAAGCCTTGGGTCCCTTCTGGAGGCTGACAAATGTGAGACCGGGAAGCGTGCTCAGGGGTGACAATTGCGACAGAGACAAGCTGCGTCTTTTGTCCGTTGCCGCCGCCCGTGGATCACCCTCCCGCGAATCTCCGGCCCAGACCAGCCCCACCCTCAATCCTGGCAGGTCGCGCAGCCGTTGACGCCACAGACCACGACGATCCGACAGGGCCGAGAGATATGGCACCTGCACAGGAATGTCTGCCAGATTGCGGGTACCAAGGCGCAACGGAAGGCCAAGCAAAGGACACCGGCATGATACCGTCTCCGGCACCGGAGATCCCAGCCGTTCGACATCGATATCCGACGGCAGGCTTTCACGGAACAGCCTGACCAGGGCTGGCTGTACCTGCAACAGCACCTTCAACCCCCGCGCCCTCAACAGCGGCAGATAACGCACAAATTGCAAACTGTCGCCATGCCCCTGCTCAGCATGGACCAAAAGAATGGAGCCAAGAGACAAGCCGCTGCCGTCCCATATGGGGAGGGCACGCAACACAGCGGAAAGGCTGAAGCCCGGCATTCCCCATCGCCATTCATATTCCTGCCAGCCTTCGACGAAGTCTCCAGCTATCAAGCGGGCCTGCGCGCGTTGCCAATGCACCACGGGCATTGACGGGGCGAGTTGCAGCGACCGCTGATAACAGCGCTCCGTCCCCTCATCATCACCCAGATCACGCAGAAGCGTACCCAGATTAAGATGGGCAGGCAGATTATCGCGATCAATCGCGATGGCGGCATCGAACGCCTGACGGGCGTCGTCCAGATAGCCCTGGCCATGCAGGGCAACGCCCAGCGCCACGAGGGGTCCAGCCCGGCCAGACGACCCGACCACCGCAGCATGGCGCGCTGCGGCGGCAGCCTCCTCGAAACACCCCAGGATGGAAAGTACATCCGACCGCGCCAGCAGGGCAGTGCTATTATCTGGCTCCCGCGACAGCACGGAATCAAACAGGGCTAGCGCCTCCTGATGTCGTTCCCCACGGAGCAGCGCAAGGCCCAGGCGATTGGCGATGACGGTACTGGCCGGCGCCAAGCGATGAGCTTCTGTCAGAAGTGACACGGCCTCGGGCCGGTTCAGAAACCCATCATCGGTACAACGGTTGAAAAGCACCGCCGCAAGATTGCCAGCGGCGGACGGCAAACCGGGTACAAGCACCAGGGCACGGCGCAGCAGCGCCTCCGCCTCCTGCGGGTCCGTGCTGGCAAGCAGGGCTCCCTGCTCCGCCAGCGCCTCCGCCTGCTGGGCGGGGTTTGCATCCAGTTGGGTGATGGCCGTAGCAAAGGCCTGCCGGGCCGCCGCCGGGTCACCGGACTGCCGCAGAGCGATACCCAGATTGTGCCACCAATCCCCGCGACCATTCTTCATCCGCACGGCCGTTCGCAATGCCTTCACGGCTGCGCTTGCCTTGCCCTGGGAAAGGCATGACATGCCCATCAGGTAATGTATGTCCGCCAGTGCAGGCGCCACGACCAGGATGTCTCGATAAGCAGCCTCCGCCCCGGCCCAATCGCCCGCCTGATGGCGGGCGATGGCCTGATCGATCGCTGAATTGACATCCATGTCAGGTGCCCGCCTTTGGCGCAGGGGCAGTAGGGGCAGGCTTGGAGGGCGTGGGGGGCTTCGCCACGGGCGCAGGTGTCGTTGGTACCGGTGCTGGGGCGGGCGCTGTTGCGGGAGGCGGGACAGGAGCTGCAACAGGGGCCGGAGCCGGGGCCGGCGGGCGGGTCGGAACATACATGTAATTGTCGTTCACCTGGCTTTCATGGCTGGCACAGGCCGATAGGGCCACACCCAGCACCAGGATCACCATATTCCGAGCGTCAGATGCCTTGTTCACGCCACGCCACCAGCTAGCCAATTCCCGCCGATACACTACGCCTAGCGCGAGACCTGATCCAGGAAGCTTTCATCATGCAGAATTATGTAGCCGTTACGGTAGGAAATGGCCCCTGCTGCCTGGAACTGCTTCAACGTCTTGTTCACGCTTTCCCGCGACACACCCAGCATATTGGCCAGATCTTCCTGGCTGACGAAGGTAGTGATGCGTGTACCGGCATCGGTGGTGCGGCCATAGGCCTGAGACAGCATAAGGATGCGCTTAGCCAGCCGCCGGGGTACGTTGAGGAAAACCGTGTCTTCGATGATCGCGCTGGTCCAGCGCACGCGCTCGCACAGAACCGTCATCAGGCGAACGCAGAGGTCAGGACGCTGCAACAGGAACGGCATGAAATCACGGCGGTCGATTCGCAGAAGTTCCGTAGCCTCCTGCGCCACCACCGTTGCCGTCCGCTCGCCACCATCCAGCATGGCGATCTCCCCGAACAGGGAGCCCGTATCAAGAATGTTCAGCAGCATGACCTTCGCCTCATCCGACTCGGTCTGTACCGCGACACGCCCACGCAGGATGACATAGAGGCTGTCGCCAGGGTCACCCTTGGCGAAGATAGGCTCCTCCGCTGCGGCTCGCCGAAGCTTGGCGAACTCCAGCATTGCTTCCATTTCAGTGTCGTCTAATACCGCGAAAAGACTGTTACGGCGCAGAAGCGCGGTATCTACGGCAGGTGCCACTGACATCCCCCTGTCATCTCCGGGCGACCAGTAGCCACGATCTCCCTACATTGCCAGGATTGATGCCGCGGCAGAAAAATGCAAGTCAGACGGGCATTGCCGATGCCGGACGGGCTACCCGCTCCCACATGGCCGTATGCTCGAAAGCGTAGATCGGGCGGACGCTGAGGGTGCCGCTGTCCAGCGTATCGCGCACGTGGGTCAGCAGGGACACGGCATCCTCGCGCTTCTGATCGGCACGCCCAATGGTCAGCCAGTCACGGAAAGCGGACAGTTCGAACGGGTCGACCTCGCCTTCTTCCTCCGCTTCGCGCAGGACGCGACCATAATTACGGTCACGGTAGCAGAGATCCTTGGCAATCTCCTCCAGCCGCCGCCGTCCCTCTACCGAGAGGATGCCAGCGGCATGCGCGTCGGACAGGGTGCGGCGGATATTGACCATGGCCTCGGACAGTGAAGGATAGCCAAGCTCCGCCGGTCCATGGGTGACTGCAACCTCGTCATCATCTTCCAGCCGGCCATCGGCGAAGGCCTGGAAAACGGCACCATGGCCTTCCATCCCGAACGTATGCAGTTCGGCCGCCCGCAGGGCCCCCATGCTGGCCGCACCCAAAACCGGGATACCGCGCGCCATCGCGAAAAGGATTTCCTTGTGCCAGACGGCCGGGACATTCCCGAAATAGCCATCAATGATGATGATGGCCGTCGGATTGTCTTGGACTGCGCGCAGCACGTCGCCCTGTGCGACAGGCGGTCGGAAATCAGCGTTCAACACCTTCCGCGCGGCGGATACAGGCAGAGTGGGGCCCAGGAAGACGATCACAGGGTTGCTCATGGTCTATCCCTCCAGGGGTCAGGCAAGCCCGGCGGCGCGGCGCCCGCGCGCACCCAAGCTATATTGCGACGTCGCATCCACACCTTCGAGGCCCGGCACCACAACCCGGACAACGGGGATACCGATCTCGGCACGGGTCAGGTCGACAACGACGACATCTTCAATACCGATATTGGCAAGACGCTGCCGCAGCTCGCCCAGGTCACCGCGCAGGGATTGATCACGCCACCCCTTGATCTCATTAAAGTCACGTACCGTGGCGCCCAAACGGATCCGGTTCAGCCACAGCATCTGCTGCTCTTCCGCCAGAAAATGATCATACTCCTCGCGGCGCATATCATCGCGCGCGCCAGAGATGAAGGTCAGCCGGCTTTGCGCAGCCTCGGTCAGGGCACGGGACAGTGCGATTTCTGGGACCAGATGCGTGCCATAGCCGGCGGCCGGGCGCACCGTCGTCCCCAGGCCGGCATCAGCCTGAACAATGCGGGCCAGAAAGGTGGGGACCCCGACATCGGACGTCAGGTCCCACACCCCGACAGCAACACCGGCATGGGCAAAGCGTGCCAGCAGCGAACGGCAAGCCGGATCGGCAATGGTTTCCAGGTCAATGCGGGTATCTTCCTGCGCCTCTTCGGGCAGCAGATTCCACAAGGTGCGGGCGTCCCGCTCGATCACTTCTGAAAGGCCGTGAATCACCGCCTCAATCCAGTGATTGCCCGACGCCAGACCGTTAGACGTGGCCTGAAAACAGCCATGACCCGTCGGCAGCGGCAGGGTGTAGTTGCTGTGAACCATCTCATACGGGATCCACAGGCTGTTGCCGTCCCGGAGATTGGTACCTTCCGCCCACAGCAACTGATGGTGCGGGGTGTAGACACTGTCCATGTTGCATGGAAGCAGATCGGGGTCGACCACGGGCAACGAGTAGCGCAGATCCTCGTAGGAACCGATACGCAGTGACAAGTGCGAGGCCCGTTCCGCATGCCAGCTTTCAATGCTTTCCATCACAGCAGACGCCTTGGCCGCAGCCAGGGTAACACCTTTACCCTGCGAAGCGGCCAAACCGCGAGAATTGGGACGGTTGACCATAACGACGGGAATGCCGATCGTGTCCAGGCCAGTGACATTGGCCACGCGGGTGATGCCGAATAAAGGGAACAACGGTTTGACACGGGCCAGCGTCTCTTCCGCCGAGACTAACCGGCGCCACTGCGGGGCTTCCAGATTGTCCCAGTCGGTCAAGCGAACCTGATCCATTGCCGTTCCCTTTCAGATTCAATGAAGCAAAAGCCAACGCCACGGTTAGCGGATTGGTTGGGGCTGCCCCGGTGAATGCCGGGGCAGCACCCACCAATTGTCACATCTTTGCCGTGTACAGATCGGCACTGGCGAAATACAGGTCGGCCGAAGCGCCGTTATCCATCGTCCGCTGGGACGGCGTGCGCCCACGGGACAGGTTCTGCTCTTCGGTCACAACGACGGCCCCGTTCGGGCCAATGCGATACAGGCGGCCATCAGCACCACGCGTCAGCATAAAAATTCTCCTTTATAAGGGTCATGGTTGGGTCAGGCGACAACCTGTCAACACAACGCGCGTTCCAGGTCTCGACCATGACCGTAATGCGGAGGGGCCGTTTTGCAGTGTGAAGTGGTTCACAGCATCGTATGCAGAAGGAACGCTATTGTGTGCTTACAAAGCGCGGCCGGTCGCCGATAGGCGATGGGCATCCACTTGATCCAGAAAGGCGAGGTCGCCGATGAACGCTCCGCATTCCCGTAACGATATTACGGTCTATGAGCCCCACGACCTGGAGATCGATGGGCAGCTGATCAGCCACAATGTCTGGGTTGACGGACATCGGACCAGCGTTCGACTGGAAGCTGTGATGTGGCAGGCCCTGCATGAAATTGCTGAACGCGAAGGTTTCAGCATCCATCAGGTGATCACGATCGTGTCCCGCCGTCAGCACCAGAATGCCTCACTGACCGCGACGATCCGCGCTTTCCTTGTGGCCTACTACCGCGCGGTGTCCAAGGGCGTATCGACCATGCTGCTGCGTGACCTTTCCGACCTGCCGGCAGACCTGAAATTCTAGTTTCTTCGGGCACCGCCGACACCATCACACTTTCATAAAAGGAGCGACCGCACTCGCGGAACCGCTCCTTTTGCGTTGGCTGCCGCAATCGACCTGACCACGGCCAATGGCCGATCCCGTCAATGCAGGAGCATTGAACGTCCTGCCATCCCAAGGCTGTTGGATGGCAGGTGATGGGTCATGGCCCTCAACGTCGCTTCATCGGGCATGGATCGGCGTAGCAGACCATAGCCCCGCTCCTGTACGGTACGGGCCAGTTCCTGCCGCTCCCGCATCGCCTCGTCCATCCGTCCCGCAAGGGCAAGTGCAAGCATGCGGGCATGGCGTGCCCATGCAGCGTGCATGGCCGCTCCCTTGCTCTGTGCCAGGCGCAGCCCGCGATCAATATCCGCAAGCCCACCTGCAACACGCCCCAGATAGGCCAGCGCCAAACCACGTCGGGCCAGATTGATGGCATCGAACAGGGCTGAACCCGTCACACGCGAGATGTTCAGTGCTTCAGAGCTGTAGGCCAGAACATCACCGAACCGGCGCTGACGCATCCGCACTTCAGCCACGTCGAGACGGGCATAGATGCGATCAAACGGATGGGTGCTGGCCTGGGCTTCCTGAAGCGCCTTCTGGATGAAGACTTCTGCTTCGGCATCACGGCCCAGCAGTGACAGGCAACTGGCCCGCTTTCCGGCAATCACCATACCGGTATCCAGGGTCAGATAGAGCCTGCGTTCATGATTGACCCAGGCATCTGGCCTTTCAGCCATATCCAACAACGTCAGTGCCTGTTCGGCGGCACTGTCATCCAGATGACAAGCGGCAGCGATGATCAGCAATTCTGGGTGGGCGCGGGTGATGCCACCGCTGTAAGCGATCACAGTTTCCGTCAGGGCGACAGCCTGATCCAGCCGGCCATAGACCCGCTCATGATTGATCTGCTGGACCATCCCGGCTAGGGCACGGGGCTCATCACCGGCGGCACGGGCCAGAACAACGGCGCGATCCAACGCCAGCAGGGCGCGGCCACCGTCGCCGGCGGGCATGGCCGCCCGGGCCAACGCCAACCGCAGATCGATACCGTCCAGCATCACCTCGTGCGTATCCTCCAGCTTTTCATTTGCATCCACGGCGATGGACAAAAGCGACACCGCCTCCACGGCCAGCGACCGGCTCAACGCATCCTGTGCGGCGGCACGGCCTGCCTGCACGGCCATATGCCACAGGCCTCCATGCGCGGCATGGCGTGCCTGCGCCGCCAGTCGGCCAGGCAGCTGCTGGAATTCCGCGTCCGCCAACAGCCGGGCCAATGCAGCATGTTGCTGCTGCCGGTCACGCCGCGTGATGCCGCCATAAACCGCCTCATGCAACAAGGCGTGATGGAAGCTGCATTCCTGCCGGGGCAACAAACGGGTTTCATCAATGAAACCCAGACGGATCAGTTCCTGCAGGCGATCCTCAACCGCACCATTCGTCACAAGCGCTGATAGAACTGCAACATCGAAGGTCGGCCCAACCACAGACGCGGTCCGCAGCAACCGGCGCGCCTCGTCATCCAGCATATCAATACGGGCGGCCAGCAGAGCGTGAACCGTATCCGGCAACGGGATTTTCGGCGATGGGCCCGGCAGCATCGCTCCGACATCGCCAAGCAACGCACCGTTCATCATCAGAACGCGTATGCACTCCACCATGAAAAAGGGATTGCCCCTGGCGCGGCGAGAAAGGTCGGCCTTGATCGCTTCCAGCGCCGACGACGGCCCCATCCACATATCCAGAAGGCTGTTCACCTCGGACGCGGCAAGCGGGGACAGTGGATATTTCTGCAAATTAGCTTGGCTACCGATGCAGGGTGCCAGACCTTCTTCCCGGCTGGACAGAACCAGGACCATCCGTGTTTCGGCAGGCACCTGCTGAAGCAGGGCGGACAGGGTCGCCTGCACCGCTGTGTCGGCCCAATGGGCATCCTCTACCAACAGGGCAAGGGGATGACGGCCAGCAGCAGAACGAGCCAAGGCAACAACGGCGCCGACCGCCAGTGCTAAAATAGCCGACGCTCCCCCCCGGCTTTCCTCGTTGCTGGGCAGCAGCACGCCAACCAGGGCATCCGCCTCCTCCAGGGAGGCGCCTGCGGCACGCAGCATGGCCGCAATACCACCCGCTGTCCGTGGCAATGGACCATCCAGCAACTCAACAACCAGTTGATGCAGCGGGCTCGGTGCTCCCACAGGCTCCACGGCAGGCACCTGCCATTCAATGACACGCAAGCCACGCGAACGGGCCATGTCGGACAGGGCACGCATCAGGCGCGTTTTGCCCAGGCCGGCTGCACCCTGCACCAAATGCGCTGAAAATGGTGTCCGATGGTCGCCATCCAGGGCGGCCATGGCCGCGCCAAGCTGCTTGCGGATCGATTCACGACCGACAAGCGGCAGACAATCATCATATTGACGACGCCGGGCACGCAGGCCCAGAAACTCATGGCTCTGCGTCGGCTCATCACCGCCCAGCGCCAGCAGCATCGCAGGGCGCGTTTCAACCCAGTCGGAGATTAGCCGGGCCGTGCAATCAGCAAGCCTGGCGCCATTGGGCGGTGCCGACTGCTGCATCTTTGCCGCAATGTGGATTGCTGGACCGGTCGCTGGATTGGCCGACTGTCGTCCAACCGCCATATGGTCCCACAATACTTCACCCGAGCAGATACCGATACGAACAGCCCGACCGCCACGCGCAACCTCGCGAAGAATGGCATCGGCGGCATAACAAGCCCGGATCGCGTGATTCTCCTGTGAAACAGGGGCACCGAAAACAGCGTAGATACCATCGCCAAGGGTCTGGCAGACCGTGCCCCCGAAGGCCAGCACATGGCGGCGCATGATATCGATCATGCCCGACAACTGGTCATAGGCATCTTCCGGATCCTGCGGGATCACCAGCTTGGACGATTCAACAATGTCGCAGAAGAAGGCCGTAACCATGCGACGGTCGGCCCGCGCCAACGCCGGGCGTGCAAAGCCAAACGATGCCATCATGCCATCGTGTGTGTCTATAACGCTCTCGACACCCGCCACCGACATTTTGCCTGCCCGCCAACCGATGGTAACGGAATTTAAATCAGATACCGACGCCGCAAGCCCACCAAGTCTTACCGGATCGGCAATGGCGCATACGATAGCATCCCATTTCACCGCTGGAAACCGCTCACAGATAAAATATCAGCCATGCAGGGGCAAATTTTTCTTAAGAAATCGTATAATTTCTCCAAGCCCGCCATCAACGCCTGATGAATGTAAGAATAGGCGCATGGACGAGAACCATGGACGGGTAGCCGCACCAAGGGTTGACCAGTCGCGGCCACCAACAATTCGCCAGACGGGTGTGCCTACCGCTCCTGCCAGTTCCCCTACAGCGGTCGGCGCCGTAATCACCAGATCCAGATTGGCGATAAGGGCGGCAAGCCCCTCAAGATCATTGGTGAGATCAAGACCGGGCATGGTATGCAGCACGCGCCCCTCCCTCCCAAGGGCTTCAATCTCCTCATCCCGCGCCGAATATTGCAGGTTGACTACCTGAATATCCGGCATGGCGAGCAACGGTGCCCAGGCGCTCACATCCGCATAGTTGTGGCGACGACGCGTGGTTATCAATCGGGAGCGCCAACAGATGCCAACTCGCAGCCCTGGGGGCAACTCCGCCAACCACTGACGGGACATTTCCGATCGCTTCCGGTCGACCACCAGATAAGGTGCGCCCGTAAAGCCAGACAGGGACGGGGCGAGCAAGCCGGCCAGATCACCGGCGGGGACATGCAGATCGGCGTCCGGGCGTTCGGGAGCATCCGACCCGTCGGGCGGCAACCGCTGCGCCCGAATGGATGCCGATGGGAAACTGCGGGTGAAAAGCCCGACAAGACGGGGATCACACTCGATCACTGCCTGTCCGACACGGCTGATCGCTTCCGGATAGAAGCTTGCGAACATCAACTCATCGCCCAACCCCTGTTCCCGCCAGATCAGCAGCCGTTTGTTGGATGCCTTGTCGCCGCTCCATAGAGGGACGGTGAAATGCCGATCGGGCAATGCCTCGCCCGCTGCAAAACGCCAAGCATAGTCCGACCAACCCTCGCAAAGCGCGCCGTCGTCTAGGCGGAGAAGCGCACGGGCGACCCGGACACGGGCCAGATCGGGGTCCAGCTCCAGCGCCCTGTCAATGGCCGCGCAACCCCGCGCGCGGTCCCCTTGCGCAAGACGGCAGAGACCCAAATTGCCCCACACCTCGCCCGAACCGGGCGCAATGGTCAGGGCCCGGGACAGGACGGTCTCTGCCTCTGCCAACTGACCGGTCAGTTCCAGGGCAGCACCCAGGTTGGTCAGCCCCTGAACATTATCCTGTTCCAGACACAGACCCAGACGATAGGCATCAATGGCCGCATCCATCTGATCTAGTTCCTGTAGCGCCACGCCCAGGAAGATAAAGGCCTCCGAACTTTCCGGTGCCGCATCCACCGCTGCCCGGTGAAAAGCCAGCGCTTCGCCCAGCTTGCCACGTTCGACTAGGACATTACCCAGATTCGACAAGGTTTCCGCATGACCGGGCCGCGCCGCCAAAGCCTGACGATAGGCCTGCTCAGCACCCGCCAGTTCCCCCCGCAGGGCCAGAACGGCACCGAGATTATTCCAGGCCTGCGCATGTGAGGGGTTAGCGGCCAGCAGTTGCCGGTAGGAAGCCACTGCGGCTTCCAGTTCGCCGATGGCCCGCTGGCTGTTGGCCAGATTGAACATGGCCCCCGCATGCCCTGGGCGCCCGTCCAGGGATCGGCGGTAGGCGTCAATGGCCTGCCGGTGGGCACCCATAGCCGCATAGGCATTTCCGAGATTGAACAGGTAGGGAGAATGATCGGGGCGCTGCTGGAGCGCCTTGCGATGTGCTTCCACGGCGGGTGCCGGATGACCGGCAGCCCTCAAGGCACTGCCCAGATTGTCCTGGATGTCTGCGGCTTGCGGCTGGCGCTTGGCCGCCTCCTTCAGCAGGCGCACGGCTTCCACTGGGTCGCCCATCTGCAATAAGGCAACACCCAGCAGGTTCAGCAGCTGCGCATTGCGTGGATCTCTTGTCAGCAAGGCACGGTACGCACGCGCCGCACCCGCCAGGTCACCATCCTGATGCATACGCACTGCCTGTTCGGCTGTAACCGGCACGCCCGTCATCTGTCCCCCGTCACCCTACTATACCGATGCACAGCCCGCCGGCTTTCGCGCGGTGGCTCACTGTAGGCCATTATCCTTGTCGGGCGTACCCCGATGTGGAATACTGCATCTATGGATTTACCGTTCAAAGGGCACGGCGAACGTTATGAAGCCTGCGACGGGGTACAGCAATCGTCCCACTTCCGATGATCCTCGCGATGTCGAGGCCTGGGGCCTTACGGAAGCGGCACGCCGCCTGATCCACGCCCGGCAAGCGCCGGAGAATCCGGATCTGTTGCGGCAGGCGCTTTCCCTCAATCAGCGGCTATGGACGATATTTCAGACGTCCATGGTCGATCCGGAATGTCCGCTCCCGAAGGATATCCGCGACAATGTGCTGGCTCTGTCTATCATTGTCGACAGGCAGACCTTTGACCGGCTCATTGACCTGGATGTCAACAAGCTGGATCGGCTGATCGATATCAATCGGGCCGTGGCTACTGGCCTGTCACAGCGCCCGGCGGCGTCTGCGGCATCACCGGCTGCGGCGTCCGCGTCGGCTCCGCCGCAGACAGCACCGATGCCCAAGCCGCAGGCACCGCCTCCCGGCGCCCCTGGCAAGCTCAGCATTTCGATTTGATGACAGCATCTCGGTTCGGTTTCTTTGGGAATCGCCAGAGAAATCGAACGGAACAGATTGCATTTTATCTAATCGCCCTATAAATTGGTTCGATGAAGGGGGCTTTTTACGACCGTCTGCATGTCAGGTGGTCATAAGGTGAAGGGAGACTTGCCATGGTCTCGTCCGTCAGCGGGTCGAGTTCGGTTCTGACCACCAGCAGTTCAACTCTGGTGACGACTAACCCTACGCCCGGCCTTACCGGTACTGCCGCCGCCTCTGCCGTAATCGCAGACACCACCAAGAAGCTCTCAAACATTGAGAAGCAGTTGGCAGAGTTCGCAGAAGCGACCGCCAAGGCTAACAAGAAGTCCGAGGCGCAGTCGAAGATTCAGGTGCAGACCTTTGAGAAGCAGGTGCGTAAGTCGCCCTACTCCACCAATGGTGCCGCCACCGATATCGGCACACTGGTCAAGGACAGTACCCGTCTGAACGTCTATTCAAATATCAAGAAGGACGACAAGGGCGACGTATTCAAGGTTCGTGTGCAGACCGCAGGTGAGGCCCAGATCGGTGTTCTGGGCGATCCCGGTCTGCGCGTACAGGTCATGTCCCGCTATGGCGCCGTTGTGGCTGACAGCAAAGAGGGACTGGGATCGACCACCGAGAATTACAAGGCCCTGCAGAAGGGTGAATACAAGTTGCCTGCCGGTGACTATTACATCAAAGTCACCAATGACGGGAACGGCCCCGTGAAGGACAGCAAGGGTAATGTCCTCACGTCCAAGAATTATGCGATCCAGATGTCCATGGGTGTCTACCGCAAGGATTATGACACGGTGGCGCAACAGCCCAGGGCAGGTGACGGCGTGCCGCAACAGTCCGTGGGACAGCTGGAATTGCAGAACATGCTGACCGCTGCGCAAAATTTCGATACTGGCCTGTCCGGTACAGCCAAACTGAACAACGCGCTGTTCGGCTGATCGCCGTTCCCTACGCTGAAATCGCTACTACATTGAAGGCGGGTTGCGTCACGGACGCAGCCCTCTGGTAGTTGCTTGCCACCTGCAGGGCATTGACCTGCAGCAATCCCCCGCTCTGGGCATTGCCATCCTGCTCATCGCCTGACCGCGATTGCCGCAGCTCCGTCTGTGCCTGGGCCTTTGTGGCATCGGCCTGCGAAGCCACGGCCCGGTCCTGGGGGGAAGGGTTCTGGGGTGCCAGCGCCGCCCGTTTCACGACCTCCATCTTGGTGATGGTGGCTTCGGGGTTCCCCCTTACCGGAGAAACATCAATCGGCACCTCACCGGCGGTCGCATAGCGGCGCCCATCCGGTCCGGTCGTATATTCAAGCTGAATGCTGCCCGCATAGGGGCCACCCGCCGTCTTGTGCGCCTGCTCATGGGTCCGCACCTCGGCATCGGTCTTCTTCAGTTCCCGCAGTTGTGACTGCTGGTCGCTGGTAAGGTTCTTTTCAGCCGCCGGCGTTCCCGGCGGCGCCGTCTCCGCCGCCTGACCCGTGCCAGCCGCACCCTGTCCCCGCCGTCCCTGGCCGGCGGTGGGTGTGAACAGCGCAGAAGAGATGCCGGAGATGGACATGGCACAGGCGGCAGCAGACGATAGTCACCGGAATTGTACTGCCACGACCGGTCTGACCAAACCCCAAAAAAGCGAAATCCCGGCCCCACGGGAGGGGGCCGGGATCGACACGCCATGCAGCTAGGGGTAAGGGGCCGCTGCCGCCCGTCAGGTTACCGCTTCAGGTTGATCGTCTCCGTCAGCATTTCGTCGGTGGTCGTGATCACGCGGGTATTAGCCGTGTAGGACCGCTGCGCCACGATCAGCTTGGTGAACTCCTGGGCGATATCGACGTTCGATCCTTCGATGGAGCTGGCGGCGATCACACCGGCACCATTGACGCCGGTAGAGGTGAAGCGGGCGCGACCGCTATCCGCCGTTTCGGTGAAGGTACCGCCCGTTTCACGGCCCAGAGCGTTCGCATTGTTGAACAGCACCAGCGGCACCTGTGCGATCACGCGGCGGCGACCATTGTCATAGTTGGCAACAACGTCACCGTTTTCGCGGATTTCCACATCGCGGAAGGTACCCTGCGGGCTGCCATCCTGAAGCAGGGAGGTCACGTTGATGGCATTGCCCTCGTACTCCGTCAGGCCTGTGGCTTCACCGAAGGTCCCGAGATCCAGCGTGATGCGCTGCGGACCGTTGCCATAATCGACGGTGAAGCTGACTTGGGCGGGCTGGCCGCCTTCGGTCACGGCGCTCACCGTGGCATTGCCGGTGCCAACATTGGCGGATGACAGGCTGGACAGCGTACCGGCCTTCGCCGCATCACCATTCGGCAGCGTACCGCCGAAGTTCAGTGTGATGTGCGGCGGCGTGGTGCCGATGTTGGAGCTGGGCTCACCCAGGAAGGGAATACCATCCTGGTTGCTGGTCATGGTGATCACGCCGCCGACCGAGGTCGCCTGCACGGGAATGCCGCTTTCCTGGTTGACCTTCAGAGCCAGATTGGCAGCGATCTCATCCAGCGACACTTCGTTGCCGGTCGTCGTGTAGGTGATGGTACGGTTGAAGTTCGGAGCCACTTCCTGGGTGCCGTTCAACTGAATGCTCGCATCCTTCGCCGTCAGCAGGATGCCAGTGGTGACACCGTCATTCTTGATGGCGGATGCAGTGAAGGGGGCACCGAAATCATTGCCGACCTTGGTGATGAGGCTGTCCAGCACGCTGGCCGGCGTTGGGAAATCACCGATATTCTGTTCGGTGATCTGCACCGCATAGGTGGTGCCATTCATGGTGACGGCATAGCGGTTGCCGACTGCCGGCGTCGCGGTCGTGGTGGAGAAGTCGAAGAACTGCGACGAAGGATCGGTTGCCAGTTCATCGGTACCCGTCAGGCGGAAGGCCGTGTTGACGGCATTGCCGGTCAGAACCAGCTTATTGCCGCTGACCGTCGGCGTCACGTCGGCAGAGGTGATCTGCGGCAGGAACAGGTTGGTCAGAGCTTCCGACGTCGTCGGCGGCTGCGTCGGCAGACCGTCCAGGTCCGCCTGGGTCAGGGGGCCGTAATTGTAGGCGGTACCGTTGATGGTCACGCTATAGACGTCGCCGACCTTCGGCGCCGTGCTGGGATAGGAGACTTCCGTCACCTGTGCGGCAGAGGTCGAGGGCTGGGTCGTCGTCGTGCCTTTAAGGGCGATGGGATCGACCTGGTTGGTCGACGGGCTGCGCAATGTCACCGAGTAGGTGGCGCCGACATCGCCGGGCACGCCCGTGATGGAGATGCGCTGCGTCTGACGTGAACCGGTGATATTGCCCTGGACCGAGCTGACGAAGGTCGTGTTGTCGGCCGGCGGCGCATTGCTGACATTGGCTTGCATGAGGCGGTCACGGCCGCTGACGCTGAAGGCTGTGTTGACACTATCAGCCGTCAGAACCAGGCGGGTGCCGGACACGGACGCCGTCACACCCAGGGCCTGGGCGTTGATATCAGCGGCGAAGCTGCCCAGTTCAGTCGCCATGTCATTACCGGAGACAGGCGAGTACGTGATGGTCGTCCCGTTGATCGTCACCGACATATCGTTCTCGTCGGACTTGATGTCACGGTTCGGGTAGCTCAGTTCCGTGACCTGGGCCGCCGACGACGATGCCGCAGTCGTGGTCGTGCCGGACTGCTCACCGACATTGAAGCTGTCGCCGACCGTCGTGCCACGCAGGGTCAGCGTGTTGCCCGTCACCGAGGCAATAACCTTCTCCGTGGAGGAGTTGGCATTCACCTGGGCGGCCAGCGCCGTCACGACACCGTTCAGGTCTTTCAGCTGACCAATATTGGCCGCCGTCACCTTCACGGTATAGGTCTGGGTGCTGTTATTATCGACATTCAGGGTGAATTCGTCACCGATATCGACCGAGCTGCCCGCGAAGGTGATCACGGACTGCTGCTGCTGCGTGCTGGTCGCGGCGGTCGTGACCGGTGCGTTGGCCGTGTTGACGGTAGGCGTCGCATTATTGACGTTGGTCGTCAGGGTGAAATCATCGCCCGCCGTGGTGGCAGAGATGCGCAGACGGCCATTGGAGACGTTGGCGGTCACACCAACCGGCGGCACGGCGCCGTTGATCTTGTCGGCCAGGGACTGGGCGACACCGGTCAAATTGGACAGCTGAGAGGAGTTGGTGGTGGTCACCGTCTCGGTGAATTCTACGCCATTGATTGAGACACGATAGGTATCGCCGATCTTGAAGGCGCCGTCGCCATTGGGCGACGTGAATTGCACTTCCTCAATCTGCTTACGGGGCGTGATGCCCTGGGTCAGTGAGGTGGACTGGGCCGAGACCGGGAAGCCATCCAGGTTTCCGGACAGCGGCAGGCTGCCGACAGCGCCCGGCGTGTCGACGGACAGGCGCCAGGCACCATCCACCTGACCCGGACGCCAGCCCAGGGTGATGTCGCGCGGCTTACCCGTGCTGTCAAATATCTGGATCGTGGTCGGCTGGATCGGCTGGCCCGGCGTCGGATCGGTCGGCAGGTTCGCACGCAGCTCAATCGACTTGGTCGGAACCGGGCTGTCAATGTCGGCCGTGACCTGGATGGGCGTCGCGGAGGTCGAGAAAGAGTTCGTCGCCTCGCTGTAGATATAGCCGTTCAGCGCAAAGCCGGAGCGGTTGACCAGGATGCGCTCGTCATTCAGTTCGAAGGAACCGTCACGGGTGTAGTAGCGCTCGCCGGTCGGAACCGAAGTACCATTGACTTCCGTAAGGCGGCTGACATTGAAGAAGCCCTGGCCACGGATGGCGAGGTTCGTCGTGCGGTCGACCGTTTCGATATTGCCGGCCACGCTGTTGGCATAGCTGGGGCGTGCCACCACGCCACCGGGATTGTGCACACGAGCATTGGATTGCAGCACCAGGTTCGTGAAAGCGGTGTCGACGCGCTTGTAACCCGTGGTGCGGGCGTTGGCGATATTGTCCGAGATGTGACCAAGGGCGGCGGCCTGGGCCTGAAGGCCAGAGATGCCGGTGGTCAAGGATCCGAAGATGCTCATGGAAGGGCTCCCGTTGGAGTGATGGCGTGTCGTGGCCTATTGAGCAAGTTCGATGCCAACTCCCGAAAAATTTCTAATGCACTGATTTAATTGGATTTATAAACTGAACCTGATCGGCATTACCTGCCACTTTCCGGGGTGGAAGATGCTACTGGGCGGATTTTGCCGGGGTAGCGGTGTCTTTTGCCGGGGTCCGTCCGGACAGAGAAGGGGCCGGTCCATCCGCGGATGGACCGGCCCCTTGGGCACTCTCAACCTTGAAACAATGTGACAGCAGTGCCGTTACAGCCGATCAGTTCGGACGCGGCGGAACAGCGAACATGCCCGTGCGCACGTCATTGGCCATTCCTTCCAGAAACTCAGCCGTCGTGCCCACACCATGCTTGGCCAGAAGGCCATAGACGGCAGCCGTCACGGACATGGTACCGATCATGTCATAGGGCACGCCTTCACGGGTGGCATTCATCCAGAAGGCATTAAACTGATCGAATAGGCGGGTACGGATCGCCTCGTCGCCGCTGGGGGCGCTGGCCGGTGCGGGGGCGGCGGTGAAGCCGTTGGGGGGTGCGAAGGCGTTCATTTCTCGGTTCTCCTTCTGATGGTTTGGTTCAAGCAAGAAAGTTGATGAGAGACAGGGATTGCATGCGACCGGCGATGGTGTAGCTGGCCTGTTGGGTGGACATTGCGGACTGCAGGCGGACGGCCACATCGTTCTGGTCGATGCCTTCGATAGTGGCCAATTCGCCTTGGGCCTTAGCGATTGCTTCCTGGTGACGGGTTTGCGTGTTGTCCATGGTGGCCGCCGCATTGACGACGCGGGAATGGACGCCGCGCAGCTGGTTCTGCGCATCGGTCAGCAGATTGCGGCCTTCCTCCATCAGCTTGCCGTAGTCGCCGGGCCGGTTGATGGCGGCGGTCAGGCGGCGCAGGCCGCTGACAAGCTTCTGAATGGCGGGATCGTTGCTGCTGACACCGTAATTGACGCTAAGCCCGTCATCGACCTGGAGCTTCGCGATGTCATAGGCAGCCGAAACCTGGCGGGACTTCGCAAAGTCAGTGTCGTAGAACGGCAATCCCGGTGGGTTGACAATGCCTTCAAACGTATCCTGCTCTGCCAAGGGCGGCAGGTCGTTAGTGATCATCCGCGTCTGGTTGCCGGAGTTGTTGATGTCAGCTGTCGTCTGAAACTGACTGTTCACGTCCTTGGCGGTAAAGATCAGCTTGGTGTCGTCTGCGGGATCGATGCTGGCCACCACCGAGGTGGCGGGATCGGCATTGATCTGCACCGCCATCCGCTGCGCCACCCAGTTCGACATGGAGGTTGGGGCGGTATAGGACGGTACCTGTCCCGGCGCATCCGTCGGCAGCGGTGCGTTGCCCCGCAGGATGTCGGTATCAGTGGGGCTGATGGCATAGGAATATTTCGTCGGCCCGGCGATGATTACCTGCGGCGGCGCATTTTCGTTCTGCACGATGGTGCGGGAACCGATGGAGATGTTGAATACATCGCCCACATCGGCTTCCGTGCCATGGAACTTCACATTGTCGATCTGCCGCTGCGTCTCACTGGCTTCCTGCACCGTGTAGGGCGCCTGGGAAGCATCAATGGCGTCCGGTGCGGTCAGCACAACATTCTGGTGCGTGCCATTGTCATAGACATGGCTGGTCAGCGTGAACTTTTCCTTCACGTCATTGGCCGTGGCAGTGACGATCCCGTTGGAAACCGACAGGGTCACATTGAAAGGCGGGTCGCTGAACTGGCGGATCTGATCGACCAAGCCGGTGCCAGTATCGTTGGAAAACACCTCGTCCAGCGACTTTTCGTTCCCCGTCGTGACATAGGTGAAACGCTTGCCATTCAGGATCATCTCGTAGGTTTCGCCAGCGTCTCCGCGCTCGCCCACCAGGGTGGTACGGGTGATCTGCTTGGCCGCAACGATATCGTCCACCGGCTTGGTATTGTAGCGGGAGCCCGAGAACAAGTAGCGGTCGCCGACCCGTTCGTTGAGCAGGGATTCCAGTTCCACGGTCATCCCGCGGATCACCTCGCGGGTCGAGGCCATGTCGGGCCAGGAGACATCGAAGGACGAAATGCCCGACCCTTCCAGGCTCTCGATATTCAGCTTGATGACGGCGCCGTCGCCGGGGCCACCTGAAATGATGAAGCGGTCAGCATCGACCTGCGGCGGGACCTGCTTCATGTTGACGGTATTGACGGCGCGGCCGCCCAGCCCGTCGGTGACGGTGATGTCGAAGCTGCCCTTCGGTCCGGTCTGGCTGGGCACGGCAGAGATGGTGTAGGTGGCCTCGGCCTTGAACTTGCTGTTGATATCGTCCACCGACACCTTCATGGCGCCTGCGGATTGGTTGGTGACGCTGCTGATGCGCGTGGCGCCCGGCCCCTGCGGCAGGCGTGTGGTGCTGGACAATTCCGACGCCATGTCGGCCATACGGTCCATCAGCGTGTCGTAGGACTTCACGCGGGTCATTGTCTGGTCGATGGTCTGGGAATAGGCCTGACGGCGCACCAGTTCCGATTTCAGGTCCAGAAGACGCTGTGACTGCGTGCCGAAGAAGGCCACATCCTGCGACTTCTTGCCCGTGTTGAGCTGGGTCGAGAGATCGTCGATCGCCGACTGCCCGCCCGTGAGCGTGCGGATGGTGTTGATATAGCTGCCATAGCTGCTGATGCGGGTCATCTGACGATCCCCTCGATGGCATCCAACATATTGTTGACCGTCTGCATCACGCGGGCGGCGGCGGAGTAGTTGCGCTGGAGCACCTGCAACATAGCGATCTCTTCATCCATGTTGACGCCGGTGTTGTTCTTGTACCGTCCTTCCAGCTGCGCCTTGAAATCGGTGGCGATGGTGGCCTGCTCGCTGGCAACTTTCTGATTGCTGCTCCACTGCGCGATGACGGTGGAAACCATGGAGCCGTATGACAGGCCCGTGGCCCTCAGCCCGTCAGCATTGATGGTGCGACCAGCGGCGTTCATCGCGTCCGCCACACCCGCTGCGGCACTGGCTTTCACGGTATAGTCGCCCGACAAAAGGCCGGGATTGATCTCGATATTGCCGGCACCGGTCCCGATGAAGAACCGGTTCGGCAACTCGCCTTCGCCAACGGGATTGGCGCTGTTATAGGCGTCGGCGAAGCTGGTCGGCTCGCCCGGCTTGGTCGACCCCAGAAAGGCTTCAGCAATGGCCTGAGTCTGCGAACGCAGCTTGCGCAGGATTTCGGCACCGGGAAGGTTGGATGCGGGCTGCGGCGGGTCCTGCACCGACCCGTCGGTACGCAGCTCCAGCAGGGCGCCCAGCTTGCCGTCACGCACCATGCCCGTCAGGTCGCGGTCGGATGCCGAAGAACGCAACTGGCCATTGTCATAGGTGAACTTCACCGGTGCCGCGTCCAGCAGGGACACGCCCGACGTCGTGAAGATCGACAGCTTGCCATCTGCCCGCTCCACGGTGCGGATGCTCATCATCCCAGCCACTTCGCGCACCAGGGAATCGCGGCGATCCTCCATCTCCATGGTCGGATCACCGGCACCGCGCGTCACCAGGATGTTGGTGTTCAGCTGATCGATGGAGGACAGGGCAGAATTCAGCTTTTCAACCGATTGGTTGATATCAGTATCCAGCTGCTTTTCGATGCTGGTGATGCCGTCATTCAGGCGACGCAGTTCGCGCGCCAGATCTTCACCATGGACGACGATCTGGCCCTGGGCCACGGTGCTTTCCGGGGTGGCGGCCAGTTCCTTCCAGGCTGTTTCAAACTTGTCCAGCGCGTCGGTTACGGGCGGCTTGCCCGCCGTCGTGCCCAGCAGGTCGGTCGCCTTGCGCATATAGTCAGCCGTGGTCGCCGCCCCGGATTCCTCCGAGATGGTCTGTTCCAGCTGCACGCGCAGCGCCACATCAACCTGACGCTTGTACTGGGCGATGCCGGTGCCGCCCTGATTGTCGGAGGTCTGCTCCAGCGAATGCCTGGAGCGGTTGGGATCATCCGCCTTGGCCACATTCTCAGCAACCAGCCCCAGCTGCCCTTGGATCAGGCGCAGGCCGTTGCTTGAGTTGTTGAGGACGCCAAACAGGCTGGTCATCGGACGGGTCCCTTGTACCGGCGAAATGCCAGGACCGATCCCCATGACCGGCCCGCCCTGTCATTTGCAACAGGCGGGCCAACTTTGACGTTGTGAGGATTTACAAGGGTTTGCGCAGATTTCAGGGCGGTCGATATGACCCCTGGGCAGAATCTGCCGGATGGAAAAATCCGGAAACGGCAAGGATGGCCGAGTGCTGAAACAAAAAGCCCCCGCCGGCGGGCGGGGGCTTTATAATCGGCTGGAAGGCCAGGATCAGGCGGAATGAACCGCCGCCGACAGCAGCGACAGGCGGCTGCGAACGATCTGTTCGGCAAGCAGCCAATGTTCGATGTCACGGCCCGGCGGCTGCCCTTCCGACAGCCACAGCAGATAAGCTTCTTCGGCCACCTGTTCGGTGGTCGGCTCCACCGCGATGGCCACTGCGGCCACGGGGGCCGGATCGGCCTTCTTGGCACGGGGCTTGGCTGGGGCCTTGGCCTTCTTCACCGGGGGTGGGGCGGGAATGGTTTCGGTCTCGGGAACGGAAAGGGCTTCGGACTTGGCGGATTTGCGCGGCATGGGGCTATCTCTCCATCGCAGGGAACCAAGCGGACTGGGCGCAGTAAGATGGTGCACTGCAACCGTATAAATTTCCACCCCCTTCCTTTGGATTGCCTCGAAATTTCCGCAAGGCCGCCCTTCGTCTTACGGCACCGCACCCAAAGCGTGCAGCACCGGCAGACGGCGCCGGGCAAAGGATTCCCACCGCTCGGCCAATTCCGCCTTGTGCCGCTCCGCACTCGTGATCGGCTTACCGTCACGGAGCACCCGCTGACCCAGCGCTTCCAGCGTCGTGAAGGCATGCATCACTGGCTCCTCCCCCTGCTGCATCGCCGCCAGGAACAGCTTACCCAGCCTGTCGACCGCTACGCCGCCACCCGTCACAGGGCTGGCCAAGGCCGGCATCCGGTCTGCGGCCGCGGCGTCCTTCAGCAAGAGTGCGTTCAGCCGCGCACACGCGTCCCGACGCTGGTCATAGCCATCAGGCGGCAGCGCGGGTGCGACCAAGTCTAGTGCTTTCAGAGCCATCAGCGCCGCAGGCCCCTCCCCTCCACCCTGCGCCAGCAGGGCGGCCTCTTCCATCGGCCCAGCTTGCAACGCCGTCAGCATGGCGTGCGCTGCATCAAACGGCACCTCCAGGGGCCGTGTGGCCGGCGTCGCCCGGCGCAGTAGGTCACGCGGATGGCCCAGTGCTGCCCAAAGGTGCGGTGGTATCGCCTGTACTGCGCCACCATCGCGAATGAACAGGTCGCGGCGGAAGGGCCGGTTGGTGACATAGTCGCGGAGCAATTCCCTAAAGTCGGGGTCATCGGCTGCTGCCTGCCCCCCAGCGGTAAGGATTGTGTCCGCCAGCGCCCCCTCCTCCCACCGGTCCGCTGCCCGCACCTGGGCTGCCAGCCGCAGGCCGGCAGCGGCCAAGGCCTGGGCAACGTCTGTGAAGTAGGTCGGGTGCCAGCTCTCATTGAAATATTCATGCGCCAGGTAATCGACGGGCCGTTCCAACAACGCGTCCAGCCGTGTGCCCACCGTGGGGTTCACTCGGAAATAGCCAGCGTCGCGTGCCCGCAATTGCTCTGCCAGGGCCAGTGAGCCGGTGATACGTTCAGCAAGGCTCCCCTGCCCTCGCCGCGCCGACGCCAGCATCAATTCGCGCAGCGGCAGATACTGGGCCCAGCCCGGCAGAACATTGTAGCCGAGATAGACGATCCCACCGGGCTTCAGATGCCGGTCCAGAAAGGCCACGATCTCCGCCCGCTGCTGCGGCCCCACCCAGGACCAGACGCCATGCAGGGCCACGACATCAAAGACGGGAAGGTCGCTGTCGGCATAATCTGCAAAGCCCAGAGGGCTGACCGTCAGGTTCGACAAGCCCGCGTCATTGGCCAGCCATCTTGCATGGGCCACGTGGTCCGGGTTGATGTCGTTGCCCCAGAACCGCGCTTGCGGATTGGCGGCGGCCAGCAAGGCCAGGCTGAACCCCTGCCCGAAACCCAGCTCACAATAATCGAACGGTTGCCCCGGCTGGATGGGGGATCGGTCACCCAGCGCCTCGGCCATGGGCCAGGGCTGCAGTTCCGGATGGAAGCTGTAGGTGTACCCAATTTCCGTGACGTACCCATCCGTCCAGCCGCGCATGATCCCCTTCCCTGCCCCGTCCACAGCCTGTTTTCATGGCATGAAGCCGTGAACTCGGCTATGGAAAGCCCCGGCCCATCGACAGGAAACAGGCATGCGCTACGGAAAGCTGGAAGTCATCTGCGGCCCCATGTTCTCGGGCAAGTCCACAGAGATCCTGAAGCGCGCCATCTGGTACACGCACGGCACCGGCTCCCACATCATGCTGCTGAAGCCGGCCTTTGATGTACGTTATGCAGAGAACCGGGTGGTCAATCACGATGGTATCGGTTTCGACGCCGTACCCATCACGCACATGCCGGTGATCGCCGACAGCATCAAGGCCGTCTTCATCGACGAGGTGCAGTTCTGCGTCGATCCGCATTACCATGGGGACGTGGTGGAGGATGTGCGCAGCCTGCTGCACCGGGGCATCGATGTCGCCGTCTCCGGCCTGGACATGGATTGGCGCGGACGCGCTTTCCCCGTAACCGCTACCCTAGCGGCCATGGCAGACGGCTTGTGGAAGCTGAAATCCCGCTGCGCCGTCTGCGGTCATGAAGCACACAAGACCTTCAAGAAGCACCGCAACGACCGTACCGTCGAACTGGGTCAGGCCGACCTATACGAACCCCGTTGCAACGCCCATTGGCACGACCACAGCGAGGTGTCGGGCCGGGAACTGTCATTGGATTTGTAATAAGCGCACTGGTGGAGGTTGCGACGATGCGCTATCCCGCCCTTCAGCAATCGTCTTTCAGGAACGAGTGAGAACATGAGCAAGTGCCCCTGCGACAGCGGTCGTGAATTTGATGCCTGCTGCGGCCCCTATTTGGCCCGCACCGAACCGGCGCCGACGCCGGAAGCGCTGATGCGTTCGCGCTACACGGCGTTCGCCAAGCAGGACATCAAGTATCTGGGCGAAACCCTGCTGCCCGGCACGCAGGATGATTTCGATGTGGAGCAAGTCACCGAATGGGCGTCCAAGAGCATCTGGACCGGCCTGGAAGTTCGCTCCACTGCCGATGGCCAAACCGCTGACGAGTCCTTTGTCGAGTTCGTGGCCAAGTTCACGATGGATGGAAAGGACCTGATCCATCACGAAACCGGTCGCTTCAAGCAGTTGGACGGTCGCTGGTGGTATGTGGACGGCGTCATGGGCCAGCGCCCGCGCACCGTCGTGAAGGTGGGCCGCAACGATCCCTGCACCTGCGGGTCGGGCAAGAAGTACAAGAAGTGCTGCGGCGCCTGATAGGCACGACCTATCATCATTATCTGATCAATCGATTTCCATATTGGCATCCTTCCTGCCATCTTGAACGCACAGGATGGAGGAAGGATCATGGCAACCAAGTCCCTGGAAAAACTGATACAGTCGTTGCGTCAGCATGGGGCGGGACTGTCTGCGGAAAATGGCCGTTTGGTCATTGAAGGTTCAGCGCCAGCGGATATCTTGATGCAGGCGCACCGTCACCGAAAGGCATTGGCGGCGATGGTGCGCGCCCGGTCCTGATCAGGACCGGGCTCCCCTTCCCTGTCAGAGTATGTCCCGAATTGACCCAGAACAGCCCCTCGCCCGCCCTGCCCGCCGGCCATCCGCCCGTCAAGGCGCCCAAGATTGGCGTGTTGCTGATCAATCTGGGAACACCGGAAGCCACTGATTATTGGTCGATGCGCCGGTATCTGTCGGAGTTCCTGTCCGACCGGCGCGTGGTAGAGGTGCCGCAGGCCATCTGGCAGCCCATCCTGCAGGGCATCATCCTGACCTTCCGACCCAAGAAGAGCGGTCATGCCTATGCGGGCATCTGGAATCAGGAACGCAATGAAAGCCCGCTAAAGACCTTTACCCGTGGCCAGGCCGATGGTCTGCGTGCCGCTCTAAAGGGCACGCACGATGACCGGATCATTGTGGAATGGGGCATGCGCTATGGCCATCCCTCCACCGCCAAGGGCATCGACAGCCTGATCGAACAAGGGTGCGAGCGTATCCTGCTGTTCCCGCTTTACCCGCAATATAGCGCCACGACCACGGCGACAGCCTGTGACCATGCCTTCCGCCATCTGATGACCCTGCGGCGGCAGCCGGCCATCCGCACCGTGCCCACTTATCACGACGACCCGGCCTATATCGAGGCGTTGGGCGCCGGCGTCTCCCGCCATCTGGACAGCCTGCCCTGGAAGCCGGAGCGTATCATCGCTTCCTTCCACGGCCTGCCGAAGATGTACCTGGAAAAGGGCGACCCGTATCACTGCTATTGCCTGAAAACGGCCCGCCTACTGCGGGAAAAGCTGGGCATGGATGCATCGATGCTGACCCATGCCTTCCAGTCCCGTTTTGGCCGGACGGAATGGCTGCAGCCCTATCTGGAACCCATGGTCAAGGCGCTGCCGGAACAAGGTGTGAAGAAGCTGGCGATCCTGGCCCCAGCCTTTGTCAGCGACTGTGTGGAGACGCTGGAAGAAGTAAATCAGGGTATTCGGGAGACTTTCCTTACCGCTGGGGGGACGGACTTCACATACATCCCCTGCCTGAATGATCACCCTGATCATATCGACCTGCTGCGCGGGATTGTGGAGCGGGAACTGGCAGGCTGGCTCTGATCATCCTTACCGCCTGGGGGCATAGAATTCTCTAACCTTCGATTGACCACGGACTATGGTTAACCATAGTCTGATCAGGGTTTTGATGGTCTTCGGGGGCATCAGGTGCGGCGTTTGGCGATGGTCCTGCTGGTCTTGTCGCTTGCCCCCGTGTCGGCATTGGCCGAGACAGCACCGTTAAGGCTGGTTACGGGCACTGACTATGCCCCCTATGTGGATGACAGGCTGCCGGACGGCGGCCCTGTCACTGCGCTGGTGCGGCAGGCCTTCGCCAAATCCGGTCAGCCCGTGACCTTAACCGTAGAACCGTGGCGCCGCGGCTATGAAGGCCTGTTAGCCCACCGGTTCGATGGGACCTTCCCCTATATCCGCACCGAACAGCGCATGCGGGAAGTATTGTACTCCGAACCGATCACGACGGTGCGGCAGCATCTGATCGTGGCCCTGGGCAATGAACGGGCCGCCATGGCCAGCGGCTGGATGAAGGGCAAGCGGGTTTGCGCTGCCGTCGGTTATGGCTTGCCGCCCTGGATGGATTTTCTGATCCGGCAGGGTGATGTGCAGCGGGTGACCCCGACCCAGCAGCGCAGTTGCCTGTCGATGATTGTGGGCGACCGGGCCGATTTCATGGTGGAGGATGAACGCATCGCCGTTGCCCGCCGTGCAGAGCTGTCTGAACGGGAGAAGCTGGCCACCGTACCCGGTCCCGCCGCCAGCGAGGCAACCCTGCATCTGATCGTTGCCCGCGACCACCCGAATGCCCAACAGATTCTCGATGCGTTCAACCAAGGGCTGGCACAGCTGCGGGTGGAGGGGGCGATACCCGATCTGCTGGTGTCAAAGCCACCCTCCTGATCCCATTGCCCTGCCACGTGGCCCGTCCTAATCTGGTGACCAAACCATTTTGGATCATGCCATGGACACGAACATCGGCCCCGACGGCGGCATTACACTAACACCGGAGATGCTGGAGCATCTGGGCCTGAAGCCCGGTGACCGTCTAACTGTGCTGTTGACCGCCGATCACCGCGTCGAACTGGCAGCCCCGGCCAAGGCGCCGGGGGAGAAACTGCTGAAAAGCATGCTGGGCCGAACGGGCAAAGGCTCATAAAAAAGAAAGCCCATGTGTTGGCGACCATGGGCTTTTAAAGTTTCCGTTGGAAAGCCACAGGCGGCTTCGATCTAGTTCCTTACCGTTTGGGGGCGTGATTCGGGCCGTGATACGACATAGAGGGCGGCCAGGGCCAGCAATCCGATCGCGCCGCCGGCCAGCCAGGGTTGCCCCTCGGCGGCAATGTACAGGATGCCCGCTCCCACACTCATCCCTGCCAACGCCGCCATCTTACCCCGCCGTGTCACCTGCCCCTGCTCCAGGAACAGCCGCAAAGGCGTACCAAAACGCGGATGCCGCAGCAGCCGATCCACACGTGGATCACCCAACCTGACCAGGCACCATGCCGACAGCAGCAGAAATACCGTCGTCGGCATGACCGGCAAAACCATGCCGACCATGCCCAGCAGAAGGAATAGGCTGGCACCAAGCCGGTAAAGACCACGGGCGATGGGCCGGGGCACAGGAAAGGGTCGTTTCATAATCTCTTCTCCTGACCTGTGATTGCGACGTCGCAATCAGGCCAAACGACAAGCATCCCGTACGGTAGTTCGGTCATTTCAACTGGTACAATTGATTGTTCGAATGATAATGATCGGCAGAACCTATTATGCGTTCTGGGGTGAAAAGATGAATCTACGGGACCTGCGCTATGTCATCGCCGTGGCCGACCATCGCCATTTCGGACGGGCAGCAGAGGCCTGCCATGTCAGCCAGCCCACCCTTTCCGGTCAGTTGAGAAAACTGGAGGAAATGCTGGGCATGACCCTGTTCGAGCGGACAAATAAGTCCGTCGTCCCGACGCCGGCGGCGGAACAGATCCTGCCGCTGGCCCGCGCCGCCGTGGAGAATGCCGATGCCATCGCTGCCTTGGCCAAGGGCTGGCGCGACCCGCTGGCAGGTTCCTTACGTCTTGGGGTCATCCCGACATTGGGACCATACTTGATGCCACGCGTGCTGGGCCCGCTGAAACAGCACTATCCAAACCTGGACCTGATGCTATGGGAAGATATCACCGACAATCTTCTAACGCGTCTGCGCCGTCATGAACTGGATGCCGCCCTTCTGGCGACCGATGTGACAGAGGATGGGATTGTCGACATCCCGCTGTTCGACGAACCGTTCCTGCTGGTCATTCCGGAAGCCCATCCGCTGTCGGGGGAAGGGCAGGTGAGTTCAGCGCAGCTTGAGAATGTCGAGATGCTGGTACTGGCCGATGGCCATTGCCTGCGTGATCAGGCGCTCGCAGCCTGTAAGCAGCCGGGCGGCGGGCGGGCCGACCTTCGCGCAACAAGCCTGGAAATGCTGCTGAACATGGTGGCCGCCGGCTATGGCTGCACCCTGGCGCCCGCCGTGGCGGTGGCGGGGCGCGCGTCCCCCGTGTCTGGCACGGTGACGCGCCCCCTGACCCCCGGAACGGCGGGCCGCACGGTTCGTCTGGCCTTCCGCGAGACCTTTCCCCGCCGCACAGCCGTGGAGGCGGTGGCAGCGGTGATCCGAACCTTACATCCTGGGGGAACCTAACCCACGCGGACCTTACGGAACCATTCCAGCATTTCCGCCGGCTCCACCCCATGGCCGAAAACGCGGACGAAGGTCCCGTTGCGGTCCATGAGATAGATGAAGGCGGAATGATCCATCAGATAGTCGGACGTTCCCGCTTCTTCTGCTGACACCTTCTTATAATAAGCACGGTAAGCCTTGGCGGCAGCGTCGATCTGCTCCGGGGTACCGGTCAGGCCCCGGAGCTGCGGATGGAACAGGGGCACATACCCCGCCAATTGCGGCCCGGTATCACGCTCCGGGTCGATGGTGATGAACAGGGCCTGGGCTTCGGCGCGTTCTTCGTCCGTCATCTGATCCAACGCCTGCCCGATCAACTGCAAATCGGTCGGGCAGATGTCGGGGCAAAAGCTATAGCCGAAATAGACCAGCGAGATTTTGCCCTTGAGAATGTCCTGGGTGACCGGCTGCCCCGTATGGTCGGTCAGGGAGAAGGGGCCACCGATGGCGGCGCGCCCCTGTCCTTGTTCCGACTTCTTCGGTGACAATCGGTCAGCGACCAGGACAACGGTGCCCAGCAGTGCGGCAGTCGCCAACACGGCCAGGCCAGTCCAGAATGTCCGACGCTTCACGATACGGACAATCAGTGCTGATGGCCGGAATGCTCGCCATGACCGCCATGGTCATGCTCGGCCATCGGTGCCTTGGCACCCGGCCCCTGTACCGGCACATTGACACTCACCGCCCCTGCCTTCTCAAAGTTCAGGGTCAGGGGGAAGCTTTCACCCTGCTTCAGCGGTGCCTTCAGGCCGATCAGCATGATATGCAAGCCACCGGGCTTCAACTCGGTCGGCGTTCCCGCTGTGACCGGGATTCCCCCATCGACCGGACGCATCTTGGCGATGCCATCCTGCATCAGGTGGGTATGCAGTTCCACCTTGTCCGCCACCGGGCTGCTGCCGCCCAGCAGCTTGTCACTGCCGGCATCGATACTGAGCGTCAGGAAGGCGGCGCCGGCCTTTGCCGTGGGGGCAGAGGCGCGGGAGAAGGGGCTGGTGACACTGATCTCCGCCTGCGCGGCACCGGCCAGCAGCAGGACAGCGGCGGAAAGGAACAGGCGATGGGCAAACGTGCGCATGGATTAATTCCGTCTGTTAAACATCATGGAACAGGGTTGGGGCAGGGGAGGTCATATCCCCGGCGGTCCCCGCGCACCCAATCCATGGGCCCAGATCGGGACATGCCGGATCAATCCCGGCAGCAGAAGCATCGGCACCCGGTCCCAAAGCCGTGGCAACGGAATGCCGGCCTGTTCCACCGGCCCTGACGGCACTGGCAGCAGGCCGAAGGGGCAGGCGAGCCCATGATCAACCGTCTGAGTGCCAGTTCCATCCAGCGTCACCTGCACCACACGGCACAGCGTCAGGGTCAACGCGCCCCGCGCCAGTGCGGCCGTGTCCGGCATGTAGCCGCGCGGCAGAAGGGCGACGAGCATCAGCGCCGGCAACAGCATCCACGCTGTCCAGCCCCGCCAACCACCCTGCCGCATGATCATGGCGCCTGTCATATCCATGCGATGCCATGCGGGCGGGGCGCTGTCCAATGTTCTGTTGTCGCAAGCCCACACAGGCTCAATGCAAGCGGCTACCCACCGGTGCCCGCTCCAACACCGGCACCCGATCGGATGACAGGTCGTAACCGGCATCCAGCATCAGCCGTGAATACCCTTCCAAAACGGCACCCGCCGTCTGCGCTGCCTCCGGTGGTAACCATGCCGTCATTATAGGTTCCAAACCGACGCCGTCTCCGCCTTGAGCATTGATCATCGCATTCAGCAATTCCGCCTCGTCATCGGTCAGCCGGGTACAGGCAGGGCAACCCAACGCCGGCGGATGCCGGGCCGCGATCAGGAATATCCGCATCAACCGGTCGATATTGAAAGGGGCAAGGGGAACCCCCGCCGATGCATAAACATCCCGCAGCAGCAGGGAAGGGCACCGCCCCTGTCCCGTGCATGCCGCCCAATAGCGCAGGCCCCACAAGGCCAGCCGTGCCGATGGGTACAGGGCCACAAAGGGCATGTTGCCGGCGATGGCGGGGCGATGGGGACGGGCACGGCCGCGACGGTCGATCTGCATGTTCCTTGATCCTTGTGGAGATGCGACGTCGCAACAATAGAGATATTAATAATCATTCTCAACAATTGAATGCCTGTTGCCACCTCATGACCGAGAGGCCATTCTGACTTATCGAAAGGTTTATTCATGGGCATGCTGATCTTTTCCCGTCTCGCGGCGCCATTTGGCATGTGGGAAACCCACGCGGGCGAGCCTTTGCAGGACACGCCGGATCTAATGGTGGAACTCCGTGACCAGTGGCGCGAATGCGCCGCTGGCCCTCGCATACCGCGCGCCCTGGACTTTACCCCTGTTGCCTTGCGCAGCATCGCCAACAACCTGGCTCTGGTCGACCTGCGCCTGGGCGTGGAACAGGCGCGGTATCTGTGGGCGGGGCAGGGACTGGTGAAACTGTTCGGCTCCCCCCTGACCGGCAAGCTGTTGTCGCAATGCTATAAAGGCCAGACATTGGCGGAAGTGCGCGACGCTTACCGTCGCATGCTGGAATTGGGAGGCCCGGTTTTCTCTGATCGCCGGTTCCGTGTCTTCACGGAAAAGCTGGGCTATCACCGTCTGATGCTGCCTTTGCTTGACGACACGGGCGAAGTCGGATTCGCGATGTTGATGATTCTGCCCAAGGGAAATCTGCGCTCTTCCATGGACTGGCGTTGCCTGGAAATGGAGTTGGACCTTGTCGAGGCGCTGCGCAGCACAGAACGCTGACCTTTTCCTTACCGTTTGGGGGAGTGGGCGGCATAGCTGGGACTCGGCGCATCCTTACTCCCTGGGGGATGAAGGATACGCCCGGAATCCTTACGGCCTGGGGGAGCGCATCCTTACCTCTCGGGGGCCTGAAGCCCTTTACCTGCCTCACCATCCTCCGAGTCCCCAGGACCACAGGGCAGAAGTAAAATCCCGAGTCTCCTTACGGCTTGGGGGAAGTTACTCCTTACGCCGTGGGGGCGTGCCAAGCTGCCCATGACAGGCCCCCAAACAGTAAGGATTCCCCCGCGGTGTAAGGAATGGGCCAGCACATCACGTTCGGAGTCGCCAATCCCCCAAACAGTAAGGATGAGGCCTTACGAGTCGGAAATAATCGAACGCAATATCGGTTCAAGTTAGTGCAGACCCATCCCCACCAAATCTCTCAATCAACCCAAAAATCCTATCCTGTTTAGTGTTCCAAGATTCTAGTAAAGATTCTAAGGACCGGAGACGGGCGGATTTGCTGGGGTTTTTGGGCATCATCCTTACAGCGCGGGGGTGGCTTTCCCCACGTCTCGGGGGCATTTCACCCACGCCCCGGGGCGTAAGTGTTTCCCCCATCCGGTAAGGCATGGAAATCCCTGTGGAAAACACCTTTCCTTACTTGCACAGGCTGTAAGGAAGGGACTAACTTCCGTCCCAAGAGAGGGGACCCTGCCATGCCACCCAGCCGCCGCAAGACCAGCAGTTCCGAATCGGTGCGGGATGAACCCTTGGCTGCCATCGTACCCTATGTCCCCTCTGCCGGCGACAGCGGCGTGGTGATTGACCTGGAAGGCAGTCTGGTGGAAGGCAGTGGTGGGGGGGAGAACCTGCCGGCCCTGGACCGGATGGGTCAGACGGCGAGGGTGGCCTCTGCCACCTTTGAACGCGACGGCTACAAGCATCTGATCAAGGCGGCAGAGGCGGTCTATTCCTACCCCGCCAACGGCTCGCGCTTATCCCTGCCGGCGCAGAAGATGCTGAATTTCATGATCCATCTGGCCGGCAGCCAGAATTTCGCCAACAAGCTCTACCGCCTGCCCAAGAAGGTGGTGCGCGGCAACCACAAGGGCAATGAGCGCATCTTCGACGCGGTGAAGGAGATCTACGAAAGCTCCCTGGTCGTGATCGGCCCGTTCCGAGGGCGGCGCAGCCGTGCGGAATTGCGCATCCTCTCTTCCTATGTCCGGCCGGAGGATGAGGTGGAGATCGACAGCACCGACATCCATTTCCAGTTCACCGACGCATTTCTGGAACTCCAGCGCTCGTCCCAGCTCTGGGCGCGTCTGTCGGGTCCGGCCATGGTCAAGGTCACCAGCACCTACGCCCTGAAGCTCTATGAGATCGGGATGCAGCGCTATCAGATGGACCATCCTTCTCTGACCTTGGATATCGAAACGCTGCGCAAACTGCTGAATGTGCCTGAGGGGGCGTACAAGGATTTCGGCATCCTGCGCACCCGCACCATCGACCGCGCCATGGCCGAGGTAAACCAGTTAGCTCCCTTCCGCGTGGAAATGCCGGAAGAGAAGATGAAGCGAAAAGGCCGCAAGATCGAGGAAGTGACCCTCGATTTCCACGCCAAGGATGAGGACGAGGCTGCCGACACTTTCCTGGAACGTGAACGCAGCTCCACGGGCCGCAAAACCCGGCGCGAGGCGGGGGAGGGGACGAAGCCGGCCCTGGCCGCCGCACCCCGCTCCCTGCCGGAACCCGCCCCGCCCTTGCCCGATGCCGACGATGCCGAGGCATTGTGGGCCGCCGCCCGTCATGCGCTCAGCCAGAAGCAGGTGCCCGGTCCCCTGCTGCGTGACCTCAGCGTGATCGGGATCGAGGAAACGGCGCGCGGCACCCGCAAGCTGGTGCTGCGCGCCGGCCATGCCGCAACGGCGGAGACGGCCCGGCGCAGCCATGAGGCGACGATGCGCACCGTGCTGTCTTCGCTGACATCGGGCAGCATCAGCGAGGTTGAGTTTCAGGCTGCACGCCAGGGTCGATAGTCTGGCCATAATTTCAAGAGATGCACATTGTGGCCGGGGCGCGATGTGCAATCGGCAAATCGGGTCGCTACCCCACCTGCACTATGGTCTGCACCAACTAACTGGCAAGGGATGCGGACAATGGACGTGAAGGACTGCAACGGCAATATCCTGGCCGAGGGTGACAGCGTCACCCTGATCAAGGACCTGAAGGTCAAGGGTGCCAATGTCACGCTGAAGCGCGGCACCGTCGTCAAGAGCATCCACCTGACCGATGATCCCGAAGAGATCGAGGGCAAGGTGGAAAAGGTGAAGGGCCTAGTCCTGAAGACCTGCTTCGTCAAGAAAGCCTGATCTGACCGTCTGTCGAACAGCCGCGTTGACATGGGATGTTCCCCGGTCCGCTTCCGGTGATGCTGCGGGCATTAAGCTGATTGGGGGAGGAAAAGATGGTGCGGCTGCGGCGTGGTTATGCGGACGGTCCCTGTGGCCAGATCCACTATTGGGATGGCGGCAAGGGCAAGCCGCTGGTCCTTGTGCATCAGGCCATTATGTCGGCCAACGAATATGACCATGTTTTCCAGCCCTTTTTGGACCGGGGCATACGGCCCATCGCGTTGGATCTGCCCGGCTTCGGCCTCTCCGACCCGCCGGTATCACCGCCCAGCATCGCCGACTATGCCGCCGCCATCCCGCCATTGCTGGACGCCTTGGGTATTCGGCGCGCTGCCATCGGCGGCCACCATACCGGCGCACTGGTTAGCAATGAGGCCGCGAACCTTTATCCTGACCTGATCAGCGCCTGCATCCTGGGAGGCCCGCTGCTGATTTCCGACACTGTGCGTCAGGCCCTGATCACCGATATAGTGGAGCGGGAAAAGGCCTTCACGGCCCTGCCAGAGGCCGCCCACATGGTGGAGGTGGCGAAGATCCGCGAGCGCTATGCCGCCGGCAGTGTCAGCCTGGACCGCATCACCGACTATGTGGTGCAGGCCATGCAGGCCTATGCCATGGGCACCTACTGGTACGGCCACGCCGCCGCCTTCGCGTATCGCCAGGAAAGCCCGCTGATGGCCCTGCGCCAGCCGACCCTGATCCTGACGAATACAGGCGACATGATCTATCAGGCAGCGCTGGACGCCCACCGCATGCGCCCCGACTTCGCCTTCCACGCCATTGACGGCGGCGGCATCGACATCCTGGACCAGAGCCCGGTGGAATGGGCCAACGCGGCAGCGGACTTCCTGCACGGGGTGGATTATTGATCCCGCTGTTGACGCCCCACAACCCCACCAGTTGACAGACCGTCAACCACTCCCTATGCTCCCACGTCAGAAACGGCCACAAGCAGTTGGGGGCGCATCATGGATGGGGCGGCGTTGAGGGCTGCGCGCGAGGCGCGGGGGGATACGCAGCAGGCCTTTGCCGACTGGCTGAATGCCCGCCTGGGCCGCCGGTACGATAAGGGCCGCGTTTCGCGCTGGGAAGGCGGGACGGAGAAGATCCCGCAGGCCGTGGCCGATATCGTAGTGGCCCCGGCCCGGCGGCAGCGTGACCGCGCCACCATTATCGCCATTTCCAACCAGAAGGGCGGGGTGGGTAAGACCAGTGCCGCCGTGAATATCGCCGCGGCCCTGGCGGCCTTGGGTCAGCGCGTGCTGCTGGTTGATGCCGACCCGCAGGCCAGCGCGACCGTCCATCTGGGTATCAGCCAAGCCGAGGCATCCGACGCCGGGCGCACCACCTATCACGTCATGCTGAAGGATCAGCCCGTATCCGGTGCGGTGATGCCGGTATGTGACGGGCGCTTCCATCTTCTGCCCTCCACCATCCTGCTGTCGGCGGCGGAGACGGAGTTGATGGCCGAACCGATGGGCACGCTGGTCCTGCGGGAGAAGCTGTCCAGCGTGTCGCGCTCCTACGACTATATCCTGCTGGATTGCCCGCCGCATCTGGGCATGATGACGTTGAACGCGCTGGCGGCCGCGACGGGCGTGCTGATTCCCGTGCAGACGGAAATGCTGGCCATGATGGGCGTGCCGCTGCTGCTGGACACCATCGCCAAGGTGCGGCGGCGGGGTAATCCCGACCTGTCGATCATTGGCATCCTGCCCACCATGTTCACGTCGCGCCATACGCAGGACCGCGCCACCCTGGCCGACCTGACGGAACGGTTTGGCGGCAGCCTTCGCATCTTCACACCGGTGCCGCGCTCCACCATTTTCCCGCAATCGGTGGCCGCCGCACAGCCGACCGTGGATGTGGCATCCGACCCCGCCATTGTCGCCCCCTTCCGGGAGGTGGCCAGTTCCCTGCTTGAAGCCGACCAGACGGAGGAAGCCCGTGTCGCGTAAGCTCGCCCGCACCAATCCGGCGCTTGCCCCCGCCACGCCGGCGGTTCCGCGCGACAGCGGGTTGAACCGGCTGTTCGGCACCTCCGCAGATTTCCCGGAACTGGTGGAACTGGACCTGGATCAGGTTCATCCCAACCCGGAACAACCGCGCCGGCATTTCGATCCCGCCGCCCTGATGGAATTGGCCGACAGCATCCGCCACAATGGACTGTTGCAACCGATCCTGGTGAAGAAGCACGCCGAAGGCGGTTACATCATCGCTGCGGGGGAGCGGCGCTGGCGTGCCCATGGCCTGCTGGGCAAGCCCACGATCTTCGCCGTCATCACCAAGGGCGATATTGAGGAAGTGGCGCTGGTGGAGAATCTCCAGCGCCGCGATCTCGATGCGCTGGAAACCGCCTCCGCCCTGTCCCGTCTGGGTGAACGGCATAATTATGCCCAGGAACAATTGGCCGCCGTTGTCGGCCTGTCCAAGTCGGAGGTCTCCCGCTTGCTGGCCCTGCGTGGCCTGCCGGAGAAGGTGCAAGCTGAATATCCCGCATTCCGGGACAAGGTGACCAAGAGCCACCTGTTCGTCCTGGCCGATACGGAAGGGGAGGAGGCGCGCCTTGCCCTCTGGTCGCGCATCAAGGAAGGGGCGACCATCAAGGAATTGCGTGTCGCCAAGCAGAAGCCGACGGAGCCGGTGGTCGAAAGCCCAGTCCTGACTGTCGCCCGCAAACTGGGCCGCAGCCTCGATAAGCTGTCGGATCGGGCTGGCCGGTTGGCCGACGATGAGGTGCAGAGCCTGACGGCCCTGCGTGACCGGATCGACCGTTTGATCAAGGGCTGAACTTGCGACGTCGCAAGCAACTGCTCCCCCAAACGGTAAGGATTGTCGATTCTCCCCCAAGGCGTAAGGAAGGCGTGACGATGCGTTGGATACTGACGGCAGCCATGGTGGCGATGCTGGCCGTAAGCCCCGCAATCGCCCAGAATCGGCCTGCCACCAGTCCGGCGGCACCGGCCCAGGCGGCCAAACCGGCGCAGGTGGAGGGGTTCCGCAATGCCCGCTTCGGCATGACCGAGGCACAGGTGCGCGACGCCATCGGTAAGGATTTCAAGCTGTCAGGCGATGCAATCCAGCGGGTGGAAGAACCCACGGAGCGAACGACGGCCCTCATCGTGAAGGTCAATGACCTGCTGCCCGAAAGCGGGCCGGCGGTGATTGCTTACCTCTTGGGGTACAAGACCAAGAAGCTGTTCCGGGTGAATGTGATCTGGGGGCAGGAGATCGGGTCTCCGACCAAGCCGGAACAGATTGTCGGCACCGCCAACGCCCTGCGCAATTATCTTCTGAGTCAGGGGTACCGGCAGGAAGGCCTGATCCTGAACCAGTCGCTGGGCGATGATAATGTGTTGGTTTTTCAGGGAAGTGACGTGCAGGGCCGCCTGACGGAGCTGATCCTGGGGATTACCAAGAAGCCGTCGGCCAAACCCGATGCGCAGCCGGAAGTGGCCGGTGCCAGCCTTCGGTTGTCCTATGTTGAGAAGCCCAAGGAACCGGATATCTATCGCGTGCCGGGCGGTTTCTGATCCTTACCTTCCGGGGGAATCCTTACCCCCTGGGGGCTTATCGCTGTGCTACCCTTGAAAAAATTCGACAGCATGTCGGATTGCCCTATCTCCGTTCGTCTTCCTGATAGCAACCGGCATCGGGCGAAACAGGAGGGGGCTTTGCGCACAGAAATAAACTTTCTGATACCGGAAATTTTGCAACGGGGGTTTGCCGCCCTGTTTGCGGCGGCTTTGTGATTGGGATCACATGAAATGATCCACGTTCACCCGATAAAAGCCGAAATTCCTTCAAGGCCGCTGTTTGGCAGGGCGGTCTTTGCGGCGCCGCGACGTTTATCACGAAAGTGCTAAGTGCCGTGGCCGGCTTCGTCATACCCAACGGCGGCCATTCATGATACATCCGCGACCGGATGTAATTTCATGACCGGCCGAACCGGTAACAATAAAGTTCAAGGAACTCACGTCATGCGCACGACCACCCGGCTTTCCGGTTCCCTGTTTCTTCTGGCATTGACGCTTACCGCCTGTGGTCAGGATGGTGGTGGCGCCGGGATGGGCATGGGCGCAATGCCGCCGCCGGAGGTGGCTGTGGTTGCCGTCAATCCCGCCCCTTATACACTGACGTCGGAACTGACCGGTCGCGTGACACCCTATCGCGTGGCGGAAATCCGCCCGCAGGTGTCGGGCATCATCAAGGACCGGTTGTTCACGGAAGGCAGTGATGTGAAGGCTGGGCAATCGCTCTACCAGATCGATCCCGCGACCTACCGCGCCGCCCTGGCGCAGGCACAGGCCGATTTGAAAAGTGCGGAGGCGCAGCTGACCTCCGTCAAGGCGCGTGCTGGCCGCTACAAGGAACTGGTTGCCGTGAAGGGCGTCAGCCAGCAGGAATATGATGATGCCATGGCCGAATTGGGCGCGCGGGAGGCGGCGGTCGCCGCCGCCAAGGCTGCCGTTGAAACGGCCCGCATCAATCTGGATTATGCAGGCCTGACCTCGCCGATCGCGGGCCGGGTGGGCCGCTCGCGCGTTACGCCAGGTGCCCTGGTTACGGCGGGTCAGGCTGAAATGCTGACCAGCGTCACGCAGCTCGACCCGATCTATATCGACCTGACCCAGTCTGCTGACGCGGTAGCGGCACTGCGCCGTCAGGTCGCGGCGGGGGAGGCGACGATCCCGGAAGGCGGAAAGCTGAAGGTTAAACTGATCCTGCCCGATGGCACCGCCTATGCCGAAGACGGGGCGCTCGACTTCTCCGACATCACGGTGGATGAAGGCACGGGCACCATCGGTCTGCGCGCCACCTTCCCGAATCCGCGCCTGGAGCTTTTGCCCGGTATGTTCGTGCGTGCGGTGGTGGATCAGGGCACGCGGGCCGATGCCATGTTGGTGCCGCAGCAGGCCGTGATCATCGGTCCCGGTGGTGTAGCCACCGCCATGGTGGTGGGTAAGGAAGACAAGGTGGAAATCCGCCCTGTCACGGCGGCTAAGGCCGTCGGGGACCAGTGGGTGGTGACCAAGGGTCTGGCGCCCAAGGAACGGGTGATTGTCCAGGGCGTGCTGAAGGCTGCCCCCGGCGCACCGGTCAAGCCCGTGCCCTATAATCCGGCTCCTGCCGCGGCGGGTGCAGCACCTGCCCCGGCCCGCTGATCATTCCCGGAGAGAACCGAAATGGCGAAGTTCTTCATTGATCGCCCGGTCTTTGCCTGGGTGATCGCCATCGTGATCATGCTGGCCGGCGCGTTGTCCATCATGCGTCTGCCGATTGAGCAATATCCGGCCATCGCACCGCCTTCCATCGCGGTCAGCGCCTCCTATCCAGGTGCGTCGGCTGAAACGCTGGAAAAGACTGTCACCCAGGTCATCGAACAGAACCTGAAGGGCATCGATAATCTACGCTACCTTTCCTCGACCAGCGATGCGTCGGGCAGCGTCACCATCACCCTGACCTTCAATGCCGGTACCGATGCCGACATTGCCCAGGTGCAGGTGCAGAATAAGGTGACGCCGGCTTTGTCCTCGCTTCCGTCGGAAGTGCAGCAGCGCGGCGTTGTCGTGTCCAAGGCATCGGCCAGCTTCCTTCTGGTTGCCGGTTTTGTATCCAAGGATGGCCGTCTGGACGGCAATGACCTGGGGGACTTCGTCGCCTCGCGCGTTCAGGACCCGATCAGCCGTGTGAATGGTGTCGGTTCGGTGCAGGTGTTCGGCGGTGGCTATGCCATGCGCATCTGGCTGGACCCCGTCAAGATGGCGGGCCTTGGCATCACCGTAGACGAGGTATCGGCGGCGATCAAAGCCCAGAATGCCCAGGTCTCTGCGGGACAGGTCGGCGGCACCCCGTCGGTCAAGGGGCAGCAGCTGAATGCCACCGTGACGGCACAGAGCCGCCTGCAAACGCCTGAGCAGTTCGGCGCCATCCTGATCAAGTCCAGCCGTGATGGTGCAGCCGTTCATGTGCGCGATGTCGCGCGGGTGGAACTGGGTGGCGAGAGCTATGACTTCGTTTCCCGTTACAACCGCATGAATGCGGTCGGCCTCGCCGTCAATCTGGCGACGGGTGCCAATGCGCTGGAAACCGCGGCATCGGTGAAGCAGGCGATCGAGGCGCTGCGCCCAAGCTTCCCGGCGGGTGTGGATGTCGAATATCCGTATGAGACGACGCCGTTCGTGAAGCTGTCGATCCAGGAAGTGGTCAAGACCCTGGCCGAGGCCGTGGTTTTGGTCTTCCTGGTCATGTACCTGTTCTTGCAGAGCTTCCGGGCGACCATCATTCCGACCATCGCGGTTCCGGTCGTGCTTTTGGGTACCTTCGGTATCCTGGCGGCATTCGGTTTCACCATTAATACCCTGACCCTGTTCGGCGTCGTGCTGGCCATCGGCCTGCTGGTGGACGATGCCATTGTGGTCGTGGAAAATGTAGAACGGGTGATGGCGGAGGAGGGACTATCCCCGCGTGAGGCCACGCGAAAATCCATGGAGCAGATTACGGGTGCCCTGGTCGGCATCGGCCTGGTCCTTTCGGCCGTGTTCGTGCCCATGGCCTTCTTCCCCGGCTCCACGGGCGTCATCTATCGCCAGTTCTCCATCACCATCGTATCGGCCATGGCCCTGTCGGTGCTGGTGGCGCTGGTGCTGACCCCGGCGCTCTGCGCCACCATCCTGAAGCCGCAGGATCACCATGAACGTGGCGGCTTCTTTGGCTGGTTCAACCGTGGCTTCAACCGCGCCAACCAGTCATACGTGTCCGCCACCGGCGGCGTGGTGCGGCGGAGCAAGCGGTTCCTGTTGGTATTCGCGGGTCTGGTGGCGATCCTGGGTGTGCTGTTCTTGCGCCTGCCCACCGCCTTCCTGCCGGAAGAGGACCAGGGCATCATCTTTGCCATGGTGATGGCGCCGCCGGGTTCGACCCAGGAACGCACCATGGAGACGGTGAAACAGGTTGAGGATTACCTGCTGAGCCAGGAAAAGGACAATATCCGGGGCGTCTTCTCCATCGGTGGCTTCAGCTTCGCGGGTAGCGGTCAGAACTCCGCCATGGTCTTCATCCAGTTGAAAGACTGGTCGGAGCGCAAGGGGGCGGACAACACCGCTCAAGCCATCGCCATGCGTGCCATGGGGGCATTCATGGGCCTGAAGGACGCGATGGCCTTTGCCTTCACGCCGCCCGCCGTTCTTGAACTGGGCAATGCTACTGGCTTTGATTTCCAGCTTCTGGACGAGGCAGGGGCCGGGCATGAGGCGCTGCTGGCGGCGCGTAACCAGCTGCTGGGCATGGCCGCACAGCATCCAGCCCTGGCGGGTGTACGCCCCAATGGGCTGGAGGATACCGCACAGCTCAGCATCGACGTGGACAAGGCCAAGGCAGCGGCGCTGGGCCTGCAAATCGCGGATATCAACACCACGCTGACGGCCTTCTGGGGCTCCACCTATGTTGATGATTTTATCGACCGTGGCCGCGTGAAGCGCGTGTTCCTTCAGGCCGATGCGCCGTTCCGCATGCTGCCGGAGGATATTCAGAAGCTGCATGTCCGTAACGACCGGGGGGAGATGGTTCCCTTCTCCGCCTTCGCCAAGGCCAGCTGGACCTATGGTCCGCCCAAGCTTGAGCGGTTCATGGGCACCTCGTCGATGAACATCCAGGGTCAGCCGGCACCGGGCTACAGCTCCGGTCAGGCGATGGCGGCGATGGAAGAGCTGGTGGCGAAGCTGCCGCCTGGCATCGGCTTTGCCTGGACGGGCCTGTCGTACGAGGAACGGCTGTCTGGTGCACAGGCACCCGCTCTGTACGCCATCTCGCTGCTGGTCGTGTTCCTCTGCCTGGCGGCCTTGTATGAAAGCTGGTCCATCCCGTTCGCGGTGATGCTGGTGGTGCCGCTGGGCGTGCTGGGGGCCGTGGTTGCAGCCACGTTGACCGGCATGGCCAATGACATCTATTTCCAGGTGGGCCTGCTCACAACCATCGGCCTATCGGCCAAGAACGCCATCCTGATCGTGGAGTTTGCGAAGGAATATTATGAGAAGGGCATGGATCTGGTGGATGCGACCCTGGAGGCCGCCCGTCAGCGCCTGCGCCCCATCATCATGACCTCACTGGCGTTCATTCTGGGTGTTTCGCCCCTGGCTTTGGCATCCGGTGCCGGATCGGGCAGCCAGAACGCAATCGGTATCGGTGTCGTCGGTGGCATGCTGTCGGCCACGGTGCTGGCCATCTTCTTCGTGCCGATCTTCTTTGTCGGCGTCGAAAAGCTGGTTTTGCGCTTTGGCAGCCACAAGAAGCCGAAGGTGGGGCAGGAGTGATCAACATGAACAAGCGTCTTATTCCCCTGACCCTGCTGCCGCTGCTGCTGGCAGGGTGCAGCATGGCCCCTGACTATCAGGCACCATCCACCGGCGTCGCCGCCTCATATCCCCAGGCGGCGGCGCAGGCGGCACCGGTGGCCGATTTGGGCTGGCGCGACTTCTTCCTGGATGACGGGTTGCGCGGCCTGATTGATCAGGCGTTGGCCCAGAACCATGATCTGGCGGTTGCCAGTGCCAATGTCGAACGGGCCCGCGCGCTCTATCGGGTACAGCGGGCGGATCAACTGCCCAATGTGACGGCGGGCGCATCGGCAACCCGTGCCCGCGTGAATGAACCGGTGACCCAGACGGGTAACCAGTATCAGGTCAATGCCGGCATCACGGCGTTCGAGCTGGATTTCTTTGGCCGCGTGCGCAACCTGTCCGACGCGGCCCTGGAAAGCTATTTCGCGACCGCCGCCGCGCGGGAGACGGCGCGTCTGGCCCTGGTTGCAGAGGTGGCGAATGCCTACCTGACCCTGCTGGCCGACCGGGAGCAATTGGCCCTGACGGAGCGGACCTTCAACGCCCAGAAGGAAAGCTATGATCTGGTCAAGCTGGCCTTCGACCGGGGCGCCCGTTCGCTGTTGGAGCTTCGACAGGCCGAAACCACGCTGGAGACGGCGCGGGCCAACCTTGCCGCTTTCCGCCGTCAGGTGGCACTGGATGAAAACGCCCTGACCCTGCTGGTGGGCAGCCCCGTGACGGTGGCGGGCGACAAGGTCCTGGGGGAGGAAGGGTCCTTGCTGGTCCCGGCCCTGCCAGAAGGCCTGCCGTCCGATCTGCTGACCCGTCGGCCCGACATTGCGCAGGCCGAACATAATCTGCGGGCCGCCAACGCCAATATCGGTGCGGCCCGCGCCGCCTTCTTCCCGCGTATCGGCCTGACCAGCGCGCTGGGAACCGCCAGCACCTCGCTGTCCGGCCTGTTCGAAGGCGGCAGCAAGGTCTGGAATGTCGGGGCTGATGCCAGCCTGCCCATTTTCGATTTTGGTCGCACCCAGTCTAACCTGGATGTCGCCAAGGCGGACCGGGACATCGCCGTCGCCAACTATCAAGGCGCCGTGCGCACGGGCTTCCGTGAGGTCGCAGACGCCCTGGCCGCCCGTGCCACCCTGGATGATCAGGTGGCCGCCCAGACGGCCTTGGTGACGGCCACGCGGGAGACCTACACCCTGTCCAAGGCCCGCTATGACCGGGGCGTCGACAGCTATCTGCAGGTTCTGGATGCGCAGCGTAGCCTTTATGCGGCGGAAAGCAGCTTGATCATCCTGCGTCAGCAGCGGCTTTCAAATTTGGTCACGCTGTATAAGGCGCTGGGCGGCGGATTGTCGGACCGCGCGCCGGCCTGACCTTCCTCAACGACTACGGTCGTGTGAGGAGCAGCATTTCGGCAGTGCAACAAGTCCTTCATCATGGGGGCGGGCCTGTGCAGACGGGCTCGCCCCTTCTCCATTCCGGCCTGCCTCATGGCTATCGAGTCGGTGACGACACCCTACGGCAAGGTCATAGGTCCACCTCCCCGGACTACCCCGGAAGTCCTTGCTATCTGCCATTTTCGGTGTCCGACCCCTGCGCAAAGGCATAGGGTCCCTCGTCTAAAGACTGTGCCTTTCCGGCATCAGATATGATAATCTCCATGTCAGTAAGTTGTTTTTGTCGGTCTGCGCTTCCAGCGCAGACCTTCCCTACGGTAATGTCTTTCCGATAGATCGGAGCCTATGGTAAACCTGCCACGGCTTCGGCACTGCGGTACGAAGGGGCGGACCGCGGGATAACCTCAATAAGGAGTGCCTGTTTCGATATCGAAGTTCCGCGTTCCGTCGATGTCGACGGACCTACGGCGGGTGCTCCGGTGTTGTTGACGGTCAAGCTCTCAAACCCGCGCCTGAAGGGTGGCAAAATTGGAATATCCTCTGGCCCTTATCCTGCAGATCGCCCTGTCTGCCCTGATCTGCTTCGCGGCCAAGCCCATCGGCAATGCCCTGGGCATCATGGACAAGCCTGACAGCCTGCGTAAGCTGCATCGTGGTGCGGTGCCGCTGGTGGGCGGTCTGGCCATCCTGCTGCCTGCGACGCTGATTGGTGGCGGTATTTCCTATAATGATGGTGTCGGCCTGCATTGGGTAATCGTGCCCGTGATGGTCGTGCTGTTCGTCATGGGCATGGTGGATGATCGTCAGCACCTGCCGCCCGTCGTGCGCCTGTCGGTTTCGCTGGTGATGTTCTCCTTCGCCATCATCCTGGCGCCGCATCTGGCCCTGACCTCCCTGAATTTTGGCGGTGATGTCAGCGTTGATGTCCCGCCCTTCATGGGCGCGATGCTGACAATCGTCAGCCTTGTTGGCTTCCAGTATGCGTTCAACATGAGCGATGGTGCCAATGGCGTTGCCTCGGGCATGGCCATGATCTGGGCACTGTTCTTCGCGCTGGCCGGTACCGGCACCCTGTCGATGCTGGCCCTGCTGATCGTGGCGGGCGGGGCGGTGTTCCTGGCCTTCAACATGCGTGGTCGCATCTTCCTGGGTGACAGTGGCGCTTATGGTATCTCCGCTGTCATGGGCCTGCTGGGTCTGGCTATCACGGGCCACGCCGACAGCACCCTGACCAACATGCAGCTGATGGGCCTGTTCCTGCTGCCGGTGGTCGATTGCCTGCGACTGATCGTCAGCCGCCTGCGCGCCGGTCGCGCCCCTTTCTCCCCGGACCGGGAGCACCTGCATCATTACTTGCTGCGCTGGCTGGTTTCGCCCACCCGCACGGCCCTGGCCTACTGGTCTATGGTGGCCCTGCCGAACGCGGCGGGTGTCCTGGTCGGCGGCGTTTCCGGGTTTGCCGTGACAGTCGCACTGACGCTGCTGATGTACCGCTTTGCTATCGCCCGCACAGCTGCCGTTCCGGCACCTGCTGCTGTTGTCGGTGGTGAGGCGCGCTGAAGATTTCCATCCGCCGGGCTCCTCCCGAAGCGGTTTTACTGACAAGCGGCCGGGGATATTCCCGGCCGTTTTTCTTTTCGCGGCGCATTCAGCTTGGGTTCAGCGCAGCCCTGTCAGGATCGGTTCCATCATCGATCCAACAGGAAGGAACCCATCATGCCTTACCCCCGTCTCCTTGCCGGCCTGCTTCTGACCGGTTCGCTGGCCGCCGGTGCCTATGCCTATGCGCAAGGGGCCGGGACCGGTGCCGCGCCCATGCCTGGGCCGTCCATGGCAGTGGATACGCTGTCCATGCCGGCTTTGTTGGACAAGCTGTCGGCCCAGGGCTACCGCGATGCCCGCTCGGTTGAGCGGAAAAGCGACAAGCTGGTGGAGGTGAAGGCCACCGGTCCCGACGGCCAGCGCCAGGAACTCTATGTCGATGCCCGCACGGGTGAGATCCTGAAGGTGGAGCGCGACTGATGGCCGACATGACACTGCCAGCGGGGCAGGGGTCGTCTGTCCCGCCTTCCCCTGGCACCGTCCGGGTCTGGGACCCGCTGCTGCGCTTCATCCATTGGGGCATTGCCGCCGCTTTTCTGACGGCCTGGCTGTCAGCGGAGGAGGTGATGGCGGTGCATGAGGCGGCGGGCCTCACCATCATCGCCCTGGTGGGCCTGCGCGCGCTCTGGGGCCTCATCGGCAGCAGCCATGCCCGGTTCAGCGACTTTGCCCCGTCGGGTGCCGGCCTTCTGGCCTATATGCGCACCCTGGTGCAGCGCCGGGCCAACCGATATCTGGGCCATAATCCCGCCGGGGGGGCCATGGCCCTGACGCTGTGGTTCGCCCTGCTGGGCACGGCGGTGCTGGGCCTGCTGACCCGCTATCCTGTGCCGGCTCTGCGCCCCTATGGCCACTTTCTGGAAGAAGCGCATGAGGTGCTGGCCAATGGCACCCTGGTCCTGGTGGGCCTGCATTTGGCTGGCGTGCTGGTCAGCAGCCTGCTGCACAGGGAGAATCTGCTTCTATCCATGCTGACGGGCCGCAAACGAGCGGAATGACCGTTCACGGCCCAAACAAAAACCCCGGCGCCTTGCGGTGCCGGGGTTTTGTCTTTGCGGGGTTTCGGGATCAGGCCTTGGCGGCCTCTCCCTCGCCACCTTCGTTGCCGGGCGGGTCCTCGGCGTCCATGGTCTTGCGCAGCCGGTTCTCGCCCAGATAGAGCAGGATCGGGGCCGCGATGAAGATGGAGGAGGAGGTGGCCAGCAGGATACCGAACAGCAGGGCCCAGGCGAACTCACGCAGAGCTTCACCGCCATAAAGGGCCAGCGGCACGATCGACAGGAACACCGCAATGTTCGTGTTGATGGTGCGGGTCATGGTCTCGTTGATCGAGCGGTCGATCAGCTCGCGCAGCGGCATCTTGCGGTAAAGCCGCAGATTCTCGCGCACGCGGTCATAGACGACGACCTTGTCATTGATGGAGAAGCCCATGATGGTCAGCATCGCTGCCACCGCCGTCAGGTTGAACTGCAACCCGGTCACCGCGTAGAAGCCGATGGTCTTGGTGACGTCCAGCATCATGGTAACCACCGCACCCACGCCGAACTGCCATTCGAAGCGGAAGGTGATGTAGAGTAGCATGAAGAACGCAGCCAGACCCAGGGCCAGCATGCCGTCGCTGAACAGTTCTGCTGATACTGAGGCACCCACCGCTTCAACGCGCCGAACCTCCGAACCGGGGAAGTTCTGTTCCAGGGCGGCGGTCACGGCCTTGATGGCGGCCTGCTGGTTGCTTTCCGCCCCTTCCTGACGCTCCATGCGCAGGATCACGTCACGGTCGGTACCAAAGGCCTGCAAGGCCACTGGACCGACATTCACGCCTTCCATCACCTGCCGCATCTTTGGGAAGTCGGTAGCTTCCGCCGTCCGCACCTCCATCACGATGCCGCCAGCGAAATCGATGCCGTAGTTCAGCCCCGGCTTGAAGAACATCACCACCGAGGCCGTCGACAGGATCACCGACACGGCCAGACCGACATGTCGGCCATTCATGAAGTTGATCTTCATCCCTGCGGTCTTCAGCTTGATGGGGCCGAAGACGGGCAGTTCCTTGGAACGGGTGCGCTTGTACCAGATGGCGGTCAGCAGGCGTGCCACGACCGTGGCCGTGAACATTGACGTGATGATGCCCAGCGAGGTGGTGACGGCAAAGCCCTTCACCGAACCCGTGCCGACCACATAGAGCAGGACCATCTTGATTAGGGTGGTCAGGTTGCTGTCCATGATGGTGCCACGGGCCTTGATATAGCCCGTTTCCAGCGCGGACAACGCCGTCTTGCCCTTGCGCAGCTCCTCGCGGATACGCTCATTAATCAGGATGTTGGCGTCCACCGACATGCCGAGCGTCAGCACCACGCCGGCGATGCCGGGCAGGGTCAGGGTCGCTTCCAGCATAGCCAGACACGACAGCGTCAGGAACAGGTTGAAAACCAGGGCGGCATTGGCGATCAGACCAAAAAAGCCGTAGGTCAGCCACATATAGGCGAAGACCAGAACCACGCCGACGATACAGGAAATGACGCCGGCCTTGATGCTGTCGGCACCCAGTTCCGGCCCGATGGACCGTTCTTCCACCACTGTCAGCGGGGCGGGCAGGGCACCGGCGCGCAGCAGAACGGCCAGTTCGGTGGCCGTCTGGGCCGTGAAATTGCCGCTGATCTGACCGCGTCCGCCCAGGATCGGCTCATTGATCACCGGTGCTGAGATGACGCGGCCATCCAGCACGATGGCGAACGGCCGACCGACATTGGCCTTGGTGATATCGGCGAACCGGCGGGCGCCGATGCTGTCAAAGCTGAAGGACACGACCCAGCGGCCCGATTGCGGGTCGGCGCTGGGCTGGGCATCGGTCAGAGTGGCGCCGTCCACCTCGACGCGCTTGCGGACCAGGACCTGTCCGCCTCCGGCACCCCGGTCGCTGTTTTGCAGCCATTCAAAGCCCGGCGGTGCTGACGAACCCGGTGCCACCGTCGCGTCCCCCACCAGATGGAAGGTCATCTTGGCGGTCTGGCCCAGCAGCCGCTTGATACGGCCCGGATCGGTGACGCCGGGCAGCTGCACCAGCACGCGCGAGGCGCCTTGACGGGCCACAATGGGCTCATTCACGCCGGTTTCGTCGATACGGCGGCGCACGATCTCCAGCGACTGGTCGACGGCCTTGCTGACACGGTTGGTCAGGGCCTGCTGACCGAAGTCCAGCCGCAGGCGCCCCGCTTCCGGCACGATCGTGAAATCGGCGATCTCGCCAGGCAAGGAGGCCTGGGTCAGGGGGCGCAGGGCGTCGGTGACGCGGGCCGCATCGCCGGGATCGGCCAGCCGCACGACCAGACCGCTGCCTTCCACGCCGACACCGGCAACGCGCAGATCGGCGGTGCGCAGCAGGCCTCGCACTTCGTCCACGGCATTTTCCAGCCGCTCGCGCTTTACAGCTTCGGCATCGACCTCCAGCAGCAGATAGGAACCGCCCTGAAGGTCAAGGCCCAGGTTGAAATGGCGCATGGGCAGCCAGGAGGGCATGTTGTGCGGGCCGACCAGACTGGGAATGGCCAGCGCACTGCCCAGGAAGCAGATCACCAGAATGGCGATGGTCTGCAGACGGGAGAATTTAAGCATGGGATTTGTCCGATCATCGGCGGCGGCTCATGGACCGCGCCCTGGTGATCACGGGAATTGGTGAAAACGCGGGGTCAGTGGCCTGCCGGCGGCCCGCGCGGCTGACCGGGCGCGCTGACTGCCTTGCGGGGCAGGGGGGCGGGCACGCCCTTTTCCGCCGGCATGCCGGTCTGGATAAAGGCCGGAAGCCCATTGCCGCCCGGTAGCATGGCCAACCCGGCAGCACCGCCGGTCAGGGCCTTGCCATCGATGCGCAGGGCAATCTGGATCAGGGCCGGCTGCGCTGGTGTGGTCAGGCGCTGGTCACACGTCCCCGAGTCCGGGCATTCACCAGCAATCCGACCGATACCGGCGCGCGCCACCGCATCGCCGCCGCCCATGGCGCCGGCCAGCAGCACAAAGGCCGCCAGCAGCAGTAAACGCCATCGGGAGAGGGAAAGACGCAACGGTGTCACCATCCAGTTTATCAGGCATGGAGGAATACGCTGCCGCCCCGCCGCTGGCAAGCGGGATGCCGGATTTCCTGCCCGAACGGGTCAAGCCCCCCGTCCGAAATTCTGAAATTGGTTTGTGACTGAAGGGCCGAAAAAATCAGAGGTCGTGGCGATTAATCCTGTTGCCTTCTGTCATGACACCGGTTACCTAATGAAAGCGCGACCATCCCGGTTTTTTGCGCCCCTAAGGTGTTTTCGATGTCCAAGCCTTTGGCCCTGCATGATGACCGCCTGTTCCCCGCTGAGCCCGGCACGCGCGCCATTGCGCGGCGGCTGTATCAGCTGGTGAAGGATTTGCCGATCATCAGCCCGCACGGGCATACGGACCCGTCCTGGTTCGCGGGTAATGCCAATTTCGGTAACCCGACGGAACTGCTGTTGGCACCGGACCATTATGTCTACCGTATGCTGTACAGCCAGGGCATTGCCATGGGTGATGTGGGCGTGGGCGACCGGTCGGGCCCGTCCAAGGCCGATCCGCGCGCCGCGTGGCGGATTTTCGCGTCGAACTTCCATCTGTTCCGCGCCACGCCCAGCTGGCTGTGGATGAATTTCGTGTTCACCAAGGTGTTCGACATCGATGTCGCTCTGTCGGCTGACACCGCTGACCATTACTATGACACGATCGACGCCGCGCTGAAGACCGATGCGTTCCGCCCCCGCGCGCTGTTTGAGCGGTTCAATATCGAACTGATCGCGACGACGGAGGGGCCGACCGACACGCTGGACCATCACCATAAGGTGCTGGAAAGCGGCTGGAAGGGCGGGCGGGTCATCTCCGCCTATCGCCCCGACGCGGTGATTGATCCCGAACATGAACAATTCCCCACCGCCATGCGCGCCTTTGCCGAGGTGACGGGCGAGGATGTCTATAGCTGGAAAGGCTATCTGAACGCGCATCGCAAGCGCCGTCAGGATTTCATGAAGGTGGGTACGACCAGCAGCGACCATGGCCATATCACGGCCAACACCGCCAACCTGTCGCCTGCCGACGCTGAAAAGCTGTTCCAGAAGGTGTTGAAGGGCGATGTAACGGCGGCGGATGCCGAGACATTCCGGGGCCAGATGCTGACCGAAATGGCGGGCATGAGCATTGAGGATGGTCTGGTCATGCAGATCCATCCCGGCGCCTTCCGCAACCATAACGGCCAAGTATTCGAACGGTTCGGGCGTGACAAGGGTGCCGACGTTCCGTCGCGCACAGACTATATCCGCGCGCTGAAGCCGTTGCTGGACCGGTATGGCAATGACACCCGCCTGTCGATCATCCTGTTCACGCTGGATGAGACGACCTATGCGCGTGAACTGGCGCCGCTGGCCGGCCATTACCCGACCCTGAAGCTGGGCCCCGCCTGGTGGTTCCATGATAGCCCGGAAGGCATGATGCGGTTCCGTGAGCAGGTGACGGAGACGGCGGGCTTCTACAACACCGTCGGCTTCAACGATGACACCCGCGCCTTCCTGTCCATTCCGGCCCGCCACGATGTGGCGCGGCGTGTGGATTGCGCCTTCCTGGCGCGCATGGTGGCCGAGCATCGCATGGATGAGGATGACGCAGCCGAGGTGGCTGTAGATTTGTCATACAACTTGCCCAAGAAAGCCTATAAACTGTGATCGGCGCAGTCGGTGCCAACAGGATCGGCATTCCAGGCTGACACGTAAAAATCGGGGAGTTCCAATATGTTCGCGAAGACCTATCACGCCACCCACCCGGTCATGATGCAGGGTGCCAGCAATAATGATCTGCGGGATCGTTATCTGATGACCGGCCTGTTCGTGGCCGATCAGGTGGTGCTGAACTACAGCCATAATGAGCGTTTTGTCGTCGGCGGCGCCACGCCGGTGGCGGGCAGCGTTGTGCTGCCGCACCAGACCGAGCCGGCATCCGCTGCCGGTCACCCGTTCCTGGAACGGCGCGAACTGGGCATCGTCAATATCGGCGGTGCGGGTTCGGTGACCGTGGACGGAACCGTTTATGAGCTGGGCAACAAGGACGGCCTGTATGTCGGCATGGGCGCGAAGGATGTGACCTTCGCATCGGTCGATGGCGCGGCTCCGGCCAAGTTCTATCTGGTCTCCACCCCCGCCCATGCCAGCTTTCCGAACAAGAAGATCGGCCTGAAGGACGCGGTGGCGCTGGAACGCGGCGCGCTGGAAACCAGCAATGAGCGCACGATCTATCAGTATATCGTGCCGGCGACCTGCCAGTCGGCGCAGCTTCTGCTGGGCCTGACCATGCTGAAGCCGGGCTCGGTGTGGAACACCATGCCCCCGCACCTGCATGACCGCCGCTCGGAAGTGTATCTCTACTGCGACATCCCCGGTGACAACCGCGTCTTCCATTTCATGGGCGAGCCGGAAGCAGCCCGTCACATCGTGGTGGCCGATGGCGAGGCCGTGATGTCCCCGCCCTGGTCCATCCACATGGGCAGCGGTACCGCCAACTATTCCTTCATCTGGGCCATGGGCGGCGAAAATCTCGATTACACCGACATGAAGGTGATCGATATCTGCCAGCTGCGCTGAGACAGGTCAGGAACGGGAGCATCCCATTATGAGCAATCCCTTCGACCTCAGTGGCAAGGTAGCGCTGGTAACCGGTGCCAATACCGGCATCGGGCAGGGCATCGCGCTGGCACTGGCCCAGGCCGGGGCCAGCATCGTGGCCGTGGGCCGGTCGACCCCGACCGATACCCAGTCCGCTGTTGAGGCTGCTGGTGCCAAGTTCGCCTTCGTTTCCGCCGATCTGGGCACCGGTGCGCCGGTGGCGGAGATTGTGGAGAAGGTGGCCGCTGCCTTTGGCCGCATCGACATCCTGGTCAATAATGCTGGCACCATCCGCCGCGCCGATGCGCTGGAGTTCTCGGAAACCGACTGGGACGATGTCCTGGACGTCAATCTGAAGACGCCGTTCTTTCTGGCCCAGGCGGTCGCGAAGAAGTTCATTGCGCAAGGTTCCGGTGGCAAGATCATCAATATCGCCAGCATGCTGTCCTTCCAGGGCGGCATCCGCGTCGTGTCCTACACGGCATCGAAGAGCGGGATTGCCGGCGTGACCAAGCTGCTGGCCAATGAATGGGCGGCCAAGGGCATCAATGTGAATGCCATCGCGCCGGGCTATTTCGCCACCAACAATACCGAGGCGCTGCGCGCCGACGAGAACCGCAACCGCGACATCCTGGCCCGGATCCCGGCCGCGCGTTGGGGTTCGCCGTCGGATCTGGGCGGGGCGGCTGTTTTCCTGGCTTCTGCTGCTGCCGATTATGTCCATGGCATCACCCTGCCCGTGGATGGCGGCTGGCTGGCCCGGTAAGTTTTAACTCCCGGCGGCGGGTTTCCCGCCGCAACCTGACAAAACCCCCACCCACCCGTTGGGCGGGGGTTTCTTTTTTGCGTGGATTTGTCAAAACCGATCAGGAAATTTGACTGGAATCGGCATGGACGATCATATCGGTCCTGTCCGATCTTCGGCACCCTTGTGCATCAAAGCCGAAGAACCAGACATGAAAGTCCTAGTCGCCGTTAAGCGTGTCGTTGACTACAACGTCAAGATCCGCGTTAAGCCCGACGAGAGCGGTGTCGAGCTTGCGAATGTTAAGATGTCGATGAACCCGTTTGACGAGATCGCGGTTGAGGAAGCCGTTCGGTTGAAGGAAGCGGGCAAGGCGACGGAGATCGTGGTCGTGTCGATCGGCCCGGCAGCGGCGCAGGAGACGATCCGCACCGCGCTGGCCATGGGTGGCGACCGCGGCGTTCTGGTACAGACCGACGCCGAGGTGCAGCCGCTGGCGGTTGCCAAGCTGCTGAAGGCGGTTGTGGCCAAGGAAGCGCCGGATCTGGTGATCCTGGGCAAGCAGGCCATTGATGATGACAGCAACCAGACGGGCCAGGCGCTGGCCGCCTTGCTGGGCTGGGGCCAGGGCACGTTTGCGTCCAAGGTGGTGCCGGGCGATGGCGCCGTGGCTGTGACGCGCGAGATTGATGGCGGGTTGGAGACGGTCTCGCTGAAGCTGCCGGCGGTGGTGACCACCGACCTGCGCCTGAACGAGCCGCGCTATGCCTCGCTGCCCAACATCATGAAGGCGAAGAAGAAGCCGATCGAGACGGTGGCCCCGGACGCGCTGGGCGTGGACATCACCCCGCGCCTGACCACGCTGAAGGTGACGGAGCCGGCCAAGCGCAAGGGCGGCGTCAAGGTCGCGTCGGTCGCTGAGCTGGTCGCCAAGCTGCGCGACGAAGCGCGCGTCATCTGATCCGCAACGCATTCCAAGGATACGCAACATGAGCATTCTGGTTGTTGCCGAACCCTCGACGGGTGCGGTGAAGAAGCCGACCCTGACCACGCTGGGTGCCGCCACTAAGATCGGCGGCGAGACGCATGTGCTGGTCGCCGGTTCGGGCGTGGGCGAGGCTGCGAAGCAAGCCGCCTCTGCCGCCGGCGTGGCCAAGGCATTGGTCGCCGATGGCGCTGAATATGCCAACCCGCTGGCTGAGAATTTCGCACCGCTGGTGGTGGCCGCTGTGAAGGCGGGTGGCTACAGCCATGTGCTGTTCACCGCCACCACGTTCGGCAAGAACCTGGCCCCGCGCGTGGCGGCCCTGCTGGATGTGCAGCAGATCAGCGAGATCAGCGGCGTCATCGATGCCGACACGTTCGAACGCCCGATCTATGCCGGCAATGCCATCGCGACGGTGAAGTCCAGCGACGCCATCAAGGTGATCACGGTGCGCGGTACCGCGTTTGAGGCGGCGGGCGAGACCGGTGGGGCCGGTGTGGTCGAGACGCTGAGCGCCACGGGCGAGGCGGGGCTGTCCAGCTTTGTCAGTGCGGAACTGACCAAGTCGGAGCGCCCGGAACTGACCTCGGCCCGCGTCATCGTCTCGGGCGGTCGCGGCATGCAGTCGGGCGACAATTTCCCGATGCTGGACAAGCTGGCGGACAAGCTGGGTGCCGCGGTGGGTGCAAGCCGTGCAGCGGTGGATGCCGGTTTCGTGCCCAACGATTATCAGGTCGGCCAGACCGGCAAGATCGTGGCCCCGGAACTGTACATCGCCGTCGGCATCAGCGGTGCCATCCAGCATCTGGCCGGCATGAAGGACAGCAAGGTCATCGTCGCCATCAACAAGGACGAAGAGGCCCCCATGTTCCAGGTGGCCGATTACGGCATCGTCGGCGACCTGTTCAAGATCGTCCCGGAGCTGACCGAGGCGCTGGGGTAAGCTGTTAGCACTCTCACCTCCCACGCCGGAACGCTCGGGAGGTGAGAGTGCTACGTTCCTGTCTGTGAAAACCTACCACCTGTGACGGCGGGCATAGCAACCGGCCCGCCCCTGTGTTCATGACAGCCTGGGGATATATTTCCGGGTGGGCAGGATCATGGACAAATTGCAGGCCATGCAGGTTTTTGTGCAGGTGGTGGAACTGAATGGTTTCGCCCGGGCCGCTGACAAGCTGGGCCTGCCGCGCGCATCGGTCACCACCATCATCCAGAATCTGGAGGCCCATCTGGGCACCAGCCTGTTGCAGCGGACGACACGGCGCCTGTCCCTGACGGCCGATGGGGAGCTGTTTCACGAACGCGCGCTGCGTATCCTGGCCGAAGTGGAGGAGGTGGAGATCGGCTTCACCGAAGGCCGCCGGCATCCCAAGGGCCGGCTGCATGTCGATATGCCCACCTCCATCGGGCGGCTGGTGGTGATCCCGCAATTGCGGGAGTTCCACGCGCGCTATCCCGATATCGAACTCAAGCTGGGCATGAATGACCGGCAGATTGATATCGTGCAGGAAGGGGTGGATTGCGTGCTGCGCGTCGGGGAACTGGCTGACAGTTCCATGATCGCCCGCCGTCTGGGCCTTCTCTCCCGCATCACCTGCGCCAGCCCATCCTATCTGGAGAAATATGGGGTGCCCCAATGTCTGGAGGATTTGTCGGTCCATCAGGGCGTGCGGTATTTCTCCCCCCATCTGGGCAACCGTTCCTACCCGTTCGAATTCGTGAAGGATGGGGTGGAGATCGACATGCCGTTGAAAGGTGCGGTCGCGGTCAATGACAGCGAGGCCTATATTGCCTGCGGGGTTCAGGGCTATGGCCTGATGCAGCCCGGCTTGTTCATGGTGCTGGAACAGTTCCAGCGCGGAGAGCTGGTGGAGGTGCTGCCTGAGTTTCGACCCCGGCCCATGCCCATCTCCGCCGTCTATCCACCCAACCGTCAGCCCTCACAGAAGGTGCGCCTGTTCATCGACTGGGTGGTCAGCCTGTTCGAACAATGCCCGATCCTACAGGGCGCCGATAAGCCCTTTGCTTGTTACCAGCACGCCGCCTGATTGTTCGGATAATCCGAATTCTGTTGTCGGAAAATCGATATTTATTCGTTGCGGCGAATGGGTGATGCTGCAACTGCTCACTGACCTGCGGACGCCTGTCCGCGGGCTTGTGGTCTATTGGATGTCGAAAGGTGTTATTTGCCAAGCCCTTGCGGAATTGCATGGGTGCCAGATGAAAAAGATTTAATGCCTGCGACGGCCATCACAGCGGCGATGCAGCAAACCCGATAAACCTGATGATTGAGGGAACCTCATCCGACCTGGATGCGGTTCCAAACCCGAAACAAAGGTGTTGGATAAGGGGGCCCGGATTGCCGGGCATCCAAGGCGGCGCTGTCCTTAGAACAGGCCTCTTTTGCATGATCCCCCGTCGATGGGCGGCGGCGGGAAACCCCTTTCTGCACCCTTCTGGCAAGGAGTGGTACCCATGTCGATGACGCGATCCAAGCTGGCCTGGATGATGGCCGCCGGTGTGTCGCTGCTGGTGATCTCGCTGGCAACGTTGCAGGGGCAGGCGGAAGACAAGCCGGTGGCCATGGCCGCCATGCCCGCCGTGGAGGTGGATGTGGCGCCTGTCGTGGCGCGTAAGGTGGTGGACTGGCAGAGCTATTCCGGGCGTCTGGAGGCGGTAGAGCGGGTGGATATCCGTCCCCGCGTCTCCGGTACCATCACCGAGGTGCATTTCAGGAATGGGGCGCAGGTGAAGAAGGGCGATGTCCTGTTCACCATCGACCCCGCCCCTTATCGTGCCGAGGTGGCGCGGGCCGAGGCGCAGCTGGCGGCGACCCAGGCCCGGGTTCGCTTCACCAGTGCCGAACTGGACCGCGCCGCCAAGCTGGTGGCCGATAGCACGATTCCTCGCCGCACCCTGGATGAGCGGGAGCATAATGCCCGCGACGCCCAGGCCAGCCTGCGGGCAGCGCAAGCGGAACTGGATGTGGCGAAGCTGAACCTGTCCTACACCTCAGTGACAGCACCCATCTCCGGTCGTGTTTCCCGTGCGGAAATTACCGTGGGCAATGTCGTAGCGGCGGGGGCGACGGGTGTGCCGCTGACCACTCTGGTCTCCGTCTCGCCCATCTATGCGTCGTTCGACGTGGATGAGCAGACCTATCTGCGCCACATCGCGTCGGTGAAGGATCAGGCCGGTGTGCCGGTGCAACTGGGTCTGGCCAACGAGGCGGAATATTCTCGCGCTGGCACCATCGATGACGTGGATAACCGTCTGGACCCCGTGTCGGGCACCATCCGCGTCCGCGCCCGCTTTGACAATGCCGATGGCTTGCTAGTTCCCGGCCTTTATGCCCGCGTCAAGGTGGGCGGTTCCGATCCGCAGGCGGCCGTTATGGTCGATGAACGCGCCATCGGCACCGATCAGGACAAGAAATTTGTCCTGGTCGTGGGTGATGACAACAAGGTCTCCTACCGCCCCGTCCTGCTGGGCAGCCGGCAGGAAGGCCTGCGCATCGTCACCGGCGGTTTGCAGCCGGGCGAACGCATCATCGTCAACGGCATGCAGCGCGCCCGTCCGGGCGACGTGGTGAAGCCCAAGGCGGTGGCCATGGAGCGGCCGGTCACGCAGGTGGCGACGCGGTAGACACTTCTCTCGCACCCTCCCTCGTCATCCCGGCTTTCGCCGGGATGACGGAAGTTAGAAGCCCAACCCATCCCGTGCGATCCGCGCGGACCCCGAGGCTTGTCATGAACATCTCTCGTTTCTTCATCGACCGCCCGATCTTCGCGGGTGTGTTGTCGGTGGTCGTCTTCCTGGCGGGGTTCATTTCCCTGTTCCAGTTGCCGGTCTCCGAATATCCGGAGGTCGTGCCGCCCTCCGTTGTCGTGCGTGCCCAGTATCCGGGCGCCAACCCCAAGGTCATTGCCGAAACCGTCGCTTCGCCGTTGGAGGAACAGATCAATGGCGTTGAGGACATGCTGTATATGCAGTCCCAGGCCAACAGCGACGGCAACATGGCGCTGACCGTGACCTTCAAGCTGGGCACCGACCCGGACAAGGCCACGCAACTGGTGCAGAACCGTGTGGCCCAGGCGCTGCCGCGCCTGCCGCAGGATGTGCAGCGGCTGGGCGTGACCACGGTGAAGTCGTCGCCGACCCTGACCATGGTGGTGCATCTGCGCTCGCCCGACGACCGCTATGACATGACCTACCTACGCAACTACGCCGTCCTGAATGTGCGCGACCGTCTGGCGCGCATTTCCGGGGTGGGCGAGGTGCTGCTGTGGGGTTCGGGCGATTATGCCATGCGTGTCTGGCTGGACCCACACAAGGTGGCCGAACGCGGCATGACGGCAAATGACGTCGTCAACGCCATCCGCGACCAGAATGTGCAAGTGGCCGCTGGCGTCATCGGCGCCAGCCCGTCCGTGCCCGACGCGCCCCTCCAATTGTCGGTCAATGCCCAGGGCCGTTTGAAATCGGTGGAGGAATTCCAGGACATCGTCCTGAAGACCGATGGCGGTGCCGTTACCTATCTGCGTGATGTGGCGCGGGTGGAACTGGCCGCCTCGCAGTATGGCCTGCGCTCCCTGCTGGATAACCAGCCGGCGGTGGCCATCGCCATCAACCAGGCACCGGGCGCCAATGCGCTGGCCATTTCCGAGACTGTTCGGGAGACGATGGCGGAGCTGCAGGCCGACATGCCCGACGGGGTGGAATATTCCATCGTCTATGACCCGACCCGCTTCGTGCAGGCCAGCATCGACGCCGTGATCCATACCCTGCTGGAAGCCATCGCGCTGGTCGTGCTGGTGGTGATCGTCTTCCTGCAGACCTGGCGGGCGTCGATCATCCCGCTGCTGGCGGTGCCCGTTTCCATCGTTGGCACCTTCTCCCTAATGCTGTTGTTCGGCTTCTCCATCAATGCCTTGTCATTGTTCGGCATGGTGCTGGCCATCGGCATCGTGGTCGATGACGCCATCGTGGTGGTGGAGAATGTGGAACGTAACATCTCCGAAGGGCTGAGCCCCAAGCAGGCCACCTACAAGGCCATGCAGGAGGTGAGCGGCCCCATCATTGCCATCGCCCTGACCCTTGTCGCCGTTTTTGTGCCCCTGGCCGCCATGTCGGGCCTGTCGGGTGAATTCTACAAGCAGTTCGCGATGACCATCGCGATTTCCACCGTGATCTCCGCCTTCAACTCCCTGACCCTGTCCCCGGCCCTGTCGGCCCTGCTGCTGAAGGGTCATCATGACAAGCAGGATTGGCTGACGCGCGGCATGAACAAGGTGCTGGGCGGCTTCTTCCGGGGCTTCAACCGCGTGTTCCAGCGTGGGTCGGAAGGGTACGGCAAGGGCGTGAGCGGCGTGGTGCGGCACAAGGGCGCCATGATGCTGCTCTATGTGCTGCTGCTGGGCCTGACCGTGGTTCTGGGCCGTGCGGTGCCGGGTGGCTTCGTCCCGGCGCAGGACAAGGAATATCTGATCGCCTTCGCACAGTTACCCACCGGCGCCTCGCTGGACCGCACGGAGGATGTGATCCGCGCCATGACCGACATCGCCTTGAAGCAGCCCGGCGTCGATCATGCCGTTGCCTTCCCTGGCCTGTCGGTGAACGGTTTCACCAACTCCTCTTCCGCCGGCATCGTCTTCGCAACGCTGAAGCCTTATGAGGAGCGGCAGAAGGATGGCCTGTCGGCCAATGTCATCGCCATGTCCCTGCAGCAGCAGTTCAATAGCGTGAAGGAAGCCTTCGTCGCCGTGTTCCCGCCGCCGCCTGTCATGGGTTTGGGCACGCTGGGCGGGTTCAAGATGCAGTTGGAGGATCGCGGCTCCCTGGGCTATGAGGCCCTGGCCAAGGCGGCGAACGATTTCGTGATGAAGGCGCGCCAGACCCCCGAACTGGGGCCGACCTTCAGCAGCTACGAAATCAACGTGCCGCAGCTGGATGTGAACCTGGACCGCGTGAAGGCAAAGCAACTGGGCGTGCCCGTCACCGACGTGTTCGAGACGATGCAGGTCTATCTGGGCTCCCTCTATGTCAACGACTTCAACACCTTCGGCCGCGTCTATCAGGTGCGGGTGCAGGCGGATGCGCCGTTCCGCGCCCACGCCGATGATATCGGCCTGCTGAAGACCCGCAACGACCAGGGCGTGATGGTGCCGCTGTCGTCGCTGGTACAGGTGACGCAGAGTTACGGTCCCGAAATGGTGGTCCGTTACAATGGCTACACCGCCGCAGACATCAATGGCGGCCCGGCGCCGGGTTATTCTTCCGGCCAGGCTGAGGCAGCGGCGGAGCGGATCGCGGCGGAGGTGCTGCCGCGCGGGATCAAGTTCGAATGGACCGACCTCACCTATCAGCAGATCCTGGCGGGCAACGCCGCCCTGTGGGTGTTCCCGATCTCCGTCCTGCTGGTCTTCCTGGTGCTGGCGGCACAGTACGAAAGCCTGACCTTGCCGCTGGCCATCCTGATGATCGTGCCGATGAGCCTGATGTCTGCCCTGGCCGGCGTCTGGATCACGGGCGGGGACAACAACATCTTCACCCAGATCGGCTTCATGGTGCTTGTGGGGCTCTCGGCGAAGAACGCGATCCTGATCGTGGAATTCGCCCGCGAGCTGGAAACCCATGGCCGAACGGTTGTCCAGGCCGCGATTGAGGCCAGCCGCCTGCGTCTGCGTCCCATCCTGATGACCTCTATCGCCTTCATCATGGGCGTGGTTCCGCTGATCACCTCCACCGGTGCGGGTGCGGAAATGCGTCAGGCCATGGGTGTGGCCGTGTTTGCCGGCATGCTGGGCGTGACCCTGTTCGGCCTGCTGCTGACGCCAGTGTTCTACGTCCTGCTGCGCTTCATGGTGGGCGCGCACCGCAAGCAGCTGGAACCGACCCTTCCGGCCGGTGTGGTGGCGGCGGCTGAGTAGGCGCCACCTCAAAGTAAGCCCCCGCCGGAGCCATCCGGCGGGGGTTTTGTTTTTTCAGGCCTTCCGCTTGTGCAGCTTATGCCACAGGAACAGCCCCCCCAGCCCCAGAATGGCCAGGATGATCAGGGCATCGAACCGGTGCAGCCAGGTGCTAAGCGTCGGGTTGGAGTGCCATTCATTGCCCAGCGCCATGCCGACATAGGCCAGGGCAAAGCACCAGGGCCAGGAGCCCAGGAATGTGTAGATATGGAACGGCACCTTCTTCATGCCCACGATCCCGGCGGGGAGCGCAATGAAGGTCCGGATAACGGGCAGCAGCCGGGCGATGAACACGGCGGCATTGCCGAAGCGCGCGAAGAACCGGTCGGCCATGTCCAGGTCTGCCGCATCCAGCAACACATACCGGCCCCAGCGCAGGATGGCCGTGCGCCCCCCGTGCCGCCCCACCAGATAGGCCACTTCCGAACCCAGGTTGCAGCCAATGGCCCCCGCCGTCGCCACCAGGATCAGGTTCATCGATCCGGTAGACACCAGATATCCTGCGAACGGCATGATGATTTCGGATGGCAGCGGGATGCAGGCGGACTCGATCGCCATCAGCAGCGCCACCCCGGCATAGCCCATGGCATCAATCACGGCGATGATGCCGGTGGCCAGGAACTCGATAATGTCGCTCAACATAATGTCTGTCCCTTCGCCGGGGCCGCGTCCACCCACCGGTGGACCGGTCGCGCTTATATACTGCGCTGGTTTATGCTGCCAGGGGTTGCCATCACGCGGCTGCCTTGTACGCGGTTGTATTGGGTGGTCTGACTTCTGCGCCTAACCAGGGGTGGAGTGCCTATACTAATGTATAGCGTGTCGGATCAGAAAATTTGGAAATATTAAGGAAGTTGAGCATTTCAACCAATTCGATTCCAAAGGTTATAACCTTCCGATTTGGTGAATATTCGGTAAGTTCGACGTATGGTTCTGACAGGTCGATGCGCCCACCGCATGATATCTGGAGGAACGCGATGTTGTTCGGAAATAATTCAGACGCCGAAGCAATCATCTCTGCCCTGAGCAAGGCCCAGGGTATGATCGAGTTCTCTCCGACAGGAGAAATCCTGAACGCCAATGACAACTTCCTGAAGGTCATGGGCTATCGTCTGGATGAAATCAAAGGCCGTCACCATTCGATCTTCGTGGATGAGGCGACACGAAACAGCCGCGACTATGGCCAGCTTTGGCAAAGCCTGCGTGAGGGCAAGCCGGGTCAGGTGCAGATGATCCGTCGATTGGCCAAGGGTGGGCGCGAGGTCTGGATCCACGGTTCCTACAATCCCGTTTTTGACCGCCGTGGCCATGTCTGCAAGGTGGTGAAGCTGGCCAGCGATGTGACCGCCGACCGGCAGCGGGCGCTGGATGTCCAGGGGCAGCTGACTGCACTGAACCGGGCGCAGGCCGTGATCAGCTTTTCCATGGATGGCACCATCCTGGATGCCAACGAGAATTTCCTGAAGGCTATGGGCTACCGTCTGGACCAAATCCAGGGCCGCCATCACAGCATGTTCGTCGATCCGCAGGAGGTAGCGACTGAGAGCTATCGCTCACTGTGGGCGGGCCTGCGCGCGGGCCGCTTCAGCCAAGCCGAATATAAACGTCTGGCTGCTGGTGGTCGCGTCATTTATATCCAGGCCACCTACAACCCGATCCTGGATGAGGATGGCAAGCCCGTGAAGGTGGTGAAGTTCGCTACCGACGTGACCGCCGCCGTCGAGGCGCGTCAGCGTAACGAACAGACCCTGTCGGCAGTGCAATCCTACCTGGGTGATATTGTTTCGGCAGTGGAACAGTCCAACAATCAGGCCGAGACCGCGACCCAGGCATCTGAACGCACCTCTGTCAGCGTCGCCGCCATTGCCAGCGGGTCAGAGCAGCTGGACGCCTCCATCCAGGAAATCGCCCGCTCCATGAGCCATTCCAAGTCCGCGACGGAGAAAGCCTTTGAAGAGGCGACCGTGGTCGATGCCGCCACCCAGCGCCTGTTGAACAGTACCCAATCCATGGACGGCATTGTGAAGCTGATCCAGGATATCGCTGGCCGGATCAACATGCTGGCCCTGAACGCCACCATCGAGAGCGCGCGGGCCGGTGAGGCGGGCCGTGGTTTTGCCATCGTGGCAGGCGAGGTGAAGAGCTTGGCCCGGCAGGCCGCCAGCGCCACCGCCAGTATCTCGCAGGAGATCGTCAGCCTTCAGGGTGCCGCCGGTGACGTGGCGGAGAAGATGGACGCCATTCGGGCTGCCATCGACGCCGTTCGCGGCTATGTGGTCGGTACCTGCTCGGCCGTGGAGGAACAGAGTGCTGTGGCCCGTCTGATGAACAGCACGATGCGCGGCGCCTCGGGTGACGTGGAAAAGATCCACCATTCCATGGACGAAATCGCCCATTCCACCCGCGCCGCCAACCAGCGCATCAGCAATGTCCGCGAAGCTCTGCGCCTGATCGCTTGACGCTTGCAATCCCCGATGGCGACCACGAGACGTGGGCCACAGGAATAAGTGATTGGTTTTGTGAGGGAAGGTGGCGGACCCGAATGGATTCGAACCATCGGCCTCTGCCTTCGGAGGCCTGTGCTTTGCGCGGAATGTTAGGCTGTTTGGTGTAAGGGCCGCTGTTTGCCTTGGCGTGTAGGGCGCCAATGTAGGCTTTGCGGCTTGTGGTGCGGTGCAAGTGAACAAACAAGCACTGCCCGTATTTTGGTGCGAACATTGCAGGAACGCTGACGGCATTCCCGCCAGCGTCGCCATCCGATCAATCAAGCACGCTGGCCGTTTCCCGGAGGTGGTCCGGGCTGTATCGGGCATAGATGCGATAGGTCACAGATACGTCGCTGTGCCCCAACAACTGACCGACCTCATCCATTGGGCGGCCAGCCTCCACCATGGCCACCGCTGCGCTGTGCCGCAAAACGTGCGGCGAGACATCCTTCAGGCCGGCAACCCGGCAAGCCCGGTCAAATCCCGTGCGGATCGCCTTCACCCGTCGGGCGCCCCATTCGATGACATAATCGGTCAAGGCCGCAGCCTTCGCTTCGGTGAGTTCGCCGCGCAGCCGGGGGCCGAAAGGCACGATGCCCCGGTTTTTGCGCTTCTTGCCGTCGTCATCCTGGGCAAGCCGGATGATCCCCCGCTCAAAATCCACCTGGCTCCATTGCAGACCAAGGATCGCCTCCTTGCGCGCCGCCGTGGCCCACAGAAGCCGGATTGCCAGCTTCACATGCGGGGCATCGGCGGCTGCAATCAGTTTATCCACCTCCGCGCGGGTCAGCACGCGGTCGCGGGGTGGCGGCATGGGTGGCAGTTCCACCACCGCCGGCGTGGCTTTGTTGTGCCATCTCAGCGCCGCACGCAGGGTGCCCAGCTCCTTCCGAATGGTGCCATCCTGCCGCCCCCCCTGCCGGCGCTGGGCTGCATAATCCCGGCATAGCTGGCGGGTGACATGCTCGGGCCGCAGGTGGCCGAAAAACGGCTTCAACGGCTTCCACGCATCACGGAGCCGTGCTGGGCTGGTCGCGGTTTCGTCTTTGTCCGCAAGGTACAGATCAACGATGTCAGCGACCGTTTCGGCTGGCTTGCGCAGGGCCGCCTTGAAGTCGATCAGGGCGCGTTCGGCGCGCTCACGACTTTCGGTGCTGGCGATCCGGAGGGACCGGCGGACGGTCCCACCTTCTTCGACCCAAGCTGCGCACCAGTATCCCCGATATTTGACAAGCCGCATTCTTCGATCCTCTGAACGGATTCCGCGCTGATGCGGACCAACTTCCCCAGCCGGAAGGCCGGCAGTTGGCCGCGATTAATCATGTCGCGGATGTGCCGGGGACTGCATTCCCAGCGTTCCGCCAATGTGTCGGGCGTGAAAGGTTTAGACATTCTCAACCTCCTATTCTGCTGCCACCGCCGAACGGCGGGCGTCCAAGGGGTGCCGGGCGTTGGCCAGGGCCAGCAGCTTGGCCGGCCGTTTGGGCACTGAGTTGCCAATCAGCCTCATTGCTTCTGTCTTGGTCAGGGGCCGTGTGATTGTTACAACCTGCCCGTCAGCGCCGATGACGGGCCGCCCGTCGGCATCCAGCTTTGCCAGTGTGATGGATTCCGGCATCGTCAGTTCGTGGGCGGCTGCCGCCTCATGCGGCTTCAACATGCGCATGCCGATATCGGCGACAATCCATGTCGAACCGTCAATCGCCACGGTAACCACATCGCCGCCAGACCAGACGCCATGGGCGCGCAGGAAATCGGCGACTTGTTTGGCTCGGGCCAACTGATCCGGCGTCAGAAAGGGATAGGTCAGGCTGGCACCCGTGACGCCGAACCGGTCCACGGTCGAAAGCGTGTTCAGCCCATCCGCACAGCCCTGGTGCTGTCCGCCTGTTCCGTAATATTCGGTCAGAAAAGCGGCGCTGAGCCCGACATGGTCGCCGCCCTTGTTACCGCCAGCGGTGAGGGTGCGCAGGCAGCCTGCTGGACTGGTCGGGACGCCGGTCCCTCGCTGGTGGATCAGAAAGGCCCCCGCAACATTCTGCTGCGTACCGAGTGTTGTCAGGGTACTGGTGCCGTCATCGGGGCTATGCCCAATCACGCCTGTATTGTGCTGCACCATCCAGGCCGCTGTGACGGCGTGATGGTCAGTCGCGGTCTGCGTTCCGACGGCGTCATGAACGGGCTGTGCGTAGGACGCGCCGCGATGTTCCGTCAGGCATGCGGCCACCACCCCAAAGCGCGTTGCCCCCGCCATCAGGGTGTCGATGCCGTCCAGGGGGTGTTGCCCAAAACTGTTCTCGTTGAACTTGGTCAGGTGCGCCGCGACGAGACAACGATCCTCCTTGGTGGTGGAGGTGTTGAGCGGCCCATGAACATCAATGGGCGGGATCTGGACGGAGCGACCGCCCGCACCGATCACGGTTGCCGCGACCAGGCCAAATCGGTTCTCCGTTGTGAGTGTGGCTAGGCTGTCGGCAGGATCCGTTCCGCGGGCCTCGTTGGGATGACGCTCACCATGGTAGCGGGTGAGATGCGCGACCAGGAGGCCATGGCTGCTGCCGGAAGCCGTCGTGGTTCCCAGGGCGTCGCGCAAGCTGGTGGTGCCAGCGCCCCATCGCTGCGCCCGGCCGGGCTTGCCTTCCCCATGAGCCGACTGAATGACGGAGGCCGCCATCAAGGCCAACTCACCACCCTTTACGCCGGCGGTGATGGTCGGCGCGGGCTGCTGCCCATCATGGACGCGGTCGCCGCTGGTCGTGTGTGTGGTGGGTACCAGCGCCCCACCACACAGGGCCATTCCGCCCCTATTGCCAGCCACGGTCGGCACCGGCGCATCAATGCCATAGGGCGGGCGGGTGCCGGCATGATTGGTGTGGACAAGGAACGGTTCCGCTGATTGCAGCACAAACCGCTTCATCCCCACCGCAATCCGCTTCTGCGTTGCCGGCTGGAGGGACTTCTTGCGCCCGAAGATGCTGGGCAGCGGCAGCGACCAATCAATGATGCTGGCGGCGCTGGCATGGGGCAGAAGGCGCCCCTCCCGCACCCCCGCGCTGTGCCGGTGAGCGTGGGTCTGCGTTGGCCAGACAATCGGCAAGCCATCCAACTGCCCAACGCCGAACAATCGCTTTCGCGTCGTGGGCACGCCAAAATCAGCACAGACAATGTCGCGATCCTGCCAGTCCACGCCCAGGGCCTGCATGTGCGCCAGCCACGCCCGCCAGTGCCTTCCAACATGGCGCGGATCGCGGATCAACTGCTGCTGTTCGCGCGGCACCCGTTCGCCCTTTGCGGCCACCGTGCCGTCCAGTTTCAGCACGCGGCCCGTTGTCTTGTCGCGCTTGGCGATCAGCGGTCCCCAGCCCCGGATTTCGCGGACATTCTCCAGCATGACCGTAGACGGCCCGCGACCGTGCCGGCGCAGCACGCCCACCCAGCGGCAGACCTGCCAGGGCATCGACCGCACGCGGGGCGAACGCGGGGCGCCGCCCTTGGCAACGCTGTGATCCCGACAGTCAGGTGATGCCCATAGAATGTTCACCGCCCTGCCGCCCGTGGCGTCCAGCGGGCAGACCTCATAGATATCGGCCTGCAAGTGCTTTGTGTGCGGGTTCAGGGCCTTGTGCGCGGCGATGGCGACACCGTCGTGATTGACGGCTACATGGACGGGGAATCCCGCCTCTTCCAGGCCCTGACAGGCCCCGCCCATGCCGGCAAACAGCACGACGTTGATTTCACCGTCCAGGGGCCAGGGCTTCGCGAGGGATTGACCGGCCGGGATTCCGGTGATGGCGCGGCGAATGCGCCGGGTGCGCGGGCCACGCGGGGCGACCGGCAGATCGGCAAACAGGCTGTCAGGCATTGTCGGCCTCCGTATCATCACCAGCCCAGCCATGAGGCATCTGGAAGCCGGCGGCGTGGCGGTGGCCGCCACCGCCGTAGCGCTTGGCGATTGCGGACACGTCCAGGCCATCGGCGGTGGAGCGCAGCGAGAACACCCGATGGGTGGGCGTATCCCAATAGCAGGCGGCAAATGGTTCGCCCTGCGCCATCAGGTTTCCGGCATCGCTGGTCAGGGTATAGGGCAGGTTTGCGACCCAGACTTCATGGCCCCCAATGGTCATGCGCCGCCGGAAAGCCGCGACCAGTTCGGCTACATCCTTGTGGTGCTTCTTTTCGATTGCCCCGCCGCCACGGATGCCGATCTGAATGTCGAATGCCAGCGTGGTTGCCAATTCATTCCACGTCTCAAAATCGTACTTGTGGGCGAAAATATAGGCGTTGACCTCCCGGCTACCCGGCAGATTGAACCGCCATAGGTCACGGTCGCCCACATAATTCACCAGCGTGAAGCGGCTTTTCTGCGGGTGAAAGAAATCCCAGGCGATCTGGGCGCCGGACCTGTCCATGTCGAACAGGGCACGGACGGTGCCGCTATCGCCGGTCACCAGTGACTGCTGAATGTCCTGAAGGTGAGCATCCCAGCCGGACCTGACCGGCGACTGATACCCGACGAGATCGGCCTGCGCGGTCTGGTGATGATCCAGGATCAGGACGGAGCGGGCGCTGCTGGCCAGCATGCGAATGGTATCCGCCGGATAGCTGAAATCCACCATGATTACGTCACGGCCAGTGACGTCGGGCGGCAACTGGCCATAGACGCCAGGGTGGAAGTCCGCATCACCAAGGGCGAGCCAGACCGCCCATGCAGCGGTGAAGCCGTCGGCACAATTGGCGTGATAGATGCAAAGGGGCTTGGTCATTTTGGTCACTCCCCGTCATGCTCAATGGTGGTTTTGGGATCATCAGCCGGGCCGCCCAGGAACATGAACGGGCTGTTGGTTTCGGTGATGGCCTGCGCCACCATGGACAGAGGCATGTTGAAAACGGCTGCCGCCTCGCCGATGGTGACCCCAACGCGGCCCTGACAGACGGCCCAGACCTGAATGGCCTTCCAAAGCAGGGAATAACCGGGGCCGCCCGCGCCATCGACGTCCCACCCGTCGGGCTCTGGCCCCAAGGTCAGGAAGGGCATTGCGCCGGGTGATTTCCATCTGGCGCCGGATGTCGCATCTTTTGCGTCCAGTTGCTCCATCAGCCAGACGCAGAGGTCGGCATGATCGGGCCAAGTCATCACCCTGCCGGTGGCCGCCTGCCACCGGGCGATGGCCCGCATGTCCGCGCGCCACCGCAGCATGAAACCCGCCGCCATCTCCGCCATGTCCTTGTAGATTGCTGGCGGATCGGAATCCTCCGGCAGGGGCGTTCCGGCATCGGCGGCATTCTGTTCGGCGTTGGTTGGCACGGGCAAAGCGTCGCTGACCTGGGCGATGATCATAGTCAGCAGAGCCTGGTGTTCTTGCGGTGTCGCGCCGGCGGCGTCGCGGCACACGCTGCGGATGGCGGCCAGGGTGCGGAACATCTCCATGGAGCCGGCCCAGAGCTTGGCCATGCTATCGGCCTCTGGCATGTCTTCCCGCACCTCCCCACAAACGGGGAAATAGGGGTGCGGGCCGCCCCGGATTATCCGCCCCTCCGCCACCATCATGGTGCGATGCGTGTTGGCCAGTGTGGTGGCCCATTTCTGGATGTTGGCGGTATTGATATCGGTCTTCATGGTTCACTCCGCAGCGGCGCTGGGCGCCTGCATCAGGTCGAAAAGGGTGGGGATGGCCATGTCCGCTTCTGCGGCGGCGCAGTAGCGGACGGCGTCGCGGAAATAGCCCTCGTTCAGTTCGCAGCCCCAGCCGCGCCGGCCCTGCAGGATGGCGCGCGCTGGCACGGTGCCGATGCCGGCGAAGGGATCGGCCACCAGCTCGCCCTTCATGCTGTGCTTCAGGATCAGCCGATCAACAATGTCGATCTGAAACGGACACACATGCTTTTCCCGCCCGTCCAGCGACTGTTCGGCGTTCAGGGTTCGCATGCGCGTGATGTCGGTCCAGACATCGGGGCATTTCGAGGCCGGGGCCAGCGCCATGAAGGTTTTGGGCAGGCTGCCGCGCGGGTCGCCACCGTCGCGGGCCGCGACCCGCTCCCCGATCTCCACATGCGCGCCGTGGTCATAGATGTGTTTTTCGGTCGCGGTGCGGAAGGCGCGCGGCAGCATGTCCGTGCGTAGTTCGGCCAGCTCGTCGGCGGTCAGGATCCTGTCGCCCGATGACGGCCAGTAGGCATGGGCCACCACCTGCCACCGCGCCAGACTATATTCATCCGCGGTGTGGGAAACCGGCTGATCGGCATAACCCTTGGATTTGTCGGTCTGGGGCTTGCGGAACAGCAGCACATATTCAGGCATGCCAGCACCCATTTTGGTGCTGTCCTTCAGCATTTCCCCATAGGTCAGGCGATAGGTCTGGTTGTTCTCCCGCACCACATCGGTCGTAACCGTGATGCGCGACATGAACTGCCAGCCATGGCGGCGAAAATGGGCCACGGTTTCATCGCTAAACGGTTCGATTGTCGGCACACCTTGGCCCGTGACGGCGCCGAACAGGATCCTGTCCTTGACATGGATGCAGGCCATGCGCCCCGGCTTCAGCGCCCGCATCAAGTGCGGAGTCAGATGATCCATCTGCCGCCAGAACGCATCATTGTCATCGTTGTGGCCGAAATCATGGTAGGAGGCGCAATATTCGTACTGCGTGCCAAACGGGATGCTGGTGACAATCAGGTCCAGGCTGTTTTCCGGCAGGTTGGCGAATTCCAGCACACTGTCATTATTCACCATGGTCCAGCCCTGGCCAGACACTTCCTGTCGCGGGACGCCCATAGCGCGGGTGATGATGGGGGTGTCCAGCGATCCCAGGCCGCGTTCCCGGATCATCTCCGACATGCGCGCCGTCAAATGATCGTGGTCCTTCCATTTCCGTTGCAGGTCGCGCACCACCAGTTCTTCCGTCTCCGCATAGATCACATCAATGCGCACGGGCCGCGTCTGCCCGAACCGCCACAGGCGGTGGATTGACTGGATGAAGTCGTGAAACTTTAACCCGACCCCGGCATAGATGGCCCAGGCGCAATGCGGCTGGATATTGGTGCCGGCCCCGAACATCGACGGCTTCAGGCCGATGCGCGCCAGCCGTCCCTCCGCGAAATCGACAATCGTCGCCTCGCGCTGTTCCAGCGGTGACGCGCCCGACAGGGTGGCAATGCGCGGAATGGCTTTCTCCAGCGCGCGCCGCTCATCCTCCAGATCGTGCCACACCACCACATGCTCGCCGGGGTTTTCGTCGATCAGGGCCGCCACCTTGGCGATGCGAGCGTCCAGGCTCAGCCGCTTTTCGCGAGCGGCATCGACCACGCCAAGGGCGGCGTCGCGCAGCAGCATGCCCTGGCCCCGGTCATCGGTGGTGGTGCCGGCCGTCAGATCGACCTGGACCGCATGCCAATGCACCTCCATCGGTGGCAGGGCATAGCCATCGTCACTGAAACCCAGGTCGCTGGGCTGTTGCAGGAAGACGGCCCAAGAGTGCAGCCATTCCCAGAACTCCGCCTCCTTGTGCGGGTACAGGGTCAGGTCGCCGGCCTTCTCGCTGTTGCGCTGGAAAAACCGGGTGAGGGCCTGCCCGCTATCCATGATGCCCAGGAAGGCGCCGTAATGGATCAGTTCCTTGTAGCGGTTGGGCGAGGGCACGGCCGTGGCCACGAACCGGTACGGCACCCCCGCGAACAAAGGCAGGAAGGTTTGATAGGTATCCGACCCGAAATCACGCAGCACCGCCGCTTCATCGAGGCTGACGGCCACAAACCGGTTCACATCAATCTTGCCCAGTCGCACCGCCTCATAATGGGTCAGGAACAGGCGGGGGCCGTCGCCGGCGGCGTCGATGTCGGCATCATCGCGCACCACGCACAGGTCAATGCCCAGCAAGGCGGCATCGCGGCGGAATTCCTGCCGCACGCCCAAGGGGGCGACGATCAGGCCCCGGCCATTGGTGCGGTCGGTGATGATGCGCAGGATGGCCAATTGCTGGACGCTCTTGCCCAGCCCGAACTTCTCAAACAGCGCCCGCCGGCCACCGCGCACGGCCCAGGCGATGCAGGCGCGCTGATGCTCCTTCAGGGGGCGGCCATCGGTCAAATGGGTGGGCACATCGTCCAGGGTGCAGGGCAGGCCCAGCACTGGAGCCGGCGGTACCTTGGCACAGAGGAATTCTTCATAGGGGGTCATGATGCCCTCCGATAATCGACGATGCTGCGCAGGACGGGCGTATAGGTCAGGACCATGACCTCAATGTCCGCGTCGCGCTTCGAGGCGCCAGGGCCGTTGATGTGGTTCCAGAGATCGGCGAAGGCGCCCTGCGGATGAGCCCAGTCCCTGCCGTCGGGTTCGCGCGGCGCCCAGTGCCAGTAATACTGGCCATCGCCATGAAGGATGGGGCACATGCCCTCCGCCTTGGCGTCATCCTCGTCAATATCGCCCAGCCGTTGGCGACGGATGCTCAGCCCCTCCAGCACCACCCGGCAGGCCTTTTCTGGCATGTGGATTGACGGACGCCATTGATGGCCGCGCACATCGGCGGGCAGGTCGCGGCACCGATCAGTGGCCCGGTACCGGACATCGCAGGGAAAGCCCCTGGTCGGCAGATAATCGCCGAAGCGCAGCAACTGAAAGCATTCCCGTTGCCAGCCGATGATGGGCCTACCGTCCGCCTGGGCACGCTCTGCCGCCAGCAGCAGGTCGTTCGGCTTCCGGCGCGTCTGTGTCTTGCCGCCCTGTTGGCCATTGATGGCGCGCAGGTTGGCCATCACCATCAGGTCATCAAAGGGCAGGCCCAGAAAATAGGGGGCGGGGTGGGTCATGCCGCACCTTCCTGGGCGTAGCGGCCCTTTTCCATGGCCGCAGCCAACCGGCCATACTTGCTGGCTTGATTCTGATATAACTTCTGGAGATCGCGCAGCGCGCGGCGAAGACTGGTGTTTGTGGCCTCCCCTTCCCAGGGGGCTTTGGCGCCGTGGCCGGACGACTTGACCTGGTAGCTCGTGCCGCTAGCCCCTTGCGTTCTGACGACCTGCAACGTCGACAGCCGATTGAAGCCGCTGGACTGCGTGCCGGTTGCCCTTTGCACCGTCGGCGCGTATCGCGACCGATGCAGAACCCAGTTGTAGCCAGGCATCACCAGGGTCAGTTCCCGTCGGAAATCGGCGCTGGTCATGCCGCACCACCCGCGCGGATAATTTCCCGCGCTGCCAGAAGTATTTTGCTGGGGGTGCTGAGGTCGCGGGTGAGAGCGGCACCATAGGTGCAACAATCGTCGTCTACCAATCGCTGGTAGTCTGTAAAAAAGTCACGGACAAGGCTGTCCAGCGCCTCCCATGCGGATTCCTCGCTCCATTCCGGCTCTTCACCGCCGGACATGCAGCCGACCATGACTGTTCCCTTCCGGGCGAAGGATGGCGGGTGCATGTAAATCCAGCCGCGCCCGTCAGCTGCCCGCCGCTTGATCGTGTTCTCGAAGACGTAATCTCCGTGAACCGACCGACCACGATCCCAATGCTTGCGATCCATGATCAGGATGCCGATATAGGCGTCTTCCTTGCGGGCCCGGAACTGTTCCCGTCTGTCACCCAGCAGCGGCAACAGCGGCGCGGCTCTGGCTGAGAGCTTTTTCAGGATGCGGAGGTTCATGACAGCACCTCACTGCCCTGGACGCGCCCGGTCGCGTGTCTCTCGTCATCCTCATCGACAAGCAATTTGGCGGCTTCGGCCTTGTTGTGGCATGCCGGGCAAATGCTTACATGCGGCGACGCGCCCTGGACATATTGCTGCCTGATTTCCACACAGATCAGATGTTCTCGGCAGAAGTACCCTTCGCAGGAATAGTCGTTTTCGCCGTGATCGCCGCCGCAGGCGTGCGCCATGCCGCGATGAATGGCGGCGGAGCATCCAGGGTGATCACAAGTGGCCGAAAAATTGTAGCCAATCGGACGCCCGTTGCTGTCGTTTCCGCAGTCACCGTACCCCATCATGCACCACCCTGCGCCGCGCGCCGGTCAAAGAGTTGCGCCAGTTCCAGCAGGCCCGGCAGGCAGTTGGGCGTGCGGGGGACGACCTGCCGGGCCATGCGGCGTTCGTCCAGTTGCCGGCCGGTCCAGGCGGCCAGCTTTGAGGCGATGCGGGCGGGGTCGCGCAGGATGTTCTCAAAGGTCAGGATCAGCGGCTGCTGCCCGCAGATGCGGTGCAGGCGGGTGATGCACATGGCGCGGTCGTCCGTGTAGGATTTCGCCAACTGCGCACGCAGGGCGCGCTGATGCTGCCGGTTACCGGGCGGGAAACTGTTGGTCGCTGCCATGAATTTGCAGGCGCTACGGGCCTGTTGGTCCGGGTTGCGGTCCAGCCACAGAGCGCGGTAGCCGGTGCCGCGTTTGGGCAGGTCGAAATCATGGCGCGACGTGGCATCCAGGATCTTGACGGCCACACCATCCATGGCCGTTGTCGGTGGCTGTCGCAACATGGTCGCCACCGTTTCAATGCCCGGTGCCTCGAAATCCGGCCAATCGCCGACACAGTGAATTCCGCCCGCATGCAGCATCTGCATCACCATGCTGGAACCGCAGCGACCAAAGCCGCAGATGAGATAGGTGGGGTGGGTCATGACCGTTCCGCCTCCGCGTCTTCTGCGGCGTCGAAGGCCTTGGCCTTCGCGATCTCACGGACGATGCGCTTGTCATCAATGCTGACCCCGCCGGGGGACGCCACGCCGATCTCAATGGCCAAGGCCTGAAGCGCGCTGATATCCTTGTGAAGGTCTTCCAGCCATTCGCCCCGATTGCGGTCGCCATCCCAGCTGATGCAGGACGCATAGGTAGAAAGCTCGTACCCAGCCTTGGCCAGGGCGCGGAGCCGGTCATTCTCCGCAATCAGGGCATTGATGGCGGTTGCGATGTCGTCGCGGGCTACGCCAGCAGAGGCGACCATGCCCTTGACCTGCGCCAGGCGAAGCCAAAAGGTCAGGAATTCTGTGGGGGTTTGGCCCTCGACCTTGATGGTGGTGGTCATGGCGTCGGTCATGCCGCACCCTCCAGGGCGGGCGCGGGTGCCGCCTCCACATTCTCATAGGGCAAAACGATGCCGTGAACGCCGGGGCCGTCCGTGACGTGGCCCAAGCCCTCGCAGCACAGCAGCAAGGTGCCGGTTTCCCGCATCACGCGGACAATAGTGCCAACGGCCCCCGCGTCCGGGCCAGACTTGACCTGTGCCCGTTGGCCGACGCGCAGGTCGGTTTTGATGTCGTTGGCAATGACCCAGCCGACAACAGCCGCACGGTGAACCATATCAAGTTGGCCGCCAGCAATGCCCAGGACATCGACCAGATCGGCGTTGGGCTGGATGCCCCACTCATCCTCCAGGCCGCGGGCCAGCTGATAGCCGTCAGCGCCGGCCAGCATCAGGCCGGCAAGGCTGTCGGCGTCATCGTCATGTTCTTCGCGGGTTTTGCCCATCCATTCATAGATGCGCGGCAGGATTTTCCGGGCCGCAGCCATGCGGATAGGCAGATCGGTTACGCGGGGGCGGGGCGGTATTACGCTCATCCGACCAATCCTTTCAGGGTGTTGCGGACCGCGACCGGCAGCTTTGACGTCAGCTCCAGGGCCTGCGGGATGGTGAGGGAATAGACGTCGGGGTCATCCTGCGGCGGGCGATCCTCTGCCCAGACCTCCAGCTTGATCCGGCCATCGGGGAGGGCGGTTACATGCACGCCGGTTCCTAGCGGATCGACCTTGCGGATGTTCATGCCCAGCCCTCCTCTGCCTGACACGCAGCCATGCAGGCGGCCACGTCAGTCTTGAATTGCTGATCGGTGTGATAGTCGGTGACCCGCGAAACGGTCGGGCTGGTGCGGACCAGCTTCATTGCGCCCGCGATAAGCCCGCCGCTGTCATCAATGTCGCAATCAAAGGTCCAGCCCAGGGCCTCCATGCGATCCTTTACGGTCAGGGGTAGGGTCATGCCGCACCTGCCTTCGGGAACTGATCCCAGGTGCGGCCATCCAGCAGGCGACCGGCGGCTTTCTTGCCGACGTTGCGGAATGCAACCAGCTTGTCTCCATGGAAACCGCAGCCGCCGGCTAGATTGAGATAGCGAGTAGCGCCGCGCCCCATCTGCCCATCCGTCTGGGGACACTTCCGCCAGTCGGGATCATCGACATCGCGGTCGTAGTAAGCCTGCCACTCACCCCACTGCTTAAAGAAGAACGGCATCCCGGCGGCCTCGCACTGATCCCGCAGGGACCGTGCCCACGCTGGATGCATGGGCCGGGCACCGGTGCCGCTTTCGCCGCCGCAGATCGCCCAATCCAGGCCCGCAATCTCATTGTCGCAGCCGGCGGCGTGACAGGCTGGGCAATACACGTCACTGTCGCCCTGACCGCAATCAACATCTGTGCCGCACAGTTCGGACGAACCGATCCAGCCGCAGGACCGGCATTGTGTCATGTACCAATGTGGCGCGATGAATTCAGTGCCGTCAGGTTTTCTGGCCTTCCGGCCACCTGCTATCCACCGCTTCATATCCAACGACCCCAACAGCGGCTCACAGGACAGAAACCGCACCGCCGCCGGCGCCCGCAGCAGGTGCGGGATGCGGCGGTCGGCCTCCGTCTGGTTCTCGACCGTGGCGCCCAGCCAGACGTTGGGCCAGCCATCACCCCAATCGGCGGGCAGCATCCCCGAGATGTTCTGCGGCCGCTTGGTCAGCAGCAGCCAGTCCAGGTGCGGCGTGGCGCGGATCAGCGCCCACAGATCGATCCGCCACTGGTCCGGCACCTGGTTATCGAACACGTCCGCCAATGAGGCGCAAAAGACGCGCTTGCGGATGCCCAACTTGGCGGCCTTGCGGTTCCAGGCCAGCGGTTGTTTCCAGGTGCTGTCAGCGGCGCGCGCACGCTGGCTGAAATCGCCGGACAGGCGGCCCTCCACCAGCGTCTTGGCATAGCAATGGTCGCAAGCCGGACTGATCGCCGTGCAGCCGCGCCAGGGGTTAAAGGTGTAGTCGGTCCATTCGATCTTGCTGTCTGCACCCATCACAGCCCCTCCCGCAGAGCGGTTTCGCATAGGGTCGCCATGTCGGCGTTGCGCTGGGCCTTCGCCGGGTCCGGCTTGGCCGCGTGCAGTGCCTCGTACTCACGGAAGCGCTCGGCGGCGGCGTTGAGGGCGCGGCGCATGGTGGCGGTGCGGTCGGCGATGCCGCGCACCAGATCGGCAGCCTGGAACCACAGGGACCAGGGATTGTCAGTGCCGGCCAGCGGGCAATCCATGCCGGTTTCGTCCAGCCCATGGCGGAACGGTTCCTGCCAGCGGGTCACATGCAGGCGCTGATCACAGCAATGGCACTGCATCACATCGCCATCGATGGCGAAGCAATTGACCAGGGCGATCATGGCGGCGCCACCCTGGCCCGCGTTCATTGCCCCGCGCAGGGCGCGGTAATGATCCTGCACCTGGGTGCGCAGGCGGGTGGCGCGGCGGTGTTTGGCTTTGGGGATCAGCATCATCGCGCCCTCACACCCGCATCGGCATCTGGACGCAGATGTCGGTGCTGTCTGGCACCGTAAAAATCTGCGGACATTCCGCTTCGGTAAAGCGCCAGATCAGGCTGTCGCCGCCGAAAATGTCGATGACATCGCGCAGATAGTCGGCGTTGAGGCCGATTCCCGGCAGGGGGGGGTGATCACCCTGTTCCTGCATCGACACATGCGCGGTGACGCTGCCATCTTCACTCCGTGTGCCCGTGGAGATGGCCAGCCGACCTGCATCCACACCAGCGATCCGCACGGCCGGGCTTGTGTTGCTGGGGATAGGGGCGGCAGCCAGCCGCAAGGCGCGCAGCAGATCGCCGGCCGGCAGGGTCAGGGTGCGGGTCACCCCCTGCGGGATGACGCGCAGATAATCCGGGAAGGTGCCATCAATGGTCCTGGTGATGATCTCCGTTCCGTCGGCCAGCCGCACCACCAGGGCGGCGGGGCCCTCACGTTTGGTCGGCGGCACCGCGCACAGGGCCGTCTGCTGCCCCGCCAGCATCAGCAGGATCAAGGTCACGGCCTTGCGCGGCACGATGATGCCATCCTTCGGCAAGGGCAGGTCACTCGCAAAGCCAGTGACCATCAGGCGATGGCCATCGGTCGATACCGCCGTGACGCGCGGCGTGCCGTCCCGGTCAGCGGGGTGCAGATAGACGCCGTTCAGGTAATAGCGGTGACTGTCGCGGGCGGCGCAGGGGGCGCAGCGCGACAGCGCGCCGGCCATCGCCGCCGCATCAATCTCCACCGGCTCCACCGGTCCCCGCAGATCATTATCAAGCAGCGGGAAATCATCGACCGACAGGCACATCAGGTTCTTGGCGTGCATGGCGGCGGCGGGGCAATCGACAAGCCAGGTATCGCCGTGCAGGGTCAGGGTGACATCGGCCAGCCGGGGCAGCGACATCAGCAGGCGATCCAGGATCCAGGGATCAAGCGTGCCCTCAAACGCCGCCGGCACATCGGCCCGCACCGTGCGGCGCAGCTGCATATCCATGTCAGTGGCGATCATGTCCAGATGCGCGGGCCGCTCGCCCCGTGCGGGCACCCCGCGCACCAGGATGTGGGACAGGATGGGCAGGGTGCTCCGCCGCTCCGCCACTTTACGCAGGAACGACAATGCCGCACGCAGCGCCCCGGCCTGCACAGTGGCCGTGAGCGGGACCTGTGCGGGTTTTGCGAGGTCGGGGGCAAGGGTGAGGGCGTCGGGCATCTTGGTATCCTCAGCGCGGGTCGGCGGCAGGCGCCGGAGCGGGATTGGTGGCCAGATCAAACAGGGCGCGGGCAAACTGGGTCAGGGCCTGGGATCGCATGCGGGTGGGGCCAACGACGCTGTCTCCCAGGTCGTGGCCAAACCAGATCACGCCAGGACGGCCATAGATGACCCAGTCGCGGATATGACGCGCCCCACCAACACGGCCGCGCGGCTGTCCGCGCAGATCGGCGACGATAAGGTCGATGCCGGGCAGCGTCAGGCGCACGGCCGGTTCGGCCATGCTGACCGAGAGGCCGTTGCGGATCAGTGCCAGGGTGGGGCGCTGCATTACGGCCACCGGTTCAGTTCGGCGCCACGCGCGAACATGTCGACCAGGGCGATACCGTCACCGGCCAGCCGTTGCGAGATCATGAAGCTGGATGGGCAGCGGTTGCACACCGCCATGTCCCCCGGCACGACCGCGCCACGCTGCGTCTGCTGATGCTGATATAGGTCCAGAATGAAATCCATGGCGCCCTCAGCTTTCCAGCAGCAAAGGCAGGGCGATCAGGACGGTGGCGAAAAAGCCCGTCATCCAGAACGCTTCCCAGGCCATGACCAGATATTGATTGCGGTGCATCTGCCCCTCCGGAAGAAGGTCCCTGGCAGCCTGTCGCCCGCCGGGGGAGTTTTGGGGGAGGAAACGCGCGTGCCCGAAGGCCCCAGCGCGGGCGGGATCAGTCGTCGCTATCGACTTCAACGAGCATGAAATCTTCAGGTGCCTCAGTGTCGATTTCGACTGAGGTGCCGGCCACCTGCATCTGAAACAGGGTGCGAAGGAAGCCGCGGATACCGCTGCCGAAGAAGATGGCTTTGGAAACGTCGATCCCCTCGACGTTCAGGCCATACATGCGACCGTCTTCATGGACGGCAAAGCGAGCAACTGATTCTTCGCAACTGTCCCTAACGAGGGATCGGGCGCCGTATTTGTTGTTAAAGCCGAAAGTGAGCCAACGGGCCCCATATTGCGAAGGGCGAAGTTCAATCGCAGCGTTGCCAAGATGGGCATTGTCGCGGGCCCATTCGCCGAACTGCTTCGCCAGATCCGACAGCCGGATGTGGGCGGGAGGCTTCTCGCCTAAAAGTTCCGTCAGTGCATCTTCAATAGCGGCGCGGCCATCCTTGTCCAGACGCTCATGCAGCACTTGCCGGCAAACATTCAGGACCATCTGGTTGTAACCGTCCAAACCAAGGGAGCCAGGACCGATCCGCAGACTGCCGGCAATCTCCGCCTTCAAGGCCTCGCCGAACTTGCCGTATGAGGCAAATGAACTCTCCACCACCGACTTGATGGTCTTGACCATCTGTTCGCGAATAATTCTTTCGATGTCGCCGCTTGCCTGGATGCTGGCTACAGCCGCCGCGACTGCCTCGCCAAAATCGACGCTGGTCATTGGGGGCCGAGAAGTGTCGCTCATGCCGCACCGCCTGCGCCAACAGCGCGGAGCTGATCAACCGGCGTGCGGGCCGGGACCGGTGCGGCGGCAGGAGCCGGCGCTGCACCGCGCGGGATCAGGCAGGTGATGCTGCCATCTTCATGCTGCTGACGCAGCAGGCACGGATCGACAGGCGGCGGCGCAGTGCAGGCCGATGCGGCCATCAGGGCAGCCATCGGCAGGAGGGGCAGCCGACGCCGCCCCGTGTTGTTCGGGTTCATGTCTTGATCTCCCTGGGGCAGCCACCCGGGTGGCCGACACGACAGGGGCTGCGTGTCGGCCTGCCCAGGGAGGCGGGCATCACCCAACGCATCCGGGGCGGCGCCTAGGGGCGTTGTAGCCGGTGTCGATCAGGTGACGGGGGGAGAATGATAGGAAACTTCCTATCAGTCAAGCGGAAAAATCCTATTTCACTTTGAGGCAATACCAAGCGTTGCCGCCTCGCAAACGGCAGGCGGAAAATCTATCCAATCAATGACGACAACCCGGCGTGCGGCCAGAAAGCGATTACGTCCAGTGCCACTTCCCAATGACGCGGCCACTGATTTGCACTTCTTCCGCCAGGCATTCATAGGCCTGGAACTGGCTGTTGCGGCTGATCAGCCGGGCCATGGGCGGGTTGGAGTAGGGGATCATTTCGACCCGCTTGATCACCAACCCGAAACCATCCCACAGCACAAACACGCCGGCGGGGGAGGGCAGTTTGTCTGCCGTGTCCACAAGGACGCGTTCGCCGGGCATGAAGTCGGGCGCCATGCTGTCGCCCTTCACGGTGATGATCTTCAGGCTTCCCGTGGTTGAAGCGGTCTGATTCCGCAGGACCGCAGGCGGAATGCGCCAATGGTCGATCACGGCCTCTATGTCGGATTCGACAAGCGCGCCCGGCCCTGCTGACGCTCTGATATCCAGCTCTGATATTGCATCATTGAATTCTGGCGCCTGCGCGGCGGCGGGCGGATCACGGTCATCGCCGCCATCGCCCCACTTTTCGGCTGCGGCCTTCACTGAAGCATCACCAGATCTAAACAACGCCTCATCGACAGCGAAGAATTTAGCCAGGGCCTCGCGGACATCTTCCGGCAGATGCCTGGGCGAACCCCGCTTAATGTACTGCTGAAGATAGGAATGGCTCTTACCGACAGCCTTCGACACGTTTGCCATGTCGCTTTCGCTGTCAGCGATAAGCCGAAGGATATTGAGGCGTGGCTGATCGAGTTCCATGGCGCATCTTCCCGATGCCTGTAGGAAAAATCCAATAGGAAGTATCCTCTTGCAAAAGAGGAATGTTCCTATTATCTTCCCCGCATGAGCACCGGCAACGATCCCATACTCAGCGAGATTGAGCGCTTCATGGCAGATCGCGGGATGACCGCGACCGCCTTTGGCACGTCTTCTGTGAATGACCCGCGGCTGGTCTTTGACCTGCGGGATGGGCGCGAGTTGCGTCGCTCCACCCGAGTGCGGGTCGAAACGTTCATGCAGGGCAAGGTCGAGGCCGCGGTCCACACCGGCGCGCCCTGACCCATCCAATCCCGCAATTTCTTTCCGGTTTCGGGGGTGTCGCTATGCCTGAACAGTCTGAGTCCGCCTTCCGCGCCCCGGACCTCCGGCCCTTCATCGGCAATATCATCAGGGGATTTACCTTCGAAGATACGCGCCGGCTGGAAGCCAAAGACGCGGCTCTGCGCCAAGAGCGCCAGCAACGTTCCTGCGCCCATGGCCGCACCTGTCGCATGCCGCCTGAGCAGCGTTGCGCCGGGCCGGAATGCGCGCTGGTGATGGTGGAGTAGGGCTGCATCGGTCTGTCCGCCACGTCCGGGTTTCTGTGTTTCCGTTATGACGCCGCCCGCGTCATCCGACAAATCCAACCGATTGGGGAAATTTGGACATGGCCGTCCACCGCAAACCCGGCAGCATTGAGGATCACCTGGACAAGGCGCTGCACGTCTTGTCTGACGCCGACCTGGAATCGGTTGGCATGCTGCGCAACACCCTTGCCAAGCAGAGCAACCCCAATCAGGCGGCCCGCCTGACGCTGGAGGATGCGGCCAAGCTGGACGCGCTGCTTTCGGCGCGGGGATATCCCGCCGTCTTTGTCTCGCATGCCAAGGCGCAGGTTGAGGCGATCCTGTCAGGCCTTCGCCGCGAGACAGCCCCCATACCCCTCGACCGTCGCATGCTGCACCTGTGCGCGGAGGTCGGCGACCTGACGGGCGCCGTGACGCGCGCCATGGAGGATGGCCGGCTAGAGTTGCATGAGCGGCGCAACATCGCACGGGAGGCGCAGGAGGTGATCGACCGCGCCGTCGCCCTTCGCGATGCGGTGGAGCCGCCGGCCCAGGGCGACGTCGTTTCCATCGAGCTTGTGAAGGCGGGGTGAGAGATGGACATCCCCCTTCACATCGCCATTCGCCGCGATCTGGCCTGCGCCGCGCTGCGCAGTGGGGCCATCCTTCCGTCCGGCAGCGCCGTTGAGCAATTGGACATGCTGGCGCGCTGGGTTCTGGCCGTTGCCATGGATGCGCCCGCCGCCGCACCCGTTGAGAATGTCCGGGAAAGGCGGCGCGCCCATAAGGGCCCGCCACGGCCCATTCAGCCCGGCACCAAGACCGAAGAAGCGAGAGCCTATTTCCAAGGGCTGCTTGACCGGGGGGAGCCCTTGCAGGGCAATCCGGTCGTAGCCCGCGCCCTGGGTTTCTCCGACCCTGATACGGATGCCGCCGGCCGCCGCGCCTCAAAGCTGTTGAGCCGCATTGCCAGCGTCGAAGGCTGGACCCTTCGGCACCGCGGCTGTTCCGCCTCTGGCACCTTTGGTCGCCAGATCGTGGATGCGCAGGGCCGAGAAACCCCGTGGTGTGATCAAGTGATTGCACCGCTTCCCAGCGCCGGCGAGGTACCGGCCAGCGCGATCCAGACCCGAAATGACGATGGCGGTTTGGTGGAGGCTGGATTGAATTCCGCGCCCGCGCGCATGCCGGAGGACAATCATGTGACCCAACAGGCCGATACCGGACACGCCCCGGACGTGGCCGGCGCACCCATCGGTGTCGCGCCGGCCCAGGGGGGGGTATGGCCCGGTGGTGTTGTGCGCGACGGGCCCCGGCATCTGGATCATTGCGCCACGCTGGCCGTGGAGATTGTCGAGGCGGGCGAGGTAATGCCGGGCCTGCATGGCTGTCTGGCCTGGCTGAAGGCGCGGTACAACGGATCCTGGTCTGCCTGCGGCGACGTTGCCTCCATCTCCGGCTGTTTCACCATGTTGAAGCGGCTGGGCTTCTGCACCATCACTCCACGGCCCGAATATCCGATCCTGCGCGGTCAGCCCCCGGTGCGGCAGGTCACGCTGTGGGATGGGCGCACCAGCGCCCTGCCGCCGCTGCCCGAGCCGAAGCCGCCGGCCCGGCCCGTCACCGAGAATATGGCGGCCTCCAATGCGCGCCGGGCGGAAGAGGCGGCGATCGTCGATCCCGCCGGCACGCGCCGCAAGGACAAGCTGGCCGCCATCCTGCTGCGCTGTGTCGAGGAGCAGACGCCCGTGCCCAGCAATGTCGAGATCGGGCAGGCGCTCAACATGCATCCCTGCAACACGCCGGACGTCCTGAAGGTCCTGCGGGAGGATGGCTGGGGCCGCATGGAGCATGTCGGCAAGGTCGGGAACATGCGCCGCCAGTTCATCATGGCCGATGGCAGGTCCACGCCCTGGTCGCAGGGGCCAATCCGCAAGGGGAAGGAAGTGCCAGCGCCCAAGGCGGCAGCACCCAAGGTGGCGCCTGTCGTCGCGGCGAAGCCCGCACCGATTCCGGCAGCCCCGAAGGCGATCACCAGGACCGAGCCGCCGGCGATTGCCAAAGGTGCGATCAATCCCCGCCCCAACATGAATACCGGCATCTACGAGCGCCGCCCGTCCCCGGCCGCCAAGACGCCCACAGCCCGCGATGTCAGTCCGGAGTTGCGGGCCGAGATTGAGCGCCGCGTGGCGGCAGGACAGATCACCCGCGCCGACAAGCCCGGCTATGCCGCCCCCACGGACAGCACCGCCGCCGGCATCCCCGTCTACAGCAGCGCCGGCACCGGTCGCCGCCCCAGCTATTGAGGATCGCACTATGAGCGATGCAGCAACCAGTCAGGATGTGGGCGGCATTGCCGCTGACCGTCTCCGGTCCTTTGTGGAGCGTATTGAGCGCCTGGAGGAGGAGAAGAAGGGTATCCAGGACGATATCAAAGACATTTATGCCGAGGCCAAGGGTACCGGGTTTGACACCAAGGTCATGCGCCAGATCATCCGCATCCGCGCGATGGAAAAGGAAGACCGGCAGGAAATGGACAGCCTGCTGGAGCTGTACAAGGCCGCGCTGGGGATCGAATGACCATGGGCGCGGATAAGGACAGCCTCACCATTCTGGGCAAGCTGCGGCGCGCGCGGGCAGAAGCCGGGCGCAGCCAGAAAGAAGTTGCGGCCCTGATCGGCGTATCGGAGCGCACGGTGCATTCATGGGAAAGCGCTCATACCGCGCCCGATCTGGAGCAGCTGTGTCGCTGGGCCCGTGTGCTGGACCTTTGTGCTGTTTTGTCGCCGGTTGAACCTGCCAAGGCTGGGGGTCAAGCCACATGAAGCCCCAGCCATCGACCCTGGCCCGCAACGCCGCCGCGCTGATCCAGCAGATGCAGCGCGAGGCCGCGAATACGATCCGCCGTGCGGGCCGCGCGCCGCGTCCGCGCCGGGCACCGGAGCAGGATCTGCAAAAGGCCGTGGCCGAGTTCCTGACCCTGGTGCTGACCGATCCGCGCACCTTCTGGACGGCGTTTCCGGCCGGCGGTGGCGGCAAGGCGCGTGGGGGCCAACTCAAGGCCATGGGCCTGAAAGCTGGGGTGCCGGACATCCTGGTGATCGACCGCGCCCGTGTCCTTTGGATCGAGCTGAAGACCGACGCCGATGACGAAGCCGGTACGAAGCGGGGGCAGCTGAGCCAGGCGCAGAAAGTCACGCAGGAAGCGCTGCGCGTGGCCGGCTGCTGGGTGGCTACCTGCCGTTCCGTGGCCGAGGTTGAGAATGTGTTGCGGTCCTTCAAGGTGCCGATGACGGGGAGGGTTATGGGATGACGCACGACGCACAGGTATCCCGACGCGCATTTCTTGGCGGGGCCGCTTCTGTTGCAGCGATGGCCTTTATCCCTGCGCCGCCTGCGCCCGCTGCCGTGCCGGTGGTGGAGGTCGCGCCAGCCGTGGCAACGGCGAAACCCATGTTCGGCTTCTCAACGCATGGGGGCGTCTGGGAGATCGACTTTCCGACGCGCGATGCCGCGCTCAAAGCCGCCCGCGAATATCACGGCGACGACGACAGCTTTGAGGTCGGCGAGGTAAGGCGCATTCGCATGCACGTTCATGGCGAGTTGAACGAAGCGGCGGCTGATGCCCTGATCAACGGCGGCGAGGTGTTCGACCACCTGACGGCATACTTGGCCGACTGCAATCAAGACGCCGACTTTGAGGGGGAACTGTCCGAGGCATTTACCCGGGCCTGGATTGCTGATCATGAGGATATGGACGCGCAGTGCCGCGCCGCGATCTCAGCGGCGATTGTCCGTGCTGGCGACCCCATTCTTGCCACCCAGGTGGCGGTGAGTGACCCGCGCAAGCACGATCTGTCCGACGAGATTTTCGAGGCCCTTGCCTCCGACGACACTCTGCAGGCCGACCTGCACCGCATCATCACTGCTTGGGTCGACAAGCACGACCTCTGGGAAGCTGGGCACGCACTCAGCACGTCGAACGTGGAGAAGCACTTCGCCATCATGCCCGCACCCGAGGTGCCGGCATGACCGCCGCACCTGTCACCGCCGCCGACATAAGGGCCGCAATCCGTCGCACCTATCCCGAAAGCGAGTATGCCCTGGGTTGGGAGGTGGCGGCCGCCACCGGCCATAATGCCCGCCGCCATCTGGACTGCGTCTGCATGAGCCTGTGGCCGTCGCGGGGCCTGACCCTGCATGGTCTGGAAATCAAGGTGTCGCGGGCCGACTGGCGTCGCGAGTTGAAAGAGCCGGCAAAGGCAGAGGAACTGGCGCGGTATCTGGACCTGTTCAGCATCGTCGCACCCGCCGGCGTGGTGCCGGTTGATGAATTGCCGACGGCATGGGGCCTGATTGAACTGAAGGGTGACAAGCTGTTCACCCGCAAGCAGCCCATGCAAACCCCGGCAGCACCGCTGGATCGCACTTTCATGGCGGCCATGGTGCGCGCCGCTGCACGGCCCATGGACAAGGACAGCCTTGCCAGCCTGTTGAACAAGGCCCGCCAGGATGCACAGGAAGCGGAGCGCGCCAATACCGAGCGGGCGGTTCAGGCGGCCAGAAGCGAAGCGGGTTACGAACTGCGCGAGTGGCGACAGATCAAGCAGAAGCTGCAGGCCATCCATCCCGACCTAACATTCTTCAGCAATGAAGATGTGGTTCGGGCCGTCGCCGTGGTTCTGCGGTCGGGCGTTACCCGCACCTATGACGGGCTGGCCCGGCTTTCGCAACAGTTGACGGGCATGAATGCCGATATTCAGGCGGCCCTGACGGCGTTTGCGCCCGCGGCCCAAGGCGCGGCCCAGGGTGCGGCGACCGATGCGGGAGAGGCCGCATGACCCATCCCCTCCACCCAATGACGCTGGGCGGATATCGCGTAATCCTGGCGGACCCGCCCTGGAGCTTTGACACCTATTCCGACAAGGGGCAGGGCAAGAGCGCCAGCCAGCATTATGGCTGCATGACCATGGACGATATCAAGGCGCTGCCCGTGGCCGATCTGGCGCACCGGGATGGGGCCATCCTGATCCTGTGGTGTACCTGGCCGCTGGTGGCCATCGGCGCGCATGTCGATCTGGTGCGTGCCTGGGGGTTTGAGCCGTCCAGCGGAGGGTCCTGGGCCAAGATCACGGTTGAGGGCCTGCCCTGCTTTGGCACGGGCTATGTGGCCCGCGACGCCTGTGAGCCGTTCATCATCGCCAAGCGGGGGCGGATGCCGCTGGGATGGCGCAGGACCGAACGCAACCTGATCCTGGCCCAGCGCCGCGAGCATAGCCGCAAGACGGAAGAAATGCGCCAGATGCTGGACCGCGCCCTTCCGGGCACGGCCAAGGCCGATCTGTTCAGCCGGGAAGGCCGTCCGGGCTGGGACTGCTGGGGCGCTGAGGCCGGGAAGTTTGATGGGGTGGCGGCATGACCCGGCCGATTGCCTATCTCCACCCAGAAACACAGACGCCCACACGGGCGTTAACCCCGCGTGAAAAGGGCTGCGGCCAGCCCCAACAACACCAGCGCGAGGACGGTGATTCCCATCAGTTTGTCGGACTCGTGCATGCCGCCCGGTTTGGCCTGCGCCTGTGTGGCTGTCGGTCTGTCGGGGTTCTGCATTTCAGTGCCGATCAAAGTTGCGGCGGGCGGAGCCATCGGCGTGGGCTGAGTGGCGGCCCGATCCGATACCAGCAAGGTCACCGCCCCGGTGACGCAGGCAAAGCCGCCTGTCAGGATCAGAGACAGTTTCGTGAACAGACGGTGCAGCGTGACCGTCGTGCTGTAGGGCTCGCTGGGACTGACGATCCAGCCACCCAGGATCAGAAGCACGCCAAGGCAGATCAGGCCAACCGAAACATTGCGCATGCTGCTTTCCCGCCCCGTGCTGGTGCCTGCGTGCCGGTTGGCTGCGCGGCATGGTTGTTCAATTGCTCGAAGGATCGTAACAGCGGCGTCATGGCCTGTCCACGGACTGACCAAAGCCCAGCCGTGACCCTCGCCACCGCAGGCATGGCCGTCAGCCAAATCCTGGCCGGCAACCCGACCTATGACATCGACACGAAACGCTTCACGCAGCGCGATAGAGCGCTGCCAGGAGGATCATCATGGCATCCGTGAAGGACGGGGGCGGCAGCGCCGCCCCCAACAAGATCGACCCGCTGTTCGTCACGCAGGCGGCCCGGATCGTGGTCAAGGGCATGATGGATTGGGGCATTCTTCCGCCGCCCGTTAATCAGGGCGACACCAGCAACTTGGCCGAGCCGATAGTATCAGTGCGGGCGCAACGGAAAGACTGTAACGGCTTTCTGATCGCTTACGACCTGTATACGCAATGGGGGTGGAGCCGATACGGGCTGGATGCCCGCGCCGTCGACATGCTGTCGCGCCTTGACGCCATCGCGGAGGAAATCCAGGCCCAGCATCAGCGGCAGGTTGAGATGATCAGCGATGCTTGGTCGGAGACGTTTGGCAAGGGAAAGACTATTTCCGGCGCGATTTTCGTTGATGGCCCTGTTCGATTTGTTCCTGCGTCGGAGGCGTGACATGGGCCTCTTCTATGTGATTCTGGAAGGGGGTGGCCCGCGCTTTGGTCGGTATGACGACTGGCATACCGTATCGGCGGAGGTTGAACGACTGGCCAAGGCCAAGCCAGACCAGGAATTCATCATTCTGAAAGCGGTGCAAGTGGTGGGGCCGCACCGCCCGCCGATGCCACCGGTTGATCCGTTTCAGCATCTCGTATGCGAGACAGGTTACGATATTCCGCGCTGAGGGCAAGATGGCTCGTCCCTGGTACAAGCGAAACCCCAAGGATGCCCTGACCGGGATGATGAAACTCACCCTGGAAGAAAAGGGCGCCTACAATGTCGTCATCGACCTGATCTACCTGCATGGTGGCCCGGTCGATGACGATGAGGGCTATATCGCGCGATTCTGCGGCTGTTCCGTCCGCAAGTGGCGGGCGCTTCGCGATCAGTTGCTTGCTGCCGGTCGCCTGTACCGCACGCCGGACGGCAGGATCAGCGACGAGCGGGCGGAGGCCGAACTGGCCCCCAATCAGGCCGAAGGTGAGGCCTTTGCCGAAAGTGCCGCGAAAAGCCATCGAAAGCGCGCTGAAAACGCCGCGAAAACACCGCAAGAAATCCCTGAAAATGGCCATGACTTAGCCGATATCAATGACTTAAAGGAAAATCGGCTATTGCATCGCGGGCGGGTTTCAGAATCCAGATATCAGAATATTACTGCTGCTGAAGACGCGAGCGGGCGCGAGGAAATTTCAGGACCTGACCGGGGCGGCGGGCCATCGGTCGCGTTGTCGGCGGAGGAGCCATCGCCGGCAGATGCACTCATCCAGGCCTTTGACGCCGCGATCCTTACCGCCTGGGGGCCGGATACGGTGCGGGTGGTGGTGCCGGGCGATGACCGCACGGCCAGCCGGTGGGTCGATGCCGGGGTGACGCCCGAACAGGTCCGCCGTGTGGCGGGGCGGGTGTTTGACCGGATGCGCCGCGCCGGCCGGACGCCGCCGAAAGCCCTGGGCTATCTGACCGACAGCCTGACCGAGGACATGACCAGCGCCGCCACCCCGCTGCTGGTGCCTAAGCCCGCGCAGATGGCCGGTGCGGTGACCGGCAGCGACCCCGAAGACGCCAAATGGCAGGCGCGGATGAGCGGGTGGCGGCGCAACAAGTTCTGGAGCGACGATCTGTTCGGGCCCGCCCCTGGCGAGCCGGGTTGCCGGGTGCCGGCGAAATATCTCAACGCGGAGATGGTGCAATGAGCGGGGTTAAGGCAGAGGTCGGCACGGTGCTGCTGGTCTTCTGCAACGAGACGCAGATCGCCTGGCTGCGCATCCTGAAGCGCGGTTTTCGCCATGTGTTCATTGCGCAGCGCGTGGTCGGAGGGTGGGTGACGATCGATCCGCTGTCGACCCGAATGGAGGTGGAGTTCCATCCCATGGACCCTGAAACCAACCTCGCCAGTTGGTTCACGCTATGCGGGCACCGCGTGGTCAGTGCCCAGGTCAGGGGCGCGAGTGAAGTCCCGATCGGCTTGCCGCTGGCGCCGCTGACCTGCGTTTCTGTGGCCAAGCGCGTCTTGGGCATCCGGGTCGCCCGGATCCTGACGCCATGGCAACTTTACCGGCATCTGACGGAGCGTGGTTGTCCGGAATATAGGCCGGTGCAGGGAGGGCGCGACCATGTCCCGGCATAAGGGGCCGGTGGCCCGGTCTGGCGACCTGCGGTCCCGGTTCCCGACCGGGCCGGTGGCGGTGCCGCCTGTTGAGCTGGAGGTGCTGCGCCGGCGCGCCTATGGCCAAGGGTTGATTGTGATCGACACGCGCAGCCAGGCCTTCAAGGCCCAGGGCTTCGCAATGCCGCTACTGGACTGGTACAGCCGGGAAATGGGGGGATGATGAGTTTCATGATCACTGATCGATCGAACCTGGATGATGAAGCGAAGCGCATGTCGGCGCGCCTCGACCTTGCGCTTGGTATCGCTGCCCGGAAGTCGGCACGCCGCAGGCCGGAGGATACAAGCAGGACGCCGAGGACGATGTGGGATTTACTGCGTTGGACATACGGCGCTCAGCAGGTCCGGGGGCGGCTGTGGTCTGTCTCCCGTTGGAGTGACGTTCTATTCGCCCTAGAGATGCAGGACGGACCAGCATGCCCATACCATATCGATGCAGTAGTGGTGCATGCCGCTGTCAGCATGCTTCCGCCGCATCAGAGAGAGGCGGTGTGGCATGCTGCAGAGGCGATGCTGCTGCCGGCTGTACCAGACCCCAAGGCGCAGCCCCGGTTTGAACCTGTAATGCGACGCGGACCCGGCCGCCCAGGTCCGCGGATCGACAAATACTGGATGTCTTGTGATCCGCCCAAACTTCGTCCAGACGAAATCAAAGCCCTAGAACGGGAGACCGATTCACAACAGCGGACAGTGACGCGGTACGAGAACAACCGTGGGCATGGTGGAACAGAGGTCAAATGGACCTACCGAGTTGACCCGCGACCAGTTACAGCAAAACGTCAAGCCAAACAGGTTGTTATGCGCGATGTTGGGACAGGACGGGTGCGAGGCCAAGTGGCCGTGCAGGCTGAAGTGCTGGTTCCATTCTGTCCGATAGCCCAGACTGTATCAGCAGTGGAGATTATCGGACGACATGAGGCTTATGCGTCCTTCGTCGGTGGCGTAGTTGCGGTCCACCGCCAACTTGAGATGCGTATGCTGTTTGGCACGGAGATGCAAGGCGTGGGCTTAAAGATTGACGTCAAACCTTGTTCGCCCACGCTTTACGGCATAGCCACCCGGCGTGAGAAGGAAATTGTCGATTGGGCGTGGCCGATGCAAATTGATCACTGAAGGTGCGCTAATCAAACCAATCTTCCATAGCAGACTTCACCGCATCCGCTAGTTTAAGGGATGGGTCTTTTTCGCACTTATCCCGCACGTCGATTGAAATTCTTGTTTCGCCCCGCCTTGCTATCCTTGAGGCGGCAATTGCGGCTTGGTCTGCGGTCTGCTGGTCAATCACTGCACCATCTGCCAGTGCAATTTCCAATACGCTAGCATGGGCCCCGCTAACAAAGCCTAGTGCCCACTGTATGTATGGCGATGTTGGCTCGAATGCGCTGGAATTGTTTATGACGACAATGCACCTCACATTGCCAATTCCCTGCACAGGTATTGGGCTGTCTTGACCATAAGACTGTGATGTTGCGCATAACGAAGCGAGCAAAATGCATGGAAGTATCAGGCGTTTCATGAACCACCCCTACCTGCTATTCTGACAGCGAAAACGTTACATAGGATGAGTCCTATTACAATCAAAACCGTCAACGGCACTTAGCTGCCCATATTCACAATAAAAACAGTGTGTTTCTGCGCTGACCATCGAGTGTGGACAATTTGTTATGCAACAGCATTGCGACCATACCAACTTCCGTCAGGTCACTTAAAGCGACCCGAGTTGGTCTTGATTTTTGTTTTCGCTGTTTGCGGGTTCCCTTCGTAGGCTGTTCATATGGCTGTCCAGAGCGGCCAATAACCACGAGGGGAACCACATGAATGTCCAAGTGATGCCGGATATACGGGTGCTAGAAGAGGTCGTGGACGGCAAGACCATGTACGTTGTGTGGGTGAACGGTGCGCGCGCATCGTCGTATCCAAACATCCTGCAGGCGCTTTCCTTCAAAGCCAGCCTGGAGCAGCGCTACAGAAATGACAGGTCCCTGCTTGAAGACATGCTGAAGCCTAGCGACAGGGAGCGCAGACGGCCAAGCGCCAGAGAGCCATGACTGCACCCCACAGTGCTTTCTTATCAAAAGGATATTGACAGCGCGCCAGTTAACCTGCACTATTCAATACGAAGCCTTAATTGTGCCTGCGTCACAGCCCGCCGGGGAAACCCAAGCGGGCTTTTTGCTGTTTGGGTTCGTTATGCCGCAGCGCCCTGATACCTTTCGTCCGCCTGGCTGGAAGCCAGCTCCGGCTAAACAGCCTCAGGCTCATGATCCATTCTATGGATCAGCCATTTGGAAGGCGCTCCGAAGCAAGGCAAAGCAGCGCGACGGTTTCCAGTGTGTCGGATTGCCAGACCGGCCCTGTAGAACGCCAAACAATGGGCGCGGTGGCAGGCTGATTGTCGATCATATTGATCCTAGGCGAGAGGGTGGAAGTGACGAGCTTTCCAACCTCCGAACGCTGTGCCCTGCCTGCGACAATCGACGACATGGGCGGCGGGGGTGAGTGCCCAAGGGGGTGGGGGGTATAAATCCCTGCCAGCTATAGGGCCCTCCACCGGATCGGAATGAAATTTGTACGCGTGCAAAACCGAGGAAAAAGGTATCTGGGGTGAAAGATGGGTCGCCCGAGAAAGCCAGACGCGATGAAGCAGTTGGCCGGCACGGCACAGCCTTGCCGGATGAACCCTCTCGCGCCCAGGCCGGAAGAGGGCATTCCGCTGCCACCGGACTGGATTTCGACCAAAGCCCGTGACGTGTGGAACTATGTGGCGCCCTTGCTTGAGCAGATGGGTGTTCTCACAGAAGCCGACGGCGTCGCCCTGGAGGGTTATTGCGAGGCCTACGCGGACGCCAGGGCCGCGAGGGAAAGTCTATCGCTGCCTCTGATCCTTCGCTCAAAGAACCCGGCGACCGGCGAGCAGGAGGAGTTGGTCCTGGCCGAGGCCGGCGAGCGCTATTACTGGACATTCGGCAAGGGCGGCCCGATGCGGCGGGCCCGACCAGAGCTGGCGGATATCGCCGATGCCGACCGACGTGTGGCGATGTGGTCGGCGAAGTTTGGGAATAACCCGGCCGACCGGTCTCGCGTGGCCGGCGGTGCCCCTGACGACAGGAACCCGTTCGACGACTTCTGATGGCTCAGCCTAACCGCAACCCTGCCCGGCACCGACAGTCCGGCGCTGGTGCTGGGCAGCAAGCTGGGCCAATAGCCACGCCCCATTACGACAAGGCCCTGGCCTATGCGCGCGATGTGGTCAAAGGCGGTGTTCCGGCCTGCAAATGGGTAAAGTTGGCCAGCCAGCGGCACTTGGACGATCTTGAGCGGGCGAAGCGGGAGGGCTTCGCATACGAGTTCAGCCCCGTGAAAGCGGAAAAAATCTGCCGGTTCATTTCCCTGCTGCCCCACACCAAGGGCAAATGGGCGAAAAAGGACCCGGCAAATCCCAGGGCGCACCTGATCACCCTGGAGCCGTGGCAGTGCTTCGTGATTGGGGTGCCGTTCGGCTGGCTCAGGCGGTCGGACGGCACGCGACGGTACCGGCTGATGTATGTCGAGGTGCCGCGTAAGAACGGCAAAAGCATCATCGCCGCGGGCATCGGCCTCTATATGTTCTGCGCCGATGGCGAGGAGGGTGCGGAGGTCTATTCCGGCGCCACAATCGAAAAGCAGGCTTGGGAGGTGTTCCGCCCGGCGAAACTGATGGTGGAGCGCTCGCCCAAGCTTCGGGCGCGCTTCGGAGTGAAGGTCAACGCCGCCAACCTGCACATTAAGAGCAATGAATCCAAATTCGAGCCAGTGATCGGTAAGCCGGGCGACGGAGCTTCGCCATCCTGTTCGATCACGGACGAATACCACGAACACGCCACGTCGGCGCAGCTCGACACCATGGTCACGGGCATGGGCGCTCGGGCGCAGCCCATGGCGATCATCATCACCACGGCGGGCGATAACATCGCCGGCCCCTGCTACGACATGAGGGGGACTATCTGTAAAATCCTGGATGGTGCGATCCAGGATGATGAGAAGTTCGGCATCGTCTACACGATCGACGATGGGGATGACTGGGCAAATCCGGCCATCCTGAGGAAGGCCAACCCGAATTTCGGCGTGTCGGTGCTGGAAGATTTCCTGCTGGCCCGCCAGCGGGAGGCGGTGAACAGCGCCAGGGCCCGTGGCCGGTTCCTGACCAAGCACCTGAATTGCTGGGTCAATGCGCTCAGTGGCTATTTCGACATGAGGGCCTGGGCCGATTGCGCCAGGGTCAACATCTGTCTCGACGATTATGAGGGGCGGCGGATCATCGTCGGCCTCGACCTGGCATCGAAGATTGATATCGCTTCGCTAAAGATACTGATCCTTCCGGAGGAAGAGGGTGGGCCGCACATCTCGTTCGGCATCCACTATCTGCCTGAGGCGACGGTCGATCTGCCGGAGAACGAGCATTATCAGGCGTGGCGGGCTGATGGGTTCCTACGGGTCACTGACGGCAACATCATCGACTTCGAGCTGATCGAGGAAGACATCCTCGACCTCGCCAGCCGGTTCAAACTGCAGTTCGTCGTCTACGACCCTCACCAGGCAACGTATCTGGTCACCCGATTGCAGAAGGTGGGCGTGCCAGTCCAGGAATATCGCCCGCTGGTGCTAAACTTCAGCGAGCCGATGAAGCAATTGGACGCCTTCGTGAGGGCCCGACAGTGGGTCCATGACGGGTGCCCGGTCATGACGTGGATGATGTCCAACGTGGTGTCGAAGCCCGACAAGAAGGGCAACGTCTACCCCAACAAAGAGACTGCCGAGAAGAAGATCGACGGCCCAGTCGCGCTGATCAGCGCGCTGGGAAAGGCAATGGCTGGCGAAGAGGACAACACAATGCCAAGAGATTTCGAACTGAAGGTCTGGTGATGCAGGAATCGTCGCAGGAGGCGCCCCAGCCTGGGTTGCCAGACGCCGAAAAGCAGGAACTGGCCCGCTTGGGTATGGCCCTTGCCGGTATTGCTCTGTCGGGCATCGGCGCCGGCCTGTTGCTCCCGGCCGCTGGCTTCATCCTGGCCGGACTTCTGCTCTACGCGCTGCCGGTGATGGCATGGCTTCTTCGGGAGAAGAAGTGATGGGCTGGATCAGCGGCGTCATGGGCGCGCCGGCGGCGTCCGAGACCTCTGGCACGTCGGATCCGAGCGGCTGGTTGACGGACCTGTTTGGCGGGATCATCACGGAAACCGGCATTCGCGTGTCCGTGAGCGATGCCTTGCAGGTGCCGGGTGTCGCGGCGGCTGTGCAGGTCCTGGCGGACGACCTCGCCAAGGTGCCAATCTCGCTGCATCGGCGGCTGCCGACCGGGAGCGAGGTCGCCAAGGACCACCCGTTGCACGCGATGCTGTCGGGTTGGCCGGCGCCGTGGCTCAGTTCGTTCCAGTGGCGCCGGACGCTGATCCACAACGCCTTGACACGCGGCAATGCCTACAGCCGTGCGAAGCGATCCGCCGAAGGCGTTATATCCCGGCTCACGCTGCTTCAGCCAGGCAGCACTACACAGCGCTGGACGGATGAGGGGGAGCCGTTTTTCGATATTGCGGGCCCATCTGGAGAGCGGGGCCTATCCTGGCAGGATGTTCTGCACGTGCCGTATCGCGCATCGTCGGATGGAGCGGTAAATGGCGGCATCCTGGGCGTGTCGCCCATCGCCCAGCACAAAGAGATGCTGGCGCTCTGCATCGCCACCGAGCGGTTCGCTGCCAAGTTCTTCAAGAACGGGGCTAGGCCGAGTGCCGTGATCGAGATGGACAACAAATTTCCGGACGATACGACTGCCGCACGTATTCGGGCCGGCCTGGAGCGCACCTACGGTGGCGTGGACAATGCCTTCCGGATCGCCATCCTGGAACTGGGGATGAAGCTGAAGGAATTCAGCTTCAACAATTCCGACAGCCAACTTGTCGAGCTGCGGAAGGAGCAGGCTACTGCCTGTGCCCAGATATTCGGGGTGCCGCCACACAAGATCGGGATTCTGGATCGAGCCACGTTCTCTAATATCGAACACCAGGGTATCGACTATGTCACCGGCCCCGTTTCGGCCCTGGCCCGCGGTCTGGAGACGGCGGTCGAGACGTCCTGCCTGACGACCGACGAGCGCCAGGAATATTTCGTTGAGATCGACCTGGATGACCTGAAGCGCGGCGACATGCTGAATCGCTACAGGGCCTACGCGATCGGGCGTCAGTGGGGGTGGCTGAGCGCAGATGACATTCTGGCCTGGGAAAGCATGAACCCGCTGCCGGAGGGCAAGGGCAAGACCTACCTGACGCCAATCAACATGGCGCCGGCAGGGACGGACACCTCTAGGGATGATGGGCCTGAGCCCAAGGACAAGCAGGAACGCTGAGGATTAGCCATGACGACGGTTTTCGACGCGCTCACCGCGGAACCCTGGGCCATTCAGCCCGACTGGCTTCCCCGCCTGGCGGCGCTTGCGCAGCGCCAGGGCATGGAAAAGGACACGGCCGAAGCTGCCCGGGTGTTGCGCGAGCAGACCCTTGCCATGGCCGCCGGCCCGTCGGCGCGCCGGCTGGAGGGCGCGCGCTATGCCATGGTCACCGCCGGCGGCGTGGCCATTCTGCCGATCTTCGGGCCGATCTTCCCGCGCGCCAACCTGATGACCGAGATGTCGGGCGCCACCTCGGTGGCGGCCCTGCAGAACGATTATCGGCTGGCTCTGGCCAATGCCGATATCGGCGCGACCCTGTTTCTGCTGGATACGCCGGGTGGTGCCGTCAGTGGCATCAATGCTATGGCCGATACCATCCATGCCGGGCGCAAGCATAAGCCGACCGTGGCTTTTGTGGCCGGCGCCGCGGCGTCGGCGGGTTATTGGATCGCGTCCGCCACCAGTGCCATCCACATGGAGCGCACGGCCATGGTCGGCTCTATCGGTGTCGTCGCGGCCCTGCCCAAGCAGGTGGAGCCCGGAAGCGATGGCTCCATCGCAGTGGAGATCGTTAGCAGCAACGCCCCGAACAAGCGGCCGGACCCGACCACGGAGGAGGGTGCTGCCACTATTCGCGCGACGCTGGACGCCATCGAGGCGCAGTTCATCGCCGATGTTGCACGCGGCCGCGCCACGACGCCCACCCGGATCAAATCCGATTTCGGCCAGGGCGGCGTTCTGGTCGGCCGGGCGGCTGTCGAGGCCGGCATGGCCGATGGCATCAAGAGCTACGACCAAGTCCTGGCCGAATTAACGGCCCAGGTTTCGAACAAACGCCGCGCGGACGCGCTGCGCAAGTAACTCCCGGCGAGGAGCTTGGGACATCGGGGCGCCGCAAGGCGCCCCTTTCTTTTGACGGACAGAGGAGATGGAGATGCCCGTCGATATCAACGCGCTTCGCCAGGAACGCGCGAAGAAGTATGACGCCCTGACCGCCATCCTTGATGGCGCGACCGGCGGGATGACCGCGGACCAGCAGACCGCCTTCAACGCCGCCGAGAAGGCTGTTCAGGAGCTGGACGAGACGATCAAGGCCGCCGAGCGGGCCCAGGCTCTGCGGGCGTCCAGGGCTGTCCCCAGCAACACGACCACTGCCGACGACAATCGGCCGGCCGACCGCGTGCCGGCCACCGCCGCGGAGAAGGACGAGCCCGGCATCGGCCTGGCCCGCTATACGCGCGCCATCGTCGCCGCTAAAGGCAACCTGGAGCAGGCTCACTCCTGGGCGGCCGCCCAATTCGGCGAGAGCAACCCTGTTGTTCTGGATCTGGCAGCCGCCATGCAGACTAATGATCTGGGCGGCGGAGGAATCTTCGTGCCCGAGCGGCTGTCTGCGGAAATGATCCCGCTGCTGTATCCGCGCACTGTGATCCGCCGTAAGAGCCGCTCCGTTCCGCTGGTTGGTGGGACGGACACCATCCCCACCGTGGAAAAGGGCATCAACGCCTACTACATCGGCGAGGGTGATGATATCACCACCGACGAGCCGTCCTTCGGCGCGATCAACTTCAAGGAGCGCGAGATCGCTTCGCTCGTTCCACTCAGCAACAAGCTGTTGCGTCTGGGGCGCGCTGGACCTGCCGCCGCTGGCGTGGACAAGTATGTTCGCGATATGATGGTCGATGGCTTTGCCCAGGCCGAGGATACGGCTTTCTACCGTGGTGCCGGCACGGGTGCGGCACCGAAGGGACTGGTGCGGTTCATTCTGGCAAGTGCCAAGTTCAACGCGACGGGCGGGCAGACGCCGACGGCGGTCCAGATCGACAGCGACACGCGCAAGATGATCCTGGCGCTGTCGCTCGCCAGTATTCCCATGATTGATCCGGCTTGGCTAATGCATGATCGCGTGTTCCTCTTCCTTCAGGACCTGCGGGACAGCAATGGCAATAAGGTCTATCCGAGCCTGAGTGAGCCGACGCCGACATTCCGCGGCTATCCGGTTGAGCGGTTCAACCGTATCCCGGTCAACCTTTCGGACGGCACCAATTCGGACTGCACGGAGATCGCCTTCGGCGACTTCAGCTTCTCCATGGTCGCGGACAGCTACCAACTCCGGATCGATGCCAGCGACACCGCAAGCTACAAGCAGGGCAACACTCTGGTCAGCGCTTACAGCAAGAACCAAACCCTGATCCGGGGTCTGGCCGGCCACGATTACGGCGTTTCCCGTCAGGCGGCCTTCACGCTGCTGCAGAACTGCCGCTGGGGTTCGTAATCCCGTCATTGCCCGCGCGCATCCACATCCTCTGACAAGGAGCATCGAACATGTTCGCCCTCCAACGCGACATTGCCAGCGAACTGCAGGCGGTCGCTTTTGCGCTGGCTGCCACCGCCGCCACCGCCGGCGGTTCCGGTGACAACACCGCCGCCAATGGCGCCACCATCAATGTTTCCACCTTTCCCTCCGGACGGCAGGAATCTGTTGCCTTCCTGATCCCCGCCCGCGCGGTGCTGGCGGCGGCGGCCACTCTGACCGTCTCCGCCAAGATCCAGACCAGCGATGATGGCAGCGGCTGGGTCGACGTGGTGGCGCCCACCACGGTGCTGACCCTGACGGGCGGCAGTGGCGGCACCACTGAGACGGGGGTCGGCAAGATCGGTGTCTCGCTGGAATATTGCGGGACCTATGTCCGCGTCGTCGTCACGCCGGACCTGTCTGCTGCCAATACGGACACGGCTTCTGTCTCCTCGGTTGCCGTCTTCGGCGGCCCCTACAAGCTGTCCTGATCCATGAAGATCGTGCAGTTCATCCGCAACGCTCCCCCGTATATCGCGGGGGAGCTGGCGGGTTTCCCGGACGACCAAGCCTTGCGGCTGGTTCGGGAAGGTGTGGTTAAGTTTCGCGAGCAGGACGGAGGTGGCGGTTCGGTCGACGGCGAACCTAGCGGCGATGCCGGCGGGCATGGCGATGGACAGGGCCAACTGGGCGCTGTCGGCGCCGGAGTTGGTGGATTGACCGGTGATCCGGCCGGCGCGGGCGGTACGGGAGAGGGTGGTGCGTCCCCAGACCCGAAGGCCAAGGCCGCCGCTGACCTACTGGCCCAGATCGACACGCTGCCCTGGAAGACCTTCGCTGTGAAAGCGGCGGAGATTATCGGCCCGGAAGAGACCCGCAAGCCGGATATCCTGGCCGCGCTCCATGCGCTGGTGGCGGCGCAGCAGGGCCAGGCCTGATGATCACCGTCATCACGCCGGCGGTTTCGGCGAGGCTCGCCACTGTCGATGCCCTCAAGGCAGAGTTGGGCATCGACGGCGGCGCGAGCGATCAGGCGCTGGGTGATCTGATCGATCAGGTTAGTTCGGCCGTGGCCGGATGGTGCCGCCGCTCATTCGGCGCGGAGACGGTTCGGCAGACGGAATGGCTCCGCAGCGCACAGGGTGAGATCATCCTTGCGCGCGCTGCTGAGCAGTCTATGCCTCTAACCATCGTTTCCGTTGCGGTCGATGGCAGCGCACTCACGGTCGATGACTATATTCTCGAAGGCGGCATGTTGCTGCGCCTCTGCAACGGCCGTCCGGTTCTGTGGCGAGCCGGCAAGGTCGATGCTGTCTATACCGCCGGTTACAACCTCCCCGAAGACGGGTCGCCCAATCTGCCGGCCGCTGTTCAGCGGGCTTGCCTCGACCTCTGCGTAGCCCGATGGACAGGCAAGGGGCAGGACCCAAACCTGCGGTCCCGGCAGATAGACGGTGTGGGTGAGGACACGTGGTTTGACCCGGATAAGCGGCAGGTCACCGAGGGCATGCCGGATCAGACCGCGGCAGCGCTGCGACCGTATCAGCGTTGGATTATCGCGTGAAATCCGCTGACGTCGCCAACTTTATTGACCGATCACCTCGCAAAGAGATGGTCGCCGTGCGCCGACAGACCGCCGTGTCGCCGCAGACCTGGGTAAATGCTGTCGTGCCGGCATGCGTGCGCCAATACGGCGCTGCCGAACTGGTCGGCGGCATCCTGCAGGGCGATTTCGAGGTGATCGTGGCGCATTCGGCATTGGCGGAGGCGGGCTTTCCCGTGCCGCCGAAGGATGGTGACCGCGTGGTGCGGAACCCGACCATTGTCGATGGTGAATTTGTGCCTGGGGGCGGGGTTACCCTGACAGTGAAGCATCCTGGCGACCGGGGCGGAGCCATCGGTTACTGGATGCAGGCACGCGGGGGTGGGGTCGGATGACCAGCCTTGTCGTGTATGACGCTGTCCGGGCCCGCGTCGAAGACCTTTGGACGGCAACGCCCGTCGCCTGGCCGAACGAACCGTTCCAGATGCCGCAGGAAGGTGCACCGGGCTTCGATGGCTGCTGGATTGTCATCGAGTTTGAGGGGCGGCTGTTTGGGCAGGTGAGCATCGGGGCCGGCGCACCCCTCGAAAACCGCTGGGACGAGGATGGGACGGTCCTGGCCCATGTCATGGCGCCCAAGGGCGGCGGAGAACGCCTGATGCGCGGCCATGCCAGTGGCTTTGTCGACCTGTTCAGGGGTCAGGATATCGGTCCCATCGAGTTTCAGGATTGCGAGATTGGGCCCGGTGGGGCCGACGAAGATGGCAACTGGTGGCGCATTACGTGCCGCATCGAATTCACACGCCGAGCATAGGAGAGCGGCCATGTATGTCGTGAAACAACCCTTCAGCACGCCGACGCGGCGGTTTGCGGTGGGCGCTGAGGTGTCCTGCGGTGATCTGGCGGGTCCGGTGCCGGTGTCCCGCTGGCTGAGCAAGAAGTTCATCGAGGCGCTGCCACCGCCTGAGGCCGTAAAGCCGCCCAAGGGCCAGAAGGTTCTGCCGCACGAAACGCCGGTCGAACCCGCCGCCTGACCCCATGCCAAGCCGCCTGATGGCGGCTTTTTTCATGCCCGGCTGAAAGGAGCCGCCCACCATGACCTCCTCCAATCGCGTTCGGTTGACGGGCGTCGCCGAACAGACCTTCGGCACCACTCCCAACACGCCCCGCATGCGCACGCAGCGGGTAACGTCCATCGGTCTTTCGAAAAAGACCACCTATGCCGATCCCAACGTCATTCGCGCCGACCGCATGAATGGCGACCCCATCCCTGTGGGGCAGAGTAATGACGGCAATATCGGTATCGAGTGGCATTTCCCGCCCGCCGGCTCTTTGCTGCGGTCCGAGATCCAGTCTGCATTCTGTGCGGCGTTTGTCGAAACACCATCGCGCGACAATGATGGCACGGCGGACAGCGTCATCACCGACATCGGCACCGTTGCCAATGCGATCACCTTCACTACGGGCGCGGCATTCGTGGTCGGTCACCTGATCCTGAATACCGGGTTCGGGGTGGCTGGCAATAATGGCCTGTTCCCCGTTACAACCGGAGGCGCGACCTCACTTGTCTCCACCGGCGCCTTCACCACGCCGGAAACCGCACCGCCCGCAACCGCACGAACCAAGGTCGTGGGGTTCCAGGGTACGTCCGGGGACATTGCCGCAACTGCGACCGGCCTGAGTTCCACCACGCTCAATTTCACTACGCTGGGCCTTGCGGTCGGACAGTGGATCAAGATCGGCGGCACTGGCTCCGCCTTCCGCTTTGCGACCAGCGCGTGCAACGTCTGGGCGCGCATTGCCGCGACGCCCACGGCCACTGCCCTGAAGCTCGACAATCTGCCGCCAAGCTGGACGACGGATACGGGCACCGGCAAGACCATCCGCGTGTTCTTTGGCGACATGATCAAGAATGGCGTCGACAAATATGGCATCACCTGTGAGCGCGGCTACATGGGCCAGACAGTGCCGACCTATATCGCTCAGAATGGGATGCGGGTGAACACGCTGGAGTTCGGCGGTCAGGCCAAGGGCGTGGCCACAGGCTCCATCGCCTTCGTCGGTATGAAGGGCACGGTCACGACCACGAGCCTGGACGCCAGCCCGGACGCTGAGCCCTCCGAAGCCGATTACCAAACCCTGGCTTTCAGTGCCCATTGCGGTCGGGTCGGCTATGGCGGCGCTGCCCTGGGCAGCCCCAATTGGGCCAAGGCCATCAAGTTCACGATCAACAACAACCTGCGTCCCATCGAGGCGACGTCGGATGGTGATTCCACGGCACCGGGTCCGGTGGATGTGCAGGACGGCTCCTTCGACGTCGCTGTCGAACTGGACACGTTTTTCGGCAGCAAGGCCGTGCTGGATGACATTGAGAACGGCATTGCGCGTGCGATCAACACCCGGCTCTACCGCGACAAGCGGGCGATGATCTGGGAGGCTCCCCGCATCACCCCCCGCGAGGGCGACCCGACCGTCGGCGGCAAGAACCAGGATGTCATGCTGCCGGTGCGGGGTACGGCCAGTTACGACAGCGTCACCGGCGCGCAGTTGATCCTGAACCTGCTGGAATACGCTGAAGAATAACAAGCAACCCCGCGACCAACGGGCAAGAGGCTGCCGGCAACGGCGGCGAGGGCGGTTCGCGCGAGCCGGGGCGGGGGTTTGGTCGGCCCCCGCCCGCTTCGCGATGTCACGACCAACGACCAGAAGGATGAATGACCATGGCCAATCTGAAGGCCTTGTGCCGCGACACCGGCCGCATCGAGAAGGGCGAATGGCTGCGCCTGTATGTCGACCTGGATCCTGATAAGGATGTCTTTGTCCTTGCCCGGGGGATCACCAAGCCGTTCCGTGATGAGGTTCAGCGCCGCGTGCGGCAGCTGGCCATGCAGCATGGCGGCGATGCCTCCAACGCGCCGCCGGAGGTGATCCAGCGGGTCGATAAGGAGATGTACATCGAGCGGCTGCTGATGGATGTGAAGGGCCTGGACGATGACGGCACGCCGGTATCGTTTGAGCGGTTCTGCGAGCTGCTGCACCAGGATGAGTTCATCGAACTCTGGCTGGCCACCCAGAAGGCGATCCAGATTTTCAGCGGCATCAAAGTGGAGGATGCGAACGCCGCCGCAAAAAACTGACCGAGGCCCTGCGCTGCCACCTGGAGCGCAGGGCGCAGGCCCGCCAGGATCTGCTGGACCTTGCGGTCGAGGAGGATGAGGCCGCCGCCTTCGTCCAGCAGATGCTGGCGGAAGAAGCCCCCATAGTCGCGGTCGATATGACCCTGGAATGGGTCTGGCGGGCCTGGCACCGGCTCGGTGATGAACGGCACTGGCAGCCCGGCGGGATGGGGCCGGGCCAGCCATGCCGTATACCCTGGACAGCCGTCCAGGCCTGGGCCAGGGAACATGGGATGGACAGCGAAACCGCCGAGTTTCTGGACGATATGATCGTCGCGATGGAAGACGTGTTCAGTGAATGGTGGCGGGAAAAGGCAAGGGAGGCGGCGCCGAAGCCGGAGTAAGGGGGTGGCGGTTTATTGCGGGTGCGCAAAGGTTTGTTCACAGAGGTCTCGCGCACCTCAAGATAATCTCTGATTATCTACTTAACTAGATGATAGGGACGCACCAACAGTTCGGCGGGGATTTTCCACTCCTTATACAGGCTCCACACCATTTCAGTCGTAAGGCTGCGCTTGCGATTCAGAATTTCCGATGCTCGCGACCTGGAACCCAACAAGGCAGCGAGATCAGTCTGCTTGTAGCCGATCGTTTCCATCACTGCTGTAACGGTTGCGATTGGGTCCGGCGCCTCAACAGGCCAGTGTTTTGCCTCGTAGGCGCTAATAAGATCGGACAGAACCATGAAGCGGTCGGATTCGGGGGTACCGAGTTCCGGCTCCTGATCAAAGTACTGTTCGATCTCAGTCAAGGCCCAATCGTAATCGTCCTCATTCTTGATCGCTCGAACATTCATCATGGTCATCACCAATAGTTAAATATCGCAACAGAAGGGGGGTCACACCGTAGTTACGTCCTTTATTTTGTCGTAATCTGCGTGCGTACCCACAAACTTAACCAAAATCTTGCCGTGCTTGTAGGCAACGTGACAGATGAGGCGGTATTTGTTGCCGCTTATGTCGAACACGACGCGATTGTCACCTACAAAGTCAACAGCCGCTCCAAACGTATCCTTGATGTCAGCTGAAGTGGTCCAAGTGGCCTTGGATGCGACCGCATACCAAGCCCTGAGCGGCACCTCCGCCTGCGCATGCACTGCCCAGAAAGTCTTGAGGGTGCGCAGGGACAGAATGTGCATTCTCGGGCTCGTCATCATCGGAACGTAATGACTATTTATCATGTTCCCAATGTGGGAACAAGGGGAAATGAGGGAGACCACTCATTATCGGCATGGGGGCTGAGGTCCGCAACATCACCCATCCCACCTGTCATTGCGACAGGTGGGCCTGGCCCTGAATTATGCTGAAAAACTGAAAATCAGAGCGGGTGCCCGGGTCAGGTTTGCTGGGTATGGTCGCGGTCAGGGCTTCTTGGTTAACCCGCGCACGTGCCGTTTGAGGCCGGAACGCGGGAGTTTGGGTTCATCGTTGCCAATGTCACGGACGGGCTGCTGCCCCTGGTGGGAGCCGTGGGCGTAGCTGCCTTCGAGGGAGGCGATTTTGGCGTTGTGTTCGCGCCAGACCTGGGAGGGGGATTTATCGCCGGTACCGGTGGCAGGACGGGGCGCGGGCGCGTCTTCAGGGGCGTCCATGTCCAGCCGGGAATCGTACCCGATGCGGTCCATGATGGTCAGGAAGCCCTGCTCGGGCATCAGGCCGTCGGAAACCAGGATTTGGAGTTGTTCGTAGAGGGCGTCGAAGAGGATGCCGCGCTGGACAAGGCGGCGGATGGCTTCGGCGCGGGATGGGATGTCGGGAACCCGGCGACGCCATTCGTCGAGCATTTCCAGGAAATCTGGCGAAGTCCGCATCTGAAGAAGTTCAGTTTTTTTCTGCATCGCCTTCTTTCCCTGATTTCGACGTAATGGATGTCATTACACCGCTTGACGAGCAAGCCAAACTGCGTCATGTGTGTAATTACACGAATGACATCTCAATCGCGAGGTAAGTGCAATGAGGCCCAAGATTTCCGAAGATGGCAGCCGGCGACTCACTGTCGGCCTTAGTCACGATATGATTGACCGCATTGACTATTGGCGTGGGCGTGCGCCTGGCGTGCCAGCTCGCAGCGATGCCATCAGGTTGCTTATTGCAAAGGGGCTGGAAGCCCAGGCGGCCAGCGATGCGGCGGCCTGAAATGCAAAACGCCACCGGGGAAGGGCCTAGGAAACTCCCCCCGGTGGCGTTTTGAACATGAGCAAGCCTCGAAAACTCACACATGCAACGGAGGTAGTTATGTCAGGCTTTGATGGTTCTGGCAAGGTTCCCGCGCTGACCGTGCGGGATGGAAAAGTCTATGCGAACAGCCGTGACGTGGCGGCGTTCTTCGAGAAGCGGCACGACCATGTGCTGCGGGACATCGACAACCTGTTGAAAAATATGGACTCCCCAAAATTGGGGAGTTCAATGTTTGCTCAGTCCGCCGCCCCTGACGGTCAGGGCGTTGATCGACGCACTTTCGACATGACCCGCGACGGCTTTGCGTTGCTGGCCATGGGTTTCACCGGCGAGAAAGCGCTGGCCTTCAAGCTGCGGTACATCGAACAGTTCAACGTGATGGAGGATCGGCTCCGGAACCCGACCCCGGCCCAGATCGACCTTCGCGACCCGAGCCAGTTGAGCCGCATAGCTATCCAGCTGATCGAACTGAACCGGGAGCTTGAGGGGCGTGCCAAGCGACTGGAAGAATCTGTGTCCGCGACCAAGCCCAAAGCTGCTTTTTATGATCAGTTCGCCAATGCCGACGGCCTTTACTGCCTTCAGAATGCAGGTCGAGTGCTCGGACAAAAGCCAAACAAGTTCGTCAGTTGGCTGAAGCAGGGGTACCTTTTTTATCAAGGGTCGGCTCTCGTTCCGAAGGCGCAGTTCCGTGACCTGGGGTTATTCGAGGTGAAAGCCACCCTTGTCGACGATAAGGCCCGGCACCAAACCTATGTAACGCCACGCGGTATCACCTACTTTGCCAAGAAGTTGGGCGTGGCTCCGCCCGAGGACCTGTTTTGCCCCTCTGAGGCGGCGGAGTAATGGCTATGACAGACATTCTGAATAGTCCCGAGGCCCTAGCCTTCAAGGCGCTCATCGCTGACGCTATCTATCGGCACGGCAAGGACGGTCGCTGTCACGAGATAGAGGAGATTGCAGAGTTCCGTTTCCGACAGTTGCATATCAATGCGCAATTCAGCGTGGACCAGTCTTGGTGTGATCTGCTGGCCGAGGCCTATGCCATGCGGCCCCACGACGGCGATACCCGGACAGGCGCGGAAAGTTGGGCGCCGACGGAACTGGAACTGGCAGGGATTCCGTTCACAACCAGGTCGGCTACAATTCTGGATGCCTCTGAGAGGGTGACTGCGGTCGGCGTGGTTGAGGCGCGAACAGATGGCGAAATGTATCGCCTTCTGGCGAAGCAGTATCCAGAGGCATATGGGTTCGGTCACCATGATGGCGTACCCAATGTGATCCCTCTGCGGCGACTGGCGGAGTAACGGCCATGACCATCAATCGACGTGACCTGCTGGGCAAGGCCCTGGCGGGGGCGGCAACGGCTGGCTTGGCGCTGCCGGCGGCCATCGCCAACAGCCACCCCGACGCCGCCCTGTTGGAGGCGTTTGCGGGGTATGTTCGGGCAAACAAGATGTTTCAGTACGCGGCAGAGGAGTTACTGCCCAATGGCGGCAAGGATGCAGATCATGAACCGTTCTATGCGGCCATTGACCATTACGCCGACCGCCTGACGAAGACGCAAGCCCAAACCCTGGAGGGGCTGCGCCTTCAGGTGCGGTACATCTTCGCACGACAGATCGGGACGACCGACGCCCTCAACGCCGCCATTTATGGCCGTCCGGCGACACCCGAACTTCTGCATGACATTGACGGGGACGATACCCTGCGTCTGCTGTGGAGCATCGCGCAGATTGGTCTAGCAACTCCTTGCAGAGTTCAGACTTGAGGATGGCATTAGAAGCTTTCGGCGTCGCGTTTCGCTTGCTCGCGACGCCTTTCGCTTCTGGCGTGCAATGAGCCGGGCGGGAGGTACTTTAGGGACCCTTCATTGTGAGTAAAACTGGGAAACTGCATAATGATTTCGACCTCTGGCCGAACCCAAACCCATTGTGTTGCGGTCACTTTTATTCCGCCCTCAATAAGCTCTTCAAGCTGATAAACGGCGGGCTCGCCGTACTTTATTGTCACAGCTTCGCGCGCCCTATCAAATCTAACTGCATGAAAAGAAACATCAATATCATTCAGTTTATCGCCGGCAAATGAGTACAGCACCCTAGAGGCAAGCAAGCTGCCTATCTCTACATATGATTCCGAACAGAAGTCTGTTGTTCCGTAAGTTTGGCAGTCGACTTTATGTAATTTCTTGAGGGTGGACTTTGGTATGCCAAAAGTTGCACCTCTGAAGTTAAAATCTTCAGGTGGAGATTTAGCGTGGCTGCCACATGCCAGCAGACATGAACCCGCAATGGCGAGTTTCCGTAATGAACTGAACATATCGCCCCCCTCTGAAATCCGGGCGAGAGATTATCACTTGTGAACAGAAGTACACAGGGCGACCGGCCATGCCGCGGCGCCCTTTCTCATGGAGCGGCATATGGCCCAGATCGCCTTCCGCCGCGAGGTGGAACTATTCATCTCCGAAGCGTTGAGCCCGCAGGCGCGTTCGGCCCATCTAGCGCAGGGCGCACGCCAGATCCTGGCCGATATGATCGCCAGCGGTGAGGGCAGCCGGCATCACCAGCGGATTGTCGATGGCGTTTCGGGCGCGTTGGAAGACTCAGTGCGGCCAGAAGGCTTGATCGTTTACCGGTTCAGCCATTGGGCCACCGTTTGCCAGTTCGCGATCAGCTTTCTGACGGCGCGGTCGCCGGAGCGCAGCGGGCGGTATCGCGAGAGTTTCTTTTTCGGTTTCTTCACCGCCGAAGGACAGGATCGTGCCCGGTTCGTGCCATGGCGGGATGTCGTGCCGACCGCCATCACCGCCGATGTCACCAAAGTGATGATCGGGAATTTCCAGCCCTATGGCCGGAAGGTCGATGTGCAGGTGGTGGGACGCGAGACAATCAAGTTCAGCGTCGCGCCGGGCATTTTTGATGACGCCGCGCGCCAGATCAATTCCCGGTTCGCCGGCATCGTGTCCGCGCGCCGCCAATACAATGTCGACCTGGGCGCACGCCGATACATCGCCAAGCGGGGTACGCGGGCCGGCAAGGCCGTTGAATCCCCCGCCCTGATCATCACGCAGGAACGCTGACGATGGCCAGCTTGCAAAACATCGCCCGCGAAGCCCGCATCCGCGGTGCCTATGACAGCAATATTGCTGGTGCTGCCGAGAGGGACGCGGCCGCACTGCGGAACATGGCCGGTGCGGCAGATGCCGCCGCCGCGTCGGGCGAGAAGATGGCCGCCAGCATGCGGGTCAGCGACGAGGCCCTGCGCCGCGCCGACCCCAGCTTCGACAAAATCAACCGCAAGCTGGACGAGAATATCCGCCTGACCCAGGCCAAGCAGCGCGCCGAAAAGGAGTATGAACGGACAGCAGCCGAACTTCGCCGCGAGATGGAGGACGGCAACCGGACAGAGGCAGAGGGTGCCGAGCTGATCCGTCGCGCAGGCATGGTTCGCGATCAGGCCATTGCCAGGGCTGAGAAGTCCGCCGAACAGATGCGACGCATGTTCGCCCAAAACGACATGGCCGTCGGGCAGAGCGCCGACAGTGTCGAGGCCTATATCAACCTGTTGGGCCGACTTGATCCGTTTGTGGGGCAGCAGCAGCGTTATAATCAGGAACTGGACAGTGCCGAGGCGATCTTGCGGGCCGTTAACGCCACCGAGCGGGAGCGATTCCAGGTCTTCCAATCGCTGGCCGACATGTATGACCCGGCCACCCAGGCCGTGAACCGGCACATTTCAGCGCTGGAGGCGGAAGCGGCGGCCCAACGCAAAGCCAAGGAAGCCGCCGATGCGGCGCTTGCCCAGAAGGTCATTGCCGCCCGCCAGGATGTGGCCCAGACCCGGTTCAGCAGCTTCATGGGGGTTGGTGGCGCGTCATCGGGCAGTGCCGCCGCTTCCGCGGAAGCCTTTGCCAAGATGTTTCAGGCCCAGGACTGGCAGGCCATGCTGGATGCCGAGGATCAGGCGCAGAGAGAGCGCATCCAGCAGACCAAGCGGAATGTCGCCCTGAACTGGCAGGCGATGCTGGATGCGGAACGACAGGGCGCCGCCGAGGCGGAAATTCAGTTGGCCCGCAACTGGCAGGCCATTCTGGCCGTTGAGGAAATGGCGCAGGCAGAGCGTCTGGCCCTGAAGAAGGCGGCAGCGCCCAAGGCCTATGAAACCCTGGTTGACAGTTTCGACCAGGAAGCCGCCGCCGCACGGCGATACGCATCCGCCCTGACCCAACTGCGCGAGACGGCGGCGCTGGCTGGCATCTCTGCGGATCGGCTGGCAGCCGATGAGGCGCGGTTGGCGGCGGCCATGTCGCCGGCCGTGCGGTCAGCGGAGCAGGCGGTGCAGGCCTATCGAGAGCTGCGGGCCAGCATGGATCCTGTCATTGCCTCGCAGCAGCGGTACCAAGCGGCCCTGGCCGCGATGCAGGCAGGTCACAGGGCCCTGGGTATTTCAGGGGCGCAAGCCGCAGCCGAGATTGCCCAGCTTCAACGGCATATGGGCGTGACGGGCCGGGGAATGGGGTTGGCCGCCCATGAAGCCGGAGCGCTGGCGCAGCAGATCCAGGATATCGGTGTCTCTGTTGCCGGCGGGCAGAACCCGTTCCTGGTGCTGACGCAACAGGTGCCGCAGGCGGCCTATGCCGTGGGTGGCTTCGGGCGGCTGATGGGCCTGCTGGTTAGCCCTGTGGCGCTGGTCGCGACAACTGTGCTGGCTGTTGGTGCGGCACTGGCCATCGTCACGATGCGCTTTGCCGATATCCAGGGACAGGCGCGGCGCTACACCGCTGAACTGAAGGCCCTGAACCCCGAGCTTGGGGTTACCGCGGATCGGCTGAGGGAAATGGAGTTTTCCATCGCCAATCAGCGGGGCACCAGCCGGGAGCCGGTCCGAAGCACGCTTTCCGCTGTCATCGCCAACCGGAACATACGATCCCCGGAACTGGCGCAACAACTGGCCGGCGTGTCGCAGGATATGTCGGCGGTGCTGGGTCAGGATGCCAGTGCATGGGGCAAGCGTCTGGCCGATGCGTTCGGGCAGGGTGCCGCCGGTGTGCGGCGCCTGGATGAGGAACTGGGCTTCCTCAGCGTCGCGCAGGCTGCCTCCATCACGATGATGGAGCGCCAAGGCGACAGGGCGGGCGCCCTGTCGGTGGCGATCGCTGCCCTCGAAGCGCGCTATGGGGGTGCTGGAAAGGCGCTGAAGGGTGACTTCGCAACAGCAGTAACGGAAGTCGCCCGGGCGTGGGATGACCTTGTTGAGTCGCTAGCGAGATCGCAAGCCGTGCGGTCTGTCGTGGAGGGGCTGGGCTCCGCCCTCAAAGGCGTTACATCTCTACTTAAAGAAGCATCGTTGGAATCGCAGCGCGACACGATCGAGAAGCAGATCCAGAACTTCCGCAGCGGCGCTTCGTTCCTTGACGGGATGTCTCCAGGCATTGTGGCCCGCCGACAGGAGAGCATAAGAGCCCTAGAGAAAAAGCTCGCCGAAATCGAACGACGCATCAATGCCGCCGCCAGTACCAATGGGTCCGCTAACAATTCGCCATACGGTAGCTTTACAGACGATCAGGCAAAGCGCCTCACCGATGCCCGCACGGAACTTGATCTTTATAAGCAAACCCTGGCCGGGGTTGGTGTCCAACAGCGTATCGCCCAGGCTGGGTCCTCAGCCTTCAATGCAGAGCTTCGCGCGGGCGGTACGCTTGCATCTGCCCAACAGCAGAGGCTTGTCGCCGAACAAAGGGCCTGGGCAGACCTAAGCGACAGCGTCCAGGAAGCGGCCGAGGCCGCCCGAAATGCCCTTCCTGGCCTCACCCTGATCGCCAATGCCCAGGGCGGCACCGTCCAGCAGCAGGATGCAGCGGCCCGCACGGCCCGGCTTTATGCCGAGGCCATGGATAAGTACGGTGAATCCGTTGCCGCAGCCGTGTTGGCCGGCAAGCCACTGCCCGATGATCTGACCAAACTCGCCGCTGCCTGGCACGCCGCCGACATCCAGAAGCGGGCGGGCGAGATGAATGCGATGGCGGCTGCATCCGGGCGGGCCGCGGAGCAGGCTGCTGCTGTCGGTGCGGCTTACCTGATCAGTGCCGCCGATGGTGTCCGTGCGGCGGCGATGCAGCAGGCGGCCAACGATAATGTCACGACTGGGGTCAACGCCGCCGCCAGGGCCCGGCAACTGCTGTCTGTGCAGACCGCCGAGATGATCGCGCGCGGTGGTGAGGCGGTGGCGCAGGCCCGTATTGAGGCGACAGCGCAGGAAGGCGTAGCGCGGGCCGCTGCCGGCACCACCGAAGGCCTGATGAAGGCGCAGTTGGCCGGCAAGGTCGCGGCGGCCACCCAGGTCTATCGCACGCAACTTCTTGTCGCCGAAGGCAAGCAGGCCGAAAGCCTGATCAAGATCATTGATGCGCTGACCGAGGCCACCCTGCGTCAGGCCGCAGCGGATCGTGAGGCATCGGTGGCGATTGCCGCCAAGGACGCAGACCGGGGGCTTGGCCGGCTGCGGGAGCGCAACACCCTGTTGGGGAAGATCGCGGGCGGGGGCCGGGAAAGCCTGTCTGCCCGTTTCGACCTGGAGGCCAAGGTCAAGCAGTGGGAGATCGACGACGCTGTCCGCCAGTTGGAGGACAGCCTGCGCGATGTCAATGGAGCTATCAGCGACACCAACAAGCAGATTGTGGAGCAAACCCGCGCGGAAATGAGCCTCGGCGCGGAGCGGGAACGACAGATCAAGGTCATGGACGCCGCTGATACGGCGGCCATGGCATTGGGCAATATCGGCACCAGGATTGCGGCCGGAGACTGGTCTAGCGTCGCCGAGGGTGTCGGCGACTTCATGAGCAAGTTCCACGATCTGCAAAAGACCGCTGGTTCTGCCGCAAAATCGTTCACAGCACTGGGTCTGTCCCTGCTGGAGAGCGCCGAGGCTGGAAACGCTCTGGGCAACCTTGTGGCCGAACTCTTTGGTGGGCGCAGCGATGCCCAGAACCGCAATGCCCAGATTGGTAGCACTGTCGCCACCACGGTCGGTGATTTCTTCGGTGTGCCCCAAGGGTTGTCCAGTTTCGTCGGCAACATCGTCGGCGGCCTGTTTGGGCCGGGCAAGAGCGACAGCACCGCCGGCGTGGATGTGTATACGCGCAATGACCGCGTGGTGAATTTCGATACCTCGGCCAATAAGCAAGACAGCGGCAACATGTCGGCCCGCGACGCCCTGGCCCAGTCCGTAAATACCTTCAGCAATCTTCTGACAGAACTGACCGGCGGAACGCTGGCAGAAAAAATCGCCATTGAGGTGGGCAGCCGAGACGGTAATCGCTGGCGCGTCTATGGTGCAGACGGGTCGATGGCGGCCAGCGGCACCACCGCCGTCGGCGACATTGAGGGCACGCTGTCTCAGGTCCTGTCGGCCATCACCAACACGCTCACAGGCGTCGATGCCGCTTTGAAATCCAGGTTGCAGTCCGTCGACTTCTCTAATCTCCAGCGCGCCGAAGGGGATGTGAACTTTATCCTGGCCTACGACACCGCCATCCAGAAGCTGAATGGCACGTTGGAGGGCGGCAGCGACGATGTCGAGACGGCCCGCAAGAACGTTGTCGACATGCGCAATTACGTGCGCGACTTCGCCGATCAGGCCGGGCGGCTGGGCTATGATGCCGGCGTCACCGCCGCCGCCCTGCGGTCCTATGTCGAGCGGTTTGCCGGCATCGGCGAAGCCGTGCCCGAGATGACGGAGATGGAAACCCAGGTCGCGGCACTTCGCGCGGCGTTCGGGGAGCTGGCCCCCGTTCTGGAATTGGTGGGGTATAGCGCGAGCGACGCGGCAACGGCGGTGCAGAAGGCTGAAGCTGCAAAGATGGCCGCGCTGCGCGCCGATGTCTCCAGCAATCAGGACCGCCGTTATAACGACCTGATCGGGAATGACTTCATCAACAGCTTGCAGGACCTGATCGCCCAGCGAGCCACCGACGTCCGCGATGCAAGGGCGGTGGGACTTTCCGATGCGGGCGCACAGCGCAATTTCGTTGCCGGCCTTTCTGGCACCCTGACATCATCGTTGCGCGCCGATCAACTGCAAGAGGCTATCCGGCTGTTTGGCGACATACCCGAGGTCGCCGCAGCCGCGAATGCGGCCCTGTCCCAGTTGGCCAGCGGCATTGACGGCACGGCCGCAGCCGCTCGAAGTGCCGCGGATATCGCGAATGAGCGCGCGGGGCTTGAGGTTCGGCTGCTGGAATTGCAGGGCAACAACGCGGCTCTGCTTGAGCGTCAGCGGGATGCACTGGATGCCAGTAACCGATCCTTGTTTGATCAGGTCCAGGCAGCACAGTTGGCCAGCAACATCGCCAATGAGCGCAAGGGGTTGGAGGACCAGCTTTTGCAGGCCCAGGGGGACACTGTGGCCCTACGCCTTAAGGAGCGGGCGGCCCTGGATGAAAGCAACCGGTCCATCTATGACCAGATTAAGGCCATTGAGGATCAAAAGGCAGCCAACGAGGCGGCACGGCAGGCGGCCAGCGTCACGGCCAGCCTGCAAGACAGGCTGTTGACGGCGCAGCAGCGCAACAATCCCGATGCAGCCATCCAGGCCCTGCTGCGCCGTCAGCAAGCGGAGTTCGCCGCAGGTCAGGCGGCGGGTTATTCGGCGGAACAGATGCAACTGCTGGCCAATGTGCTGGCCCAGGAAATGACCGATGCTGTTGCCGATCTGAATGCGCAGACCCAGGCCCTGTCGGACCAGTTGCAGACCCGCCTTCTGCGCGCCCAGGCCGCAAATCCGCTACTGGAAGAAATGCAGCGGCAGGGGCTGGAGTCACAGGCCACACAGATTGAGCGGGCCCAGGAACTGGCCGCCGCGTCCAATGACAATGTCCGTGCCATGCTGCGGTCGATCTATGCGGCCGAGGATTTGGCCGCCGCCAATCAGGCCGTGGCCGACAGTGCCGCAGATGCGGCGCGCCAAGCGCAGGATGCGGCATCGGCCCTGGAGCGGATCCGGGGCATAGGCGGTTCCATCCGCGATTGGGTGAACCAGGCGCGGGCCGGCGGGATCGAAAGCTTCCTGTCGCCGGCGGAGCAGTTGGCCAATGCCCGCAGCCAGTTCAACAGCCAGCTTGGTCTGGCGCGGGGCAATGATCAGACGGCGCTGGGGTCGATTACCGCCTATGCGCAGCGCTATGCCGATGCGCTGCTGGCCAATGGCGCCTCCGGGACCGATACGGATAGTGCCATCCGTCAGGTCCTGGCCCAGTTGGAGACGCTGCCCGCCGTCCAGAGCTTTGATGCGCAGCAGACGGCGCTGCTGACCAGCATCCGCGATGCCACGATCCAGGCCGGGGGCGTGATTGACAATACCAAGCTGACGGCACAGGCGGTGGCAGGGCTGGGTTCCGGGTCGGGGGATGGCACTCTGTTGGCCATTGGAAAGCTGACCTATGCCGGCAACCTGGACCGCATCAACCTGCTGAACGCCACCAACACTATCCTGGCAAATGGCTTGTCGGCCCTGGGGTCGCTGATGCTGGACGGCAATACCCGGCTGGCGAACCTGCACACCTGGTGGACAGGCGTCTGGTCTGTCATGTCCTCCCTGTTGGATAAAACCAAATACAACACGGCAGAGACAGCGAAGAAGCTGGGCGGCGGTTACGCCTATGCCAGCGGTACGGATTGGCATCCCGGCGGATGGGCGATGGTGGGCGAGCAAGGCCCGGAACTGGCCTTCCTGCCCCAAGGCACGGCCGTTGCGACAGCAGCGGAAAGCCGGGCGGCCCTGTCCCGCCCGCGCGCCTACACCGTGCCGCAGCCCTACGTGTCAGTGCCTGCCAACGGCAATAGTGGCGACGCCAAGGTCCTGGAGGAAGTCCGCAAGCAAAACGCCCTCATGGCCGAACAGAACCGGCTTCTGGCGGAGCAGAACCGGCTGTTGCGGTCACAGGGCGGCACCCTGGACGATATTGCCGACACCAACGCCCAGATGGCCAGCGACCGGCCCCGCGCTGTGGTGGGGCGCCGGGCGGCGGCGGTGGGGGGCTGATCCATGGCATGGCTGTTTCGGGGGCAACCGTACAGCGCTGCGGCGGGTGCGGTGGTGTCGCTGTATCTGTCGGATGTCGGCTTTATTACGGAGCCGGCGGACAGCCCCGCCAATACGTACTGGGACCGCCGCCTGCGCGTGGCGCTGTCGCTGGAGCGGTCGCTATTCGCACGGGGCAATGTCGGCGGCCGGTCGGAGATGTCGGCGGGTGTGACGGTGGCCGAGAATTTGGACGGCGCGCTGGACGGGTGGAGCAATTACGATTGGGATGGACGCCGCATTGATATCTGGTACAGCGCCAAGGAAAAGCCGGTCTGGGCCGATTTCAGTCTGGTGTGGAGCGGAACGGCAGAGCGTTTCACCCCCGGCACGGACGAGGTGCGGATTGACCTGCGCGATCTGCAACTGCTGCTGGAGCGACCCTATCAGGTCAACCGTTTTGCCGGGACCGGCGGGGCGGAAGGCTTCGCGGAGCTGGCCGGACGGCGCAAGCCGCGCGCCATGGGACGCCCCAAACAGATCTCGCCCATCCAAATCTGCAAGAGCCCTGTCGTCTATGCCTATGGCGATGGGCCGTGTGGCGGGGTTCTGGCTGCCCATGATCGGGGGGACTTGTTTACTGCGGTGGGGGGCGATTATTCGACCTATGCCGCGATGGCGGCCGCCAGCATGGCGGGTGTGGACTATGTCACCTGTAATGCCCTGGGACTGATCCGGTTTGCCAGTCAGCCCGTGGGGCCCGTCACCTTGGATGTTGAGGGGCGCACACTTTCCGGGTCGGCGGCCGTGACCTTTGCCAATATGCTGTCGGTGATCCTGCCCATTGATACCAGCCTGACCAGCGGCGATTTCGCCACCGGCACGGTCGCCGCCATGAACAGCCTATGTCCGCAGGTCCTTGGCCATTGGTACGATGGTGGGTCAGAGGTGCTGGTCGCCGATATCGTGGATGAATGGGCCGAAAGCATCGGCGTCTATTGGGGGTTCGATCTGAACCGGAAGCTTGTGCTGGGTCGGTTTGATGCGCCCAAGCCCACCGCCGATTTCAGCTTTGTTCAGCGGGGCATCCTGTCGATCGATCCGACCGCCACGGAACGACGATTGGCCACACAGACCATCGGCTATGGCCGGCGCTGGCGGACCCTGTCTGATGCAGAGATCGCTGGCAGCATTGTGACGGGGCGCGATGCCCTGGGCCAGGAATGGCAGGCGGCCACCTATACCGACGGCACAGTGGCAACCCAAAGCCTGCTGGCCCGAACCGAACGGGTGGATACCTGCCTGATGTCGCAAAGCGCTGCGGCGGCGGAGGCACTGCGCCGCGTCGGCCTGCATGGGCCGCGCCGTGAGGGTTTTGAACTGCGCGTGCCCTTCACCCCGGGCCTGGATGCCGGTGCCACCGTGTCGGTCACCCATGACCGGCATGGCCTGTCGGGGGGTAAGCGCTTTGTCGTCATGGCGGCAGACCGCGATGCCGCCGCCGAAGAACATCTTCTGACCCTGTGGGGATAACATGGCCGTAAAATTCCGCCCGCTGGGCCCGCCCGTCCTGTTGGAGGATGCGGCGCCCCCACCTGCGTCCAATGACCGGGACGTGACGGGGTATGATATCAAGCTGGGATTCAAGTGGCTGGACACCTCCAACCCCGCCAACAAGCAATATTATGAATGCGTTGGTGATGACCCTGCGGCCCTTCAATGGATTCGCCTGTCCGACCTGGATGGAAATTTCCGGGACAATGTTCTGGTTGGAAAGGGGGCGGGGCAGCAAATCGTAGGGTCGTACAACGGGAACGATAACGTGGCCGTCGGCGTCGATGCCCTGGGCGACGCCGTGGAAACCCATGAAAGTGTAGCAATTGGAAAGGGCGCATTGCGCAGCGACACTGACGGCAACTTTAACATCGCCATCGGCTATCGGGCGCAGTTCAACCTGGATGGGAGAAACGGCAATATCGCCATCGGTTTTCAGGCGGCGATGGGCAATGCCAGTTCAACGACTTACGATTACAATGTGTTTATCGGCTATGCCGCCGGCATGAACCTTTTGGACAGCGACAGCAATGTCGCGATTGGATCGCAGGCTATGCAAGGGGCCTCCGGTTCAACGCCGGCTGGGAATGTTGCGGTCGGTCCCAGATCGCTCCAGAATATTGAGACCGGGCAGGCAAACACTTGCGTCGGTCTACAATCCGGGGACAGCCTTACCACCGGGTCAAGCAATATCATCATCGGCTGGACCGCAGATGTTGACGCGGGCGCGCGATCCAACTGCATCGTCATTGGTGTGGGTGCATCGCCAACGAAGAACGGGCAGCTGGTGCTGGGGTCCAGTCTGCGTCCCCTTGTGACCCACGCCACCGCCGGCGCCACCTCTGAGTATCTAGAGGTGCTGATCAACGGCGTTGCCCGGAAAATCGAACTGAAGGCGATGTGACATGGCATCCTTGCTCATGCTGTGGGACATCGCGTCCGACACCGGCACGCTGTCTGCTGCCGGTACCAGCCCCGGATCCTGGGTCGAAAGCGGCGGGATCGGCGTCCAGAACCTGCGCAATGATGATGTCATGTCGGTGGCCCGTTATACGGCCATCGCCAGCAGCACGGCGCGGGTCAAGGTGGCGATGCCACGGTCGCGGCCCATCGATATCGTGGCGGTGATCGGCCATAATGGCAGCGAGACGGGCACCTGGCGCCCGCTTCTGTCGGCCAATGCCGACCTGTCATCCCCCGTTTATCAGCCATCGCCATTGCCCATGTGGGGGGCCACCTTCATCTGGGGTTCGCGTCCCTTTGGCGATTTCCCGTTTTCCGGAATCGACACAGCCAACTATCCCGGCGCGCCCGTCCTTTGGCACCGCCTGACAGAGCCGGTGTCCGCCCGGTATCTGGGCGTGGATTTCATCGATGCGTCGAACCCCGCTGGTTATTTCCAGGCCGGGCGCCTTATGGCCGGCGTGGCGTGGCAACCTCCAATCAGCATGGCATTGGGCAGTTCGATCGGTGTCGTGGACCCATCAGAGAAGAAGCGCACAGATGGTGGCCGTCGTCTGGTCCGCCGTCGCGCCCGCTGGCGCACCTGGAAAATCAGTCTGGAATATCAGGACGTGCGGGCCGCTATGGGCGTCTACCACGATCTGATGTGGATGAAGGGCATTGCCGGCGATTTGTTCATGGTCTGGGACCCAGAGCAGGACGCGGCGGTGATGAGCCGCCAGATCCTTTACGGCGCGCTTTCCGCTACCGGCGAAGTGGCCGCGACATCCTTTAACCGCTGGTCCGTGAGTTTTGAGATTGAGGAGCTGATCTGATGCCCAACATCAACGGCACTGATTGGACGCGCGACGATTTCACGCCCTTTTCGTATTACGACAATTGGGACCCGTTCTGGACCGATGTCATGGCAGAGGTCGCCAATGTCGAGGCCGACCGCATCGCGGCGCAGTCGGCCCAGGCAGGGGCCGAAACCGCGCGGGATGCGGCGGCGGGGAGTGCGGGGGCGGCGGCGGCGGATCGGGTGCAGACGGGGGCGGATCGGGCGGCCACGGGCACGGCGCTGGCCACGGCGCAGGCGCTGGTGGGATCAGCCGGCACCGGCACGGCCACGGGGCTGGCCTTTTCGGCGCTGAGTAAGAGCCTGGTCAACCAGACCGATGTGGTGGCGGTGCATCTCTATGACGCTCGCTTGGATAGCGACGGCGGGGCGTGGACGGATCGGCCCTTTGCGAGCTGGTATTGGGAGACGCTGGGGACCACGACCCGAGGGGCGACGCGGCGGTTTCCGAAGGTGGCGGGGATCGTGGCGCGGGCGGCGTCCGTCACGATTTATGACCTGCATGACCTGGATGCCACGGGCGTGCCCAGGATGTGGATGGTGTTTAATGCGAATACATCAAACGCCGCAGTATTCGCAAACGCCGCAATTCCGATCAATTCAATTTTTGCAGTAAATGGGCGACTTTTTGTCACGTCGAAGGACACAGCAGTCGGAGGTTTATCTATTCTCGATTTTGTTCAAGATGTTACTGGCATTCGTATCAATGACACCACTCGATACTTCAGTCGAAACATTGCCAATAGGAATGTCGCTGTATCGACGCAAGATACGAATTACTACGGAGCGGGAAACGCGCTAGTTTCAAGGGTTTGCAGCCATGTCCACGCACGCGTCATCCCCGGCGGCCCGTTGGACAGCGCCGGCCTGCCGATCCCGACCGTGGCTGTGGCGACGGCTGGCGGGGTGAGCGTCATCCATCCCAATGGGGCGGTGTACAGCGTAACTGACGCTCGCGGCGCTAAGGTCGTGCATCTGGCGGGTGATGGTCGACTTGCTTATGGCTTAGCTAGCGCTGGCTATGGCTGTGTGTTTGGGCGATTGCTCTACGCGACAATTGCCGTTTCTCCCTGGACATTTTACTTCGCGGAACCGGGCGCGGGCGCGGTACGCTTGAACCAGGGTGCTCCGTCCAGTCTCGTCGCGGGATTGATTGCCACACGAGAGGGCTATGTAACCGGAAACGCATCTGGCCTGACATTGCTTTCCGAAGACATCGGCAACCCGGCCAACGGCATGACAGCCTATGTCACCACGCTGTCCAACACCGGCTGGCAGCCCGGCGACATCCGCGGTGCGCACCTCTGCGACACCACGACGGGCAATATCACCGGGTCCGCCGATCTGGTGACCAATGGTGATTTCAGCGGCGGCACGACGGGTTGGACGGCGGTCAATGCCACTCCGACCGTTACATCGGGCGAGATGCAGGTTTCCAGTAGCGCGGGTGGCGGGCTGATCTTCCAGACCCTAACAACCGTGCCGGGTCAGACCTACTCGGTCACGGCACTGGCGCGGTGTGGCACAAGCAGCGCAGCCCGCCTTATCGTCACACCCGGCGGGGTGGCCGTACAAGCGATCAATAACACGACCAGCAATCAACCCCTCCAGCTGCAATTCACGGCTGTTGCTGCGACCACTGATTTGCAGTTGGCCACAGGTACGGTCGGAACGGCGATCTTCGACAACGTAAGCTGCCGTCTCGCCCTACCTGACCGCAGCTACAAGGGCAAGGGGCTGGTGGTCAACGGCACCCTGGGCCGCACGGCGCTGCCCTGCGGGCTGGCGGCGGTCAGCGGGTTCAGTGCATCTAACTATCTGGAACAGCCCTACAACCCGGATTACGATTTCGGGACCGGGGATTTCTTCATTGGCTGCTGGTCGAATGTTCCGGCCGGTGTCGGTCAGGAGACGTTCTTTAGTCGGGCGGCTTTCGGCAGTTCATACAGCGGTTCGGCAATCACCCTCGGAACCGGGGCGGGAGGCGCAACCGCGCTGACGGTTACGGATGACGGCTTCGCCACGCTGGATGTCGCTACCGCCAGCGGATCTCAATCGGACGGGCTGTGGCATTTTCTGGTCGGTTTGCGGCGCGCGAATGTGTTCGAACTTTGGATTGACGGGGTATTGTCAGCCACCACGGCAGTAAATAACGCCAATCTCTCGCTTTCCAATAGCGCCGCCACCACACGTATTGGACTTCGGCAGGCGGGTGATTTTGTCAATGACGCCGCCACTCGAATTGCCGCCCTTCGGGTATCCGCCTACGCCCCGACGCCAGCCCAAATTCGCAAGATGTATGAGGACGAACGGGCGTTGATCGTGGGCGGGACCCCGGCCACCCTGGGCGGCACGTCCAACAGCGTCACGGCCCTGGCCGCCAATGAGGGCGACGGCACGCTGGCGGTCGGCACGGGCGACGGTGTGTCCATCATGGCCTTTGGCCGGGTGCGGTACCTGGACGGGGCCAGCGGTGGGGCGGCCATCGGCAATGATGCCATCACGGCCCTGTCGGCCAGCGGGTCGCACATGCTGGTCGGCACCAGTGCGAATGCCGGCATCATCAGCGACAGCGTGATCGCGCAGGATCGCATGCTGCCCGCCGGGCCACCGGTGCCACGGGCGGCCAGTGATCCGCAGGTGATCCGCGCCCGTGTCGTCACCACCGATGCCACGCCGACCGACATGGTCCCGCGCCTGATCATCGGGGAGCGGGAGGCAGTGACCGTCGATGTGACGGTGCAGGCCCGGACCTATGGCGCCACCAGCACGCAGGGCGGCACCTATCGCCGTCTGGCCCGGTACATCCGGGATGCCGGCGGCAATGTGACCCTGGCCGGGTCGGTCCAGACCATCGGCGCCGATCAAGAGACAACCGCCGGCATGGATGTGACCATCCAGGCCGATACAGCGGCGCAGACCATCACCCCGCGTGTGACCGGTGTGGCCGGCACGCGCATGGTCTGGACCGCGCGCATCGTTGTGACCCGTATCTCTGAGGAGGCGTCCTATGCCGCGTAGCGTAGACATTGGCACGGGCCTGTATGGCGCCGGTCGCTACCTGTCTGTCTGGTCGATGGTGGCGGGCTATCCGCGCTGTCAGGCACCGGCCCTGGTGCTGGGCAGTGCCGATCCCGCCGCACTGGCCGCCGCCATCGCCGTCAACCGCGCCGTGGCCGGCATTGCGGCGCGGGCGGAAGCGGTGGAGGCGGCGGGGCGGCTGGCGGTGCAGGACCCGCCGCCGGAAACGGTCATGGAGGCGAATGGGGATGGGGAGCCTGTGGAGGTTCCCAACCCCGCCTATGTGGATTGGGTCGCCGCCGGGCAGTTGCTGTCCGACACGGCGGCGGATGCGGACCTGCAGCATCTGCTGCGCACGCGGGCGGATAGTTTGATCACCGATGCGGGTGGGGTGGTGGAGCCGGGATGGACCCTGGCCCTTCCGCCCGTGCCGGATATGGACCCGCTGACCCAGACGGCGGACTGGGACGGGGCGGCATGGACCGTGCGCGACCTGACGGTGGAGGAGGCGGCCATTTGGCCCCTGCGCCCGCCGCCGGTGCCGGCGACGGTAAGCCGTGTGCAACTGCGCCTGGCGCTGGCCGCGCGAGGCTTGCTGGACATCGTGGACAGCGCCGTGACCCTGTCCGGCGATATGGAGCTGGTGGAGCGGTGGGGGGCCGCCAGCATGGAGCGGACCAGCCCGCACCTTGCCGACATGGCTGCGGACATGGGTCTAAGCGAAAGCGATATCGACGACATCTTCCGCGAGGCAGCGGCACTTTAAGGGGGACAACCATGACCTGGAAAGAGATAAGGCGCCGCCTGGGCGAGGCGGCGTCGCTGGCAAGCTGTGCGCTCAATGTCGCGGTGGGCACGGGCCACCGCAAGCTGACCCTGTCGGCGGGTACGTGGCAACTGCATCGGCAGGGTGCTGCGCGGGCACGGTTCCTGCTGCTGCTGATCGAGGGCATCAACAAGCCATTCACACGGCCCGACCATTGCCGGCGGGCCTGGATCAAACACATCCCCATCCTGGTGATGGAGGGGATCGATATTGGCGATGGGAGCGGGAAATAATGGCGCAGACCGAAGATACGTTGCGCGTTTCGAACCGCGGCGTGGTGTTGCCGATGGCCCTGGTGGGCGCCCTCCTTGCCGCCGTTTGGTTTGCGGCGGTGCAGAGCGCGAATGTCGCAGACCTTAGCGCCCGGGTTCGTGTGCTGGAAGGCCGTGCGGACGACCAGCACAAGGCGTGGACGGCCATTGATGTCCGGCTCGCCCGGATGGAGGTCACGCTGCAATCGCTGGCCGATAGCGTGCGCCGCGACCAGCGAGACGGCGGCCCGCGCTGATCCCTCGGCCCTGATGTCCTGAACCCACCCAGCCCGGTCATTGCGCCGGGCTTTTTCATGGGGACCATCATGATCACACCAGCCCTGTTATCGGCGCTGGCGCCTTCGACGCGCCCGGCCATCGTCGCGCCGTTCGCGCCCGCGCTGGAGACGGCATGCACGCGGTTTGGGGTCGACACGCCCAGCCGCAAGGCCATGTTCCTGGCCCAGGTCGCGCATGAATGTGCGGGCTTCTCCATGCTGTCGGAGAGCCTGAACTACGCCGCTGAAAAGCTGGTGCCGAAGTTCGGCGCGCGTCGGATCAGCGAGGTGGATGCCCAGCGGCTTGGCCGGCGCGACGGGCAGCCGGCGGACCCCGCCGGCATCGCCAATATTGTCTATGGCGGGGAGTGGGGGCGCCTGCATCTGGGCAATACCCAGCCGGGCGATGGCTGGCTTTATCGGGGTCGGGGCCTGATCCAACTGACGGGCCGCTCCGCCTATCAACGGGCGGGCCAAGCCCTGGGCCTGGATCTGATCGGCAATCCCGACCTGTTGCTGACGCCGGGGCCGGCGGCCCTGTCGGCGGGATGGTTCTGGGACTGGAAAGACTGCAATGGGCCTGCCGATGCTGGCCAAATCTCCGAATGCACGCGCCGCATCAATGGCGGGCAGAACGGGATCGATGATCGTCGCGCCCTGTGGGTGCTGGCCTGCAAGCTGCTGGGGGTGTGAGATGCTGGGCAAGATCGTGCAAGGCCTGATCGGCGGCGGGGCGCAGGCGGTGGCCAACGCCATCACGCCGTTCACGGGCGACAAGGTCCAGGACGAAACCAGCCGGCATGGCGAAATGCTGGCCCGGTTTCAGCAGTACGGGGGTGAGTTCTCTGACCGGCAGAACCGAACCTGGTGGGACAGCTTCATTGATGGGTTGAACCGGCTGCCCCGGCCTGCCATGGCATTGGGGGTGATTGCCATTTTCGTCTGGGCATCGGCGGACCCGGTTGGATTCGCGGCGGCGGCCCAGGCCTGGGCCTTGATCCCCGATGAGATGTGGATCGTGCTGGGCGCCATCGTGACGTTCTTTTTCGGCGACCGAACCTTGCTGGCGGCGCGGCGGGGCAGGGGGCCGACCGTGGATCAGGTCCGCGCGGTCATGGCCACCCGCGCCGAAATCCAGGCGATGCAGCCGGCCCCGCCGTCGCCACCCACGCCACCACCGGTGCCGATGGATGAAGCGCGGTATCAGGCGGAGATGGTCGACGACGGCAAGCCTCTGTCCGATGAGGCGATACGGGAATGGAACCGGCGGCAGAAGATTAAGTGATGGTGATAAATCTCAAATTATTGTATATTCTTCTTCGGAAAGTGGCTGTCCCTTGTGTATTCTCAGCAGAAAACGATATAAAACCTCTCGAGAATATCGCATTACGCTGACTCTTTCTTTGTACTCGCCAAAGATGTAATCTCCATGTCTTTGGTGGTCTGCGCCGCGCTTTACATTTTCAATAGATTCCCTGGATACCAAGAGATTACGTCGCATCTCCTTCCATGCGGCAGCTTTATCTGTGCTTCCGGTTTGAAAGTACAATCTTATCTGCTCTAGCATTCGGTATGCATGGAAGTATGTATTGTCATGGTCTTGCAAGGAAAGTCGAAAGTCTTTGAGGGCTAATCTGGCGTTCTTGTTATGGTAAAAACTTTCATACAAATTGGGGTCAAATTTGTAATTATGAATGTCTGCAATCTCTGGCAATCCCTTGCGTATTGGAAATATTGTATAATCTTCTGATACTTGAGCTGTGTGAATATCAATAGATCCTGGGACACCACTTGATAGAGATTCAAAGTCAATTGCAGTGTGCGCAATACTTGATATAGCGGAAGCGATATTGTCTACATTTGCATAGTCACCATAAACATTAACGCTAGCGTTTAGCTTGCCATCTTTTATATTTAAAATGATATCGCATTTAGTTTCACCAATTATTGCTTCGTACTCCGGAAATTCCAGACCCAAATGAGATTTCTCTGGAGAAATGGTACCCTTAATGATTATCGTTTTCATAAATGACCTCATTTTCGCATCAGAAACGTAGCGCGGCCATGATTCGATCCTGACTTTTGTATCTGCTGATTCGCCCCTAAACAAGGGCCGTTGCGAGTTCTGCATGTTCTCATTATGTTCTCATTATGGAGCCGCGCATTGACCACTCCCGGCTGGCGGGGACCCTGGGCGACCTGATCCAGCAGCAAATTGACCTGTGCATGTTCTGCCAGGTCTGCGACGATTCACGCCTTTGGGCCTATGACTGGCTGGACAGGCGGGCGCCGCCCGAAATGGAGATCGCGGAATGGTCCCGGCGATACCGCTGCCCGCGATGTGGTACGGTCGGCGCATCGGATAGCCGGCGCGTGCCGCGCAGCAATCCAAATGTGCAGCATCTTGGCTGGATCGGGGCAAAGGAGGGGCAGGTGTGTAACCGCTATCAGGCGTCGATCCAAAAGCTGGGCCTTTCAGAAGAAATCTTCGGCTTTGAGCCATGGTCTGAAACCAGCCTGGAGATTTTCCCGGACAGGCTGGCCCCGGTTGTACGGATGGAGGATGGCATACCGACCTGGCGGGCCATGCGTTGGGGCATGCCGCCATTCAAGGACACGGCGCACCCCATCACCAATATCCGTAATTTGACCAGCCCCTGGTGGCAACGCTGGCTGTCCCCGCCCAACCGTTGTCTGGTGCCGTTCGAGCGGTTCGCCGAATACACGGCGGACCCCGGCCCCAAGAAAGACGTCTGGTTTCGGGTGACCGATGATCGGCCCGCGGCCTTTGCCGGCATCTGGACAGGATGGGAAGGCACCCGTGGGCCTAAGTCAGCACCCGTCACGGGCCATCATGATCTGTTCGGGTTCCTGACCACCGAACCCAATGATCTGGTCGGCGGTGTCCATCCCAAGGCAATGCCGGTGATCTTGATCGGCCAGCAGGCCATGCGCGAATGGCTGACCGCACCCATGACCGCCGTGTCCGATTTCGCCCGGCCCGTGCCAGATGAGGAAATGGAGATTATCGAGGGTGTGGTTTAGGCGGCCAGATGTCGGTGGTTCATTTGCACCAGAGTGCAAATCCATCATTGCGGGCAAACGCTAGAGAAAATTGGCGGACCCGAATGGATTCGAACCATCGGCCTCTGCCTTCGGAGGGCAGCGCTCTATCCAGCTGAGCTACGGGTCCATGCCGGCGTTGGGAGCAACCCCAAGCGGCGCGGACCATAGCGCATCGGTTCGGTCGGTGCAAATGCTTCGTTCGAGAAAATGAAAATTGCCGACAAACCCCTGAAATCAATCGATCTTTCAGCCCAGCATGGCCCGTAGTGCCTGCCGTGACAGGTCTTTCAGCGCGTCGCGCATGCGCTGAAGCTCATCGGCCGCGGCCTCGTAATCCTGGATCAACCCACCCACGAGGGTCGCGGGATCATCAGCCTCGTCCGGATAACGGTCGCGGGCGCGGGCCGCGCGGCGGCGCAGGCGTTCAACGATATCTTCTTCAGCCGGCATCATATTATTCCCGATACATTCCAGCTTCTTTAAGCATGGCCGGCCCCAGCCCGTCACGCCTTTCCTTCCACAATTACCTCACCCCGATGGGGTAGCCTTCCAGGCATAGGGCGGAAGTATGGTATTTACGCTACAATTCAGGGGTTGATTATGTATTCGCTCATGCCCTATTTAAGGGCCGGGGCGTTTTGTAGCGTATGTGGCGAGGTTTCCATGTTTTTCCTCTTCCGCCGGTCCGCGGGCCTGATGATGGCTGCGGCATTCTTGGCATTCGCCCCTGTGGCATCCGTCCACGCCGCCGCCGAAGAACAGGCGGAAGATTGCATGATGGCCGCCGCTGGGCGTTGCAGCTTCACCGCCGGCAGGGAGGGTGTTCATCGCATCCAGTTGACGCTGGGTCAGGCACAGACGGGCAAGCTTCGTGATCTGACCATCGGCGGGCAGCAATGCCCGTTGCAGCGTCAGGCGGCCGACGGTCAGGATGGTGCCCTGCATGCCGCCTGCTTCGCGTATCTTTCTGCCGGCGTGACCTATGAGCTTTCGGTGCCCGAAACCGGCAAGGTCAGCGTCGTCAAGGCTGACCCGGCCCATGGAGAGCCTGTCACCGTCATTCCCTAACGGCATTTGGTGTTTGGGCCTGACGGGCCTGTTCAGCTTTCACCATCATGGCGATGATTGCGGGAAGTTCGACCGTCGGTGACCAGCCCAGGCGTTCACGCGCCTTGCGGCTGTCACCGCGGAGTTCTCCCACCTCCGCCGGTCGGAAGAGGCCAGGATCGACCGCGACGCAGATGCGCCCGCTGTCCAGATCGATCGCGGTTTCCCGCGCCCCCGTCCCCTGCCAGTGCAGGCGGATATCCAGGGCTTGCGCCGTCAGCGAAACGAAGTCGCGAACGCTCCAGGTCCGTCCCGTGGACAGAAGATAATCGTCGGCCTGGTCGGCCTGGAGCATCGACCACATGCCCTGCACATAGTCGCCGGCAAAGCCCCAGTCGCGCCGCGCATCCAGCCGCCCCAGCGCCATGGGTGACGCCTGCTCCCCCGCCCGCCAGCGGGTCAGGCTGCGCACGATCTTGGCGGTCACGAATTCCGGACCGCGCAGCGGCGATTCGTGATTGAACAAGATGCCGTTGACGCAGAACAGGCCATAGGCGATGCGATACAGCGTCGTCATCTGGTGCGCCGCCACCTTCGCCACGGCGTAGGGGCTGCGGGGTCGGAACAGTGTCGTCTCCGTCTGTGGCACCTCTGGCGCCTCACCGAACATTTCCGAGGTGGACGCGTGGTAGAAGCGCGTATCCGGGCAGCGAGTACGGACCGTCTCCAGCAAGTTGGTCGTGGCAACCGCATTGCTGGCGAAGGTTTCCGCCGGGATATGGAAGGATGAATGGACGGAACTGTGCGCAGCGAGATGGTAGATCTCGTCCGGCACATGATCATCCAGAAGCCACGAAACCGCCCGTCCATCGGTCAGATCAACGGTAACCGTCGTCACCCGGCCCAGCAACCCCATCTCCCGCAGCCGCCAGGCCTGCGCCAGCGACGTGCCGCCGGGACGCAGGGTGCCGGTCACCTGATACCCTTTCTCCAGCAGAAGCGATGCCAGATAGGCACCATCCTGGCTGGTGATGCCTGTGATCAACGCCCGCCGGCCCTTACCCCGCTCCTCACCCATCAACCCATTCCGACGATTGCGATGGCATCGGCGACACCGATGCGGATAAGCATATCTATAAGGGTACCGGCGCCTGGATGGGATCGGTAAAATCGGCGCGGAAGGAGAGATTATCCCGATGAATGTGCAGCATCAGTCATCGACCGCCATTGCTGAGCTTCAAGCGGCCATCGCCCTGCATGATGCCGGTCGTCTGGCGGAGGCGGAGACCGCATACCGGTCGGTTCTGGATCGCGCACCCGGCCATGGCGATGCCTTGAACCGGCTCGGCGTGCTGCATCTTCAACGGGGGGAATATGCAGCAGCGGCCTCCATTATGGAGGCGGCGGTGAAGGCGGTGCCGGATGATCCCGTCCGCCATTCCAATCTGGCCAGTGCGCTGCGTCGCCTGAACCGGCTGCCTGATGCGCTGAACGCCTGTCTCCAGGCCCTGCGCCTGGCGCCCGACTTCGCCGATGGTCTCGTCAACCTCGTCAATATTCTGGACCATATGCAGCGACCGGGCGATGCGGTGGCGGCGCAGCAGCAACTGATCGCATTGCGCCCTTATTCAGCGGAGGCGCGGTTGCAGCTGGGACGGCTGCTGATCCTGGACAACAAGCCGGAGGCCGCCATTGAGGCGATGTACGAGCTGTTGGCTATGCAGCCACTATCCGTCCATGCCTACACCAATATGGGCGTCGCCCTGCGGCGGTTGGGCCGCCTTGATGACGCTGCAACAGCCTACCGCACTGCCTTGGGCTTTGCGCCCGACGATCCCGGCCTGCTCAGCAACCTGGGGATCGTGCTGCAGGATCAGGATCGTTACACGGAGGCCATAGAGTGCTTCCGGCGCGCCATTGCGAAGCAGCCCGACAGCGCCACGGCGCATCTGAACCTTTCCATCGCCTATCGCGAAGAAATGCTGATCGAACAATCGGTCAGCAGTGCCAGGGCCACTCTACAGCATGATCCGGCCCTTGCTGCCGGCCACACGTCGCTGGCCATGGGCCTGCTGATGCAGGGCAAATATGAGGAAGGGCTGGCCGAGTACGAGTGGCGCTCTCGCATGCCGGACTTCCCATCGCCCCGTCGGGATTTCGCATCACCTGCTTGGGATGGGTCAGACATGGCGGGCCGTACCTTGCTGGTGCATGACGAGCAAGGGGTAGGCGATGCGCTGCAGTTCGTCCGGTACATCCCGGTGCTGCGCGAACGCGGTGTCAATGTCGTACTGGAATGCAACAGCCAGCTGGTCCGCCTGCTCGGCGGCGTTCCAGGTCTTGGCCCCGTGATCGGGCGGTTTCAGCCGTTGCCCCCGCACGATGCCCATGTATCGCTTTTGTCATTGCCGCACCTGCTTGGGGCCCGTATCGACAATGTGCCTGCTGCCCCCTATCTGGCGGCGGAGCCTGAACTTCAGGCGCAATGGGCAGACAAACTGTCTCGATACCAGGGTTTGAAGGTGGGCATGGTCTGGGCCGGCAACCCGGAATTCAAGGCCGACCGCTTGCGCTCCCCCGGTCTGGCGGCGGTGCGCCCGTTACTGGAGGCGGGGGGCGTGTCCTTCTTCGGCCTGCAAAAGGGACCGGGTCGCAAGGATCTGGAAACCGCCGGGCCATTGCCTGGGAATTTTGTCGATCTGGGGCCGGAGATCGGGGATTTCGCCGACACCGCCGCCATCATGGCCAACCTGGACCTGATCATCACCTCCTGCACGGGGCCGGCGCATCTGGCGGGCGGGCTCGGGCGGCCCACCTTCACCTTGCTGCCCTTCTCCCCTGACTGGCGCTGGCTGGAAAAGGGGGAGGATACGTTTTGGTATCCGTCCATGCGGCTTTTCCGGCAGGAAAGGCGGGGCGAATGGGCGCCCGTCGTCCGGCGGGTGGCGGACGCCCTGGCCGCGTTGGTTGCCCGGTCAAAGCTCACGTGACGGGGGTTACACCGCGTGGTGCGGCCCGCGTTTCAGGGCCAAGCCGGTGACGCTGCCCACCACCCCGAACAGCAGGACATAGAGCGCCGGGGCCAGCGGGCTTGCCTGCAACATCATGGTGACGGCGATCGGTGTCAGGCCGCCGAACACAGCATAGGCCAGATTATAGGAGGTGGACAGGCCGCTGAACCGCACGGAGCCTGGAAAGACATGCACCATGGCATGCGGCACCGCCCCAATCACGCCCACGCAAAGGCCCACCATGGCAGATGCGGGGAACAGCCAGGACGGATCGGCCCGCAGCAAGGTGAACATGATCAGGGCCGACAGACCCAGCAGCGGACTGAACCACAAGAAAAACCGGGCGGCCCCGATCCGGTCCACGATCAGGCCGGCAGTGATGCAGCCCGCCGACAGGAACAGCGTCGCCACCGAATTGGCACGCAGCGATTCCGCCGCCCCGAAGCCGTAGAATTTCTGCAGGATGGACGGCATCATCAGGATCAGCACGATGATCCCCGCCGACAGGAGGCCCGTCAGCGCCATGGAAATGGCGACGCCGCGCCCATGGTCCCGCGCCACCACCCGTAGCGGCAATTCTTCTGACAGTTGCTTGCGTTCCTGCATAGCGCGGAAGACCGGCGTCTCCGCCAGCCAGCGCCGTAGATAGACGGAAACCAGCCCGAACACCCCGCCCAGCAGGAACGGCCCGCGCCAGACATCGTCCAGCACCTGTTCCGGCGTGAACAGCGTATTCACGCCGGTGGCCGCCAGCGATCCCAACAGGATACCCAAGGTCAGGCCGCAGGTGACGGTGCCACAGGCAAGGCCGATGCGGTGGGCCGGCACATGCTCGGCCACGAAAACCCAGGCTCCCGGCACCTCACCCCCGATTGCGGCCCCCTGGAAGACGCGCAGCAGCAGCAGGAGAACGGGTGCCGCCAGCCCGATATCGGCATAGGTGGGCAACAGACCCATGCCCAGGGTCGATACCGCCATCATCAGGATGGAAAAGGTGAACATGCGCTTGCGGCCCATCCGGTCGCCGAAATGCGCCATGATGATGCCGCCCAGGGGCCGGGCCAGATACCCCGCCGCGAACACGCCGAAGGTCTGCAGCTGCTTCATCCAGTCCGGCAGTTCGGGCGGAAAGAACAACTGCCCGATGACTGTCGCAAAATAGACGAAGATGATGAAATCATAGAATTCCAGGGCCCCACCCAGGGAAGCCAGGGACAGGGTGCGCACATCCTGGCGGGACATTGTGTGGGGTGACTGCATTCCGGTCGCATCCTCCGACAACCCCGCCACGCCGGTGATCGGCCGGCAAGGGCTTGTTTTCATATGCTATCCGGCGATGCCGCCACTCCTGTCAAGTACGCGATCAGGCGGCGATAGACTGTATGCCCAGTTGCAGGCTGCGCGCAATGCGCCCGGCCGTGGCACGCACCGCCGCCGCATCCGCTGCCGTCAACGTCGCTTCCGCCGTTTCCTGCCACAGCGACAGCCAGCGGTCGAAGCGATCAGGCGTCATGGCGGCGCGGTGGCGCAGATGGGCCGCCATCGGATTGCCCTTGTACCGTCCGCTGCCCAGCATCACCGATGTCCAGAAATCCGTCAGCAGCGCCTCATGATGGTCCCAATCGCCGATGGCATTGTTGAACCAGGGCCCCAGTTCCGGGTCCTGGCGCACCCTGGCATAGAAGGCGCGCACCAGTTGGGCCAAAGCGTGATCGTCCATGATCGGTCCTCGTTCCGGGTGACAGAAGGAGGATGGCTGGCAGGCATTAAAGATGCAAATAAAATATATCTTATGGACTCTATGTCGCGGGCGCGCGCTTGCCGGGGTTCGTCCGCGGCGGCGAACATGCCGGCACTGCTGACTTATCTCTTTGTCGCTGCTATGATACCGTCCTTAACGCCATAGGCGCGCCCATACTGGTTCGGTGCCCCCCAGGGGTACCGACAGGGGGCCGGGTGTTGTGAAACACCACCTTGTTTTCTGTTTCATTTGGTTGCACGAGCCTGCGTTGAGGTCGGAGCAGGTGCCCCGTTCTCTCCGGATGACGTGGTTTGCCTGGGTGCGCTAAGCGCCGCAGCTTTCCCGCACGATCAGCTCCGTGGGAAGCTGTTCCGGCCGGTGGTCGGTCAGGGGGTCCAGGATCTGGGAGACCAGTTTGCGCCCCGCCTCCGCCGTGTCCTGGCGGATGGTGGTCAGTGCGGGGGTGGAAAGCCGGGCCAGCAGCATGTCGTCATAGCCGACCACGGAGACATCACGCGGCACCGACAGGCCGGCGCGGCGCAGGGCCCGCATGGCGCCCAGCGCAATCAGGTCCGACGCGGCGACCACCCCGTCGAACTTCACGCCGCTGCGCAGCAGGCGGCCGATGGCGGCCTCCGCCGATTCCAGCTCAAACTCCGCCGCGATGTTCAGTTTGGGATCGGCGGTCAGATTGCTTTCGGCCAGCGCATCCCAATAGCCGCGGCGGCGCTGCATCGCCTCCGGGTCGTTGCCGCCGATGAACAGGATGCGCTGACGGCCCAGGCGGGCCAGATGCAGGGTCGCGCGGCGGCCGCCTTGCAGGTTATCTGACCCGATGGTGCAGTAGTCCTGCCCCGGCAGCTGCGCGCCCCAGACGGCGAAGCGGGCGGGCGTGGCGGCCAGGCGGTTGAACGCCTCATGCAGGGTGCCTTGACCTAGGAAGATCACGCCGCTGGCCCGGCTGGTGGTGACGGTGGCGACAAGGTCGTCATAACCGGCGGGGGCGACATGGCTGACGGTAAAATCGCAATCCCGCGCGCGCGCCGCCTCACCGATATTGGCCAGCAGTTCCAGGAAGAACGGGTGCGACAAAGGCAGGGCGCGGCCATGGACGAAGGGGGTGACGATGACAATCGACCCCTCCGCCCCAATGGGGCTGGCCGGCATGTAGTGGCGGAACGGGTAATCATGCTCGCGCGCCAGCGCCCAGATACGCTGCTTGGTGCGCGTGCTGATGGTGGGATGGTCGTTCAGCGCGCGCGAAACGGTGGCCACCGACACGCCTGCCAGCTTCGCCAGATCCTCAAGCGTGGTTTTGGAGTTGCTGGACACGGCCATCGCGTTAGAAGCTGGCGGGAAGAAGGTGCCGCAGCATAGCGCACGGGAGGGGGGATTTTGCAAGCAAGTGAAAAGGCGGTGGCGGTGACGCCATCCGATACCCGTCCCGCGACTACCGCCCGCTTCCCGCTTTCCAACCGCCAGATCTGGAACATGTGCGCCGGCCTGTTCGGCGTGCAGATCGTCTGGGGCCTTCACAATGTCAATACCAGCCGCATCTTCCAGGCCCTGGGCGTCGATATTGCCGACCTGCCCATCCTGTGGATCGCGGCGCCCATCGCGGGGCTGCTGGTACAGCCCATCGTGGGGTACCTGTCGGACCGGACACGGTCGCCGCTGGGCCGGCGGCGGCCTTATCTGATTGCCGGTGGCCTGCTGTCGGCCCTGGCCTTGTGCATCATGCCCAATGCGGGGACCCTGTGGGCCTGTTCGGCGACCTTATGGCTGCTGACCGCTGCCATCAATATCGCCATGGAGCCGTTTCGCGCCCTGGTGGCCGACCGGCTGCCCGACGATCAGCGCACCAAGGGATTCGCGGTGCAGGTGTTTTTCATCGGCGCAGGGGCTGTCTTCGCCTCCATCCTGCCCTGGCTTATGGCCCATCGGTTTGGCGTCAATCTGGCGGCTGATGGTCAGGCCCTGCCACCATCGGTGCGGGCCGCCTTCTATGTCGGGGCTGGGTGTCTGCTGCTGGCGGTGCTGTGGACCGTGGTGACGACGGCAGAGCCGGAGGTTGTGGGTTTCGCGGCCAGTCCGGAGCCGGAGCGGGTGGCGAAAGCAGGGGGTCTGGGGCTTCTGCGCAGTGGGGCGCTGTGGGCGCTGGGCGGGGCAGGGTTAACCAGTTTCGCGCTGGGCACGGGTCAGGAACGGGAAATCCACCTGATTGCCATCATCGCCATTGGCTTCGGTCTGGCGCAGGTGGCTGCCGCCATCCTGCGTGGGCGCGGCGCGGCGTCGCTGGGTATGCTGGAGATCGTGGAAGATATCCTGCATATGCCGCGCCTGCTGAAACGGCTGGCCATTGTGCAGTTCTTCACATGGTTCGGGCTGTTCGCCATGTGGATCTATACAGTTCCCGCCGTCGCGGCCCGGCATTTCGGCAGCGGCGATGCCACCTCCGCTGCCTATAATCAGGGGGCGGACTGGGTCGGCGTGCTGTTCGCCGGGTATAATGGCGTGGCGGCGTTGGCCGCCCTGGTGCTGCCGGCGGTGGCGGCGCGGGTGGGGCGGCGGGCCTGTCATGCCGTCTGCCTTCTTCTGGGTGCGCTGGGCCTGGCCGGATTCGCGTGGGTGGATGATCCGGTCTGGCTGTGGCTGCCGTCGGTCGCCATCGGCTGTGCCTGGGCGGCGATCCTGTCCATTCCCTATGCCCTGCTGGCCGGGGCCGTGCCGGCGCGAAAGGCCGGGGTCTATATGGGCATCCACAATATCTTTTTGGTTCTGCCGCAACTGGTGGCCGCCACGATCCTGGGGCCGCTGGTGGGCAACATGCTCGGTGGCCACGCGATCCATGCCCTGACCCTGGCGGCTGTGTCCCTGGCTATCGCTGCCCTCTGCATGGTTTTCGTCCCAAGGGAATGATCGATGGCTCGGGGCGGATGCCCCATCCGCCGGATATGGATAGAGAGATTTTGCTGTCAGGGCCTGCCATCGGCTTGACCTGTCCCACGGGGTTTGCTGCACCCGCTTACGCAAAATTTGCATTAACACAATGTCGCTTGGGCAGATTTTGGAACGGATTTGTGGGTGCGTATTGAATGATATCGGGAGAATTGAATTCATAAAATATAATAAAATCAATTAAATATGAACAATCCTTTGCCCCTTGAAAATTTGCGCTTGCGCCTTACGCAAGTTTGCGCAAAATTACGCAAACAACATGGATGTTGCCTGGAAGGATCGCGGGTTGGCGCGCTGTTTGCGCCGGGGCGAAGGGCGGCGGAAAAATCCGAAAAGGGGAGGAAACAGGAAGTGAAGGATGTGAAGACCAACCACAGCCGCGTGCTGTGGCTGCGCAGCGGCGTGTCGCTGCTGGCGCTGGTCCTGGTTGGCGCGCATGGCGCCCAGGCTCAGACCGCCGCCGAACCCAAGGCCGAAGCGGCCCCGGTTCTGGAAGAAATCGTCGTGGTCGGCGTACGCGCCGCCCTGGAAAGCGCGCTCGACATCAAGCGTAATGCCGGCACGGTTGTGGACAGCATCACGGCCACCGATATCGGCGCCTTCCCGGACAAGTCCGTATCCGAAGCGTTGCAACGCGTGCCGGGCATCACCGTATCCCGCCTGCAATCATCGGATGACAGCACGCACCCGTCGGGGGAAGGCACATCCGTCCTGATCCGCGGCCTGACCCAGGTCCGCACCGAATTCAATGGTCGTGACAGTTTCTCCGCCGACAGCTATCGCGGCCTGAACTTCAACGATGTTTCGCCCGAACTGATGGCTGGCGTTGACAGCTACAAGAACCAGACGGCGGACATGATCGAAGGCGGCATCGCCGGTACGGTCAATCTGCGCACGCGCCTGCCGTTCGATGCCGACGGGCTGGCCATTGCCGGCAATATCAAGGGCTCCTACGGCGACCGGTCCAAGAAATGGACGGGTGAATATTCCGGCATGATCAGCAATGTCTGGGAGACCAATGCCGGCAAGTTCGGCCTGCTGGCCAATCTGGCGCGGTCCCATGTCGTGACGCGGACCGAAAGCGTCATCATGGACAAGATCGACACCTATTGTTCCGCCGGTGCGGTCGATGCGTCGGGCAAGGCCATCATCGGGGCCGATGGTACCGTCGGCTGTACCCGCAATCCGTTCGGCGGCACCGGCTGGGCCTATATGCCCGACGGTATCCGTTATTCGCTGGTCGATTATGACCGCACGCGGCGCGGCACTTCGCTGGCCGGGCAGTATGAGAATGACGATGGCAGCTTCCAGGCCACCGTCCAGTACACCCATTCCAAGTATCATAATGCCTGGCTGGAAAATGCCAGCCACGTGATCCTGGACGGCAACGCCTATGGTTCGTCCGCCTTCCGGGTGCGCGATACCAGCGTCATCGGCCCGGCCACGGGGTCACCGGCCCTGACCTTTGGTGCCGATGGCATGCTGGAAAGCGGGCTGCTGACCCAGGGTCATGGCAGCTGGCGCGGGTCGTGGGACAGTTTGCAGGACGCGATCAACACTGGCTCGGCGGTGCCCGGCAAGCCGTTTGTGAATTATTGCGGCAACGGTGCCTGCAGCAGCACCACCCTGCAGGATGGCCTCTATTTCCAGAACGAGGCGCGGAATTTCGACCATCGTGAAGGCACCAAAGACCTATCCTTCAATGTGAAGTGGGACGTGAATGACCGTCTGCATACCAGCTTCGACGTGCAGCGGATCACGGCGTCCACCACCAATGACGATATCCTGGTCGCCACCGGCTCTATGGCCGACATGCAATATTCGGTTGGCAAGGGCGGGGTGCCGAATGTTGTGATGAAGCCGGGTTCCAATGTGAATTATGCGCCGGGCGGCCTGTCTAACCCGCATAATTACTGGATCCCCTTCATCCAGGCACATCTGGAGGATAATGAAGCCAAAGAGACCGCCTTCCGGGGCGACGCCACCTATGATCTGGATGCGGGTGATGGCTGGCTGAATTCGCTGAAGGTCGGTGTGCGTCATGCCGACCGCAAGCAGACGGTGCGCTATTCCACCTTCAACTGGACGCCTGTCGCGGCCAGCTGGAACTGCAACGGCCCCGGCTTCAACGCCGATAGCACGGGCGGCGCCTATCCCGCCGGCTGCGGCAATGGCCAGCCCTTCAAGGGCTATGGCGCTGGCATCTGGGATACGGTCAATCTCGGCGACGATTTCTTCAATGGCGAGGTCTATCCCAATGGCGATCTGGTCTATCTCAGCCGCGATGTGCTGAAGGACCGCGACCGGTTGGTGAAATCGCTGTCGGGTCCCAACACCAACAATCCCGTTTCGCCGGGTTGGGTGCCGATCTGCGATCGTCCGGGCCTGCCGTCGGGCAGCTGCTTCCTGCCGTCCGAAGTGATGCATGTGCAGGAAAAGACCAATGCCGGCTATGCCATGCTGCGCTTTGGCGGCGGCGACATGACGATCTTCAACGGCATCACGGTCGACGGCAATATCGGTGCCCGTATCGTGGAAACCAAGATCAACAGCCAGGGTTCCGTGGGCTTCCCCACCGATACCGCCCTGCGCGCCCTGCAGGGCACGCCCTGCGGATCGACCCTCCCGCCCGGTGCCGTCGTGAACCCGGCCTGCTCCTTGACGCCGGCCATCCTGGCCTTTGCCAACGGGGCGGGCACGGCCAACGACTTCAAGACCGACTACACCAACGTCCTGCCCAGCTTCAATGTCCGCTTCGGTCTGGATGATGACCAGTATATCCGCTTCGCGGCGTCCCGCGCCATGGCGCGGCCGGATTTCGGCCTGCTGCGCAACTTCGTCTCCATCCAGTCGCCGGTGATCGACACTACCGCCAGCTCCCCTTATCTGGTGAAGAATGCGTCGGGGCAGGTGACCGGGTATAATTTCGTCTTCCGGGCGGAATCCGGTTATGCCGGCCTGAAACCGCTAAAGGCCGATCAGTTCGACCTGGGTTACGAATATTATATCGGCAAGAGCGGCCTGTTCTCGGTTGGTGGCTTCTACAAGAAGCTGCGCAACTCCATCTCCTACGGTGAGTTCGTTCGTGAATTCACCAATGGCAACTCCACCCAGACCGTGATCATGCGCGGCCCGCGCAACCAGAAGGGCGGGGGCGAACTGTACGGGTTCGAAACCTCCTACCAGACCTTCTTCGACTTCCTGCCCGATTTCTGGAACGGGCTGGGCATGCAGGTGAACTACACTTATGTGGAACAGTCCGGCATCAGCAATTCCAACCTGGTGACGCAGGGCGCGCTGGATGCCGGCGGTACGGGCGGTTTCGGCGCCGGTCTGGACGTGTCGGGTGGGCGCGGTGCAGTGATCGACAGCCACAAGCTGGCCGGGATTTCCAAGCACACTTACAATATTGTCGGCCTGTATGAGCAGGGACCAATCGGTCTGCGCCTTGCCTATAACTGGCGGTCGCGTTTCCTGACCAACAATCTGGATTGCTGCATCGGTCTGCCGGTGTTCCAGAAGGCGGCGGGCTTCCTGGACGGTTCTATCCGCTACTCGGTTTCCGAGAATCTGGAAATCGCCCTGGAAGGCACCAACCTGCTGGATACCAAGACGGTCTATCAGCAGCAGATCTTTGGCGACAGTGCCGTCACGCCGGGTGCCAAGCCTGTCTACAAGGATGCCAATTGGGGCAAGGCGGACCGCCGCGTGCAGGTCGGTGCCCGCGTGAAGTTCTGATCCTCCCCCGGGGCGCCGCAGCACACTCCCTCCGCGGCGCCCCCTTTTTTATTGCGGTTGGTTGATAAGATACATCATCCAACCGGGCACGGAGCGTCATCGGATGCGGGTACAAGCGGCAAAGCGCCTGCGGGTGGTGATTGTCGGCGGCGGCACGGCCGGCTGGATGATGGCGTCCGGTCTGGCCAAGCTGCTGCCCGCCGATGCCTATGACCTGACCCTGATCGAAAGCGATGAGATCGGGACCGTCGGGGTGGGGGAGGCGACGCTGCCCCATATCAAGCTGTTCAATGACCGGCTGGGCATCGACGAAGCCGAGTTCATGCGCGCGACCGGCGCCACCATCAAGCTGGGGATCGAGTTTGTCGGCTGGAACCAGCCCACCGACCGCTATATCCACCCGTTCGGTGTGTTCGGGGAACCGTGGGCCGGGGTAGATTTCCAGCACCATTGGGCCCGCGCCCGCCTGTCTGGCATTGATGCCGGGTCCTTGCAGGATTATTCCTTCGCGGTGGCCCTCTGCCGGGCTGGTCTGTTCGATCATCCCGTGGTCGATACGCAATCGATACGATCAAGTTTCTCCTACGCTTATCATTTCGATGCCGGATTATACGCGGAGTTCCTTCGTACTTGGTCCAACGCGCGTGGCGTGACGCGGGTGGAGGGGCGGATCCTTGATGTGGCTCGGGACGGGGAAAGCGGGCATGTCACCCGTCTGACCCTGGCGTCGGGTGACGGGATAGAGGGAGATTTCTTTGTCGATTGCAGCGGCTTCCGGTCCCTGCTGGTCGGCGGAGCGATGCAGGTGCCCTGGTGCGACTGGTCGCACTGGCTGCCCTGCGACCGGGCGCTGGCGGTACCGTCGGGGTCCGTTACGCCGCTGACCCCCTATACCCGCGCCACAGCCCGCAAGGCGGGCTGGACCTGGCGCATCCCGCTACAGCACCGGATCGGCAATGGCTATGTCTTCTCCAGTCGCTGGTGCGGGGAGGAGGAAGCGCGGGAGACGTTGCTGTCGGCGCTGGACGGCCCGGGGCTGGCGGAACCCCGCCTGCTGCGTTTCGCCGCCGGGCGGCGGGCGCGGGCCTGGGAAGGCAATTGCGTCGCGGCGGGCCTGTCCAGCGGCTTCCTGGAACCGCTGGAAAGCACGTCGATCTTCCTGATCCAGGCGGCGATGTTCGATCTGGTGGGGCTGATGCCCCGGCCCGGCGGCGGGATCGATCCGCGTCTGTCGACCGAGTTCAACCGCCTGTTCGAGATCCATTACGACCGGGTACGCGACTTCCTGATCCTGCATTACATGGCCAACAGCCGGCATGGAGAGCCGCTGTGGGACCATGTGCGCAGCATGGAGATGCCGGACAGCCTGATGCACAAGCTGGACCTGTTTCGCGAGAGCGCGGCGGCACCCGATTACAAGCTGGGCCTTTTTTCGCGCGACAGCTGGCTGTCGGTGTTCGAAGGGCAGGGGGTGATGCCGGGAGCCTATGCAAGGCTGGCTGACCATTTGCCACTGCCAGAGCTGGAAAGGCGGCTGTCGGATCTGCGCGGGCGCATCCGCGACGGACTGTCAGGTATGCCAACGCATGCCGATTTCATCGCCGGCCATTGCGCGGCGCCTGACCGTGCCGGATCGCAGGGGAATGCCGCATGAACCAGCCGATCAACCATCTGGTCATCGCCGGGCGTGATGCGCCCTTGTGGCTGACGGCGGCTACGCTGGTCCGTGCCCTGTCGCCGTCCGGCCTGCGGATCACGATTGTCGAATTGCCGGCCAAGGCGGGACCGGGCGATCTCCATGCAAGCCTGCCGGCCCTGGAGGCCCTGCATCAACAGCTGCGCCTGGATGAGAAGGGACTGCTGGCGCTGGTGGGGGGGGCCTATACGCTGGGCTGGAACTTCGCTGATGCGCTGGGTTCCGTTCCGCCCTTTCTGCATCCGTTCGGTGCGCTGGGCTCCCCCATCGGGGGGCAGGATTTCTTCGCCTATTGGCTGCGTGCCCGCCGCCATGGCCTGTCGGTCCCGCTGGAAGATTTCAGCCTGACAGCGGCGGCGGCCCGGCAGGGGCGTCTGTTCATCCCCGATGCGGAAAGCGAGGAATATGGCCGTAGCGATTACGGTTATCACCTGCCGGCGCTGCCCTATGCGGCGGTCCTGAAGGAACTGGCCCTTCGCGCCGGTGTTACGGTGGTCCCGGCGCGCAGCCTGTCGGTGCTGCGCGAGGGCGGCGTGATCACCGGGCTAATGCTGGAGAATGGGCGGCGCATCGAGGGCGATTTCTATCTGGATGTCACGGGCAGCGATGCGCAGCTGATCGCCGGGCCGGAGAATGGGTTGGAACCCTGGGATTTCCCGGCCGACCGCGTGCTGACGGCACGGGGGCCACGCATGAAGGCGCTGCCCCCCTATGCGGAGGTGCGGGGCTTCAACCAGGGCTGGATCGCGCTGCGCCCGGCACAGTCGGGCACCTATCTGACGGCGGTCTGGCGGTCAGGGCCGGGAGAGGCTGATGTGCTGCGCCGCCTGCCGCCGCTCTGTGGTTTCGCGCCAGAGGATGCGGTGGGCCGGGGCAGTGCGCCCGGATTGCGCACGAAGGCATGGGCCGGGAACTGCGTGGCGCTGGGGCAGGCGGCAGTCCGGTTAGACCCGCTGCATGATCTGGATCTGCTGGCCTTGCAACAGGGGCTAGTGCATCTGCTGGCGCATTTTCCCCGGCATGGCGGCTTCCGTGCAGCACAGGCCGAGTATAACCGGCTGACGCGGGCGCATTTCACGCATCTGCGGGATTTTCAGGCGATGCATTACCATCTGGCCCGCCATGTCGGCCCCTTCTGGGACATAGCACGCGACCTGCCCCTGTCCGCCGATCTGTTCCACCGCCTGTCGCTTTTCCGGGCGCGGGGCGAATTGGCGCCGTGGGATGAGGATGATCTGGCCCCCGACAGCTGGCGCGCCTTTCTTGCCGGGCACGGTCTGGTGCCCGACACCTATCCACCCGCCCTGGAATTGATCCCGGCGGAGCAATTGAAGGCGCGGCTGCGCGCCATGCTGGTCTTTGTGAAGGCCCAGGTCTTGCGGCAGCCGACCCATGACGCCTATCTGCACCATGGTCAGTGACGTGCGTTTTGACTGTTTTCATTCCTGCAAAGAGGCCCCCCTGATGAATTTCCGTTCCCTGACCCTGCTTTCCTCGCTTGTCGCCCTGGGGGCCGCCAATCCGGCGCTGGCCGCTGACCGTGAATGCGCGCAGTCGCCAGGCAAGCTGATTGAACTGTGCGTCTTCGTGAAGGATGGGCAGGCCTTCTATGAGGTCAGCCGAAAGGGCGCGCCGGTTCTGGCGCCGGGCGCCCTGGGCCTGGGCTTCAAGGGGGAGGCGCCCGTCCGGTACAGCGCCATCAAGGCGGTGAAGCGGGCGGCATCGGACACGAGTTGGGAACAGCCCTGGGGCGAACAGCGGCTGGTGCGCGATAACCATACCGAAATGACGGTGACGCTGGGCGGGGATACCGCCCTGAACGCCGCTGTCGATGTCAATTTCCGCCTGTTCGATGACGGCATTGGCTTCCGGTATGATTACAACGGCCTTCCGGCGGGGCAGGCCGTGGAAGTGGTGGGTGAGCGCACGCAGTTCCGGCCCGTGGGCAATCAGGTCGCCTGGTGGTATCAGGCGCAGGGCGAGGAGCGGGACGAGTATCTTTATACCAAGACCGACGCGCGCCGCATCACCACCGCCGAAACGCCCCTGACCCTGAAGGGTGACAATGGCTTGCACCTGTCGATCCATGAGGCGGCGTTGGTGGACTTCCCCTCCATGCTGCTGTCGGGTGACGGGGCGGGGACCCTGACCGCCAAGCTGATGCCCTGGCCCGACGGGGTTCTGGCCCGCAAGACGGGGCCGTTCACCACGCCCTGGCGCACCGTCCTGATCGGCGACAGTGCGGCGGCGCTGGCCGACAGCCGCATCACCTTGAACCTGAATGAACCCAACAAGCTGGGCGACGTGTCCTGGTTCAAGCCCGGCAAATATGTCGGCATCTGGTGGGAGATGCATCTGAACAAGTCGACCTGGGGCAGCGGGCCGATCCATGGCGCCAATAACGCCAATGTGAAGCGCTATATGGATTTCGCGGCCAAGTACGGGTTCACCGGCGTGCTGGTGGAGGGCTGGAACAAGGGCTGGGACGGTGACTGGATCGCAAATGGCGACCAGTTCAGCTTCACCCAGGCCTATCCTGATTTCGACCTGCCAGCGCTCGCCGCCTATGGCAAGGCAAAGGGGGCGGGCCTGATCGGGCATCATGAGACGGCGGGTGCGGTGGTCAATTATGAGCGTCAGTTGGACGATGCCATGGCGCTTTATCAGAAGGTGGGCGTAGACCGGGTGAAGACCGGCTATGTCAAACATAGCGGCACCATCTTGGACGAGGCGGGCGGCCAGCAATGGTTTGCCGGCCAGTATATGGTGCGCCACCATCTGAAGGTCGTGGAGACGGCAGCCAGGCACAAGATCGCCGTGAATGCACATGAACCGGTGAAGGATACGGGATTGCGCCGCACCTATCCCAACTGGGTCAGCCGCGAAGGCGCGCGGGGTCAGGAATTCAATGCCTGGGGCAAACCCACCAACCCGCCCGAGCATGTGACCATCCTGCCCTTCACACGCATGCTGGCCGGGCCGATGGATTACACGCCCGGCATCTTTGATCTCGTGCATGGCAAGGACAAGCTGGAGGCGCGGGTACAGTCGATGCTGGCCACGCAGCTGGCGCTTTATGTCGTGCTCTATAGCCCCGTGCAGATGGCCGCCGACCTGCCGGAGAATTACGAGGCGCGGCCCGATGCCTTCCAGTTCATCCGCGATGTCGCGACGGATTGGGAAACGTCACGCACCTTGCAGGCCGAGATCGGTGACTATGTCGTGATGGCGCGGCAGCCGCGCGGCGGCAAGGATTGGTTCCTGGGCGGTGTCACCGATGAGAATGCCCGCAAGCTGACCCAGAAGCTGGACTTCCTGACGCCCGGCAAGCGCTACGAGGCGCAGATCTATGCCGATGGCACAGGGGCCGATTACAAGACCAATCCGACCGCGTTAAAGGTGGAAAAGCGGGTGGTGACGTCGAAGGACAGCCTGGACCTAGACATGGCACCGGGCGGTGGCGTTGCCGTACGGTTCAAGGCGATGTGACCGATGACGCGCTGAAAAGAGAAACGCCGCCGGCATCACTGCCGGTGGCGTTTTATGTTCAAGGTCAGGCACGTTTAGAACCTGACATTGACACCTGTGGTGATGGTTCTTCCGATTTTGGTTTCGAAGAGGGTGTCCTGACGTTTGCTGTCGATGTAGAGGCGGTTTTGTTCGTCTGTGAGGTTCTGGGCTTCGAGGATGAGCTTGATTTCTGGGGTGACATTGTAGGAGGCGGCGGCGTCGACATAGAGGGTGGGTGCGTTGCCCTGGAGGTCGGAGCCGGGGGATGCGGGAATGCCGCGGATGAAGCGGTCGCGGTAGTTGGCGGTGGTGCGGATGGAGAAATCCTCATCCTCGTAATAGAGCGTGCCCGACATGGTGTTCTTGGACAGGCCGATCAGGTCGGCGGTGGTGGTGACGGTGGGCACACCGCCGGCCGATGCCAGGATGTAATTGATCTTGGAGGTGACGCGCGTGTAGTTGGCCAGGACGCCGAAATTGGCCCAGACACCGTCCAGGAAGGTGAAGGGCACCTGGGCGTTGATTTCAAAGCCCTTGAGCGGGCCGCCCGGCGTGTTGAAGGGCCGCGAGACGGTGAAAATCTCCGTCGGAGCGGTGTTGGACCCGGCCAGCAGCGCGTCGGGCAGGCCTAGATCGGTGAAGGGCACCTGGGAGCTGACCGACTGGATGAAGCTCTTGATGTCCTTGTAGAAATAGGCGACCGACAGCAGGGAGCCGGGGCGGAAATACCATTCGGCGGCCACGTCGAATGTATTGGCGCGGATCGGGTCCAGGAACGGGTTGTTGACATTGCCGATGCGGGTGACAGGGTTCACGCCGCTGGTGGGGGTGAGCACGCCCAGTTCGGGGCGGGCCAGCACCTTGGCGCCCGACAGGCGCAGCAGCACATCGTCGCTGGCCTCGTACACGACATTGGCCGAGGGCAGCCAGTCATCATAGCTGTTCTTGGCCTCAGAGAAGCGACCGATCAGGTTGGTGGGCGAGGTGGTGCCCGCCGGCGGGGCGACGGCGATATAGCCGGACGCCAGCATGTCGGTCTTCACATAGCGCACACCGGCATCGCCACGGATGGGCAGGTCGGCGGCGTTATAGAGATCAAAGGTGCCCATCAGATAGGCGCTCTTGACCCGTTCGCGCACCCGGCTGTTGACGCCGCCACAGGTGTAATCGCAAGTGCGGATGCTGTCCGTATCGAACAGGTCGGCGAACTTGGTGGGGTCGATGGCGGCCCAGCTCTTGGGGGCATTATCACCCCACAGGCTGTCCAGCCCGCCGATGGTCCGGGTGATGGAAGACAGGCTGGTGCCGCCCGGCAGGGCCCGGACGGCCACGTCGGCGGGATATTCACGCACCGAGGTGACATTATAGTCGCTCTCGCGGAACTGACCGCCGGTCTTCAGCACGAAACCATCGGCCACGGTCCAGGCGAAATTCAGCTCGGTCGTCAGATTGTCCGTGCGCTGAAGCAGGGGCCGGCCCTGCGGGCTGAACCCACCCGTCACCGTGCCGTCGGCCTGGGCCGGGGCATAGGTGAAATTGGCGGGATTGGAGACATCGAAGCCGAAGCCCAGCTTGGGCGTGGTGCCGCCATCGCGGAAATCGATGGAGAAATTATCGGTATCGATGGCGTCCATGAAGGTCTGGAAGCGGCGCTTGCCATCCAGTTCCGAGCGGTTGAAACCGACCAGGCCCGAGACCTGGAACGCGTCGGAGAAGCGATGTTCGAAATCCAGGTTCGCCTGCTTGAAGCTGGAGACGAAATGATCCACCAGGCCTTCGGAACGGACATCGACACCGTCGAACAGGCCATAGACCAGCGAGCCGTTCTGATCGAACTGGATATCGCGCACCGAGACCATGGGCTGGCCATTATTGGTGATGGAGCGCGCAAAGGAGACGGCGGCGATGTAATTGTCGCGGCGCGTCACGTCAAAACGGGAATAGAGCGTGTCGATGGAGATGTCGGTATCTTCATCGGGCTTGTACTGGAAGGTCAGGCTGGCGCCCAGCCGTTCCTGATCCTGGGTGGAATTCAGATAACGTGGCAGTCGGGGCAGGAAGGCACCGGAACCGGGTGTGTTGGGCTGATCGGCGCGGCGCAGGGCCTGGATGGTATTCCAGGCGGCCAGCGTGCCGGTGCGCGGATTGTTGGTGGAGCACATCGTGTCCGTCGTGCCCTTGGCCGCCGAGACGGCGGGATAGACGGGCGTGACACCGATGGGCGCGCAGAACAGGCCATTGGCATTGGCCGACAGCAGATCGACGGCGGAATAGCCGACCTCGCGGATATTGCGCTGCTGATAGGAGAGCGAGCCCAGGACACCGAACTGTCCCTCATCGCCGAACTTCTGCGACACCAGCACCGATCCGCGCGGGTCCACCTTCTTGGACACGCCATTATAGACGCCCTTGGCGGTGGCGGTGATGACGCTGTCCTGGCGGAAATCAAACGGCTTGGGCGCGTTCAGATCGACGGTGGCACCCAGCGAGCCTTCCTCCACATCCGCCGACGGCGTCTTGCGCACGGCCAGCGCCGAGAAGATCTCGGTGGAGAAAACGTTGAAATCGAAGGAGCGTCCGGCATTGCCAGCACCATAGATGTCGGACGAACCGGTCTGGGAGGTCCCCTCCATACCGTTGACCCGCACGCGGGTGAAGCCGGCGCCCAGACCACGGACAGAGATGTTGCGGCCTTCGCCACCATCACCACGGGCCAGCGCCACGCCGGGCACGCGCTGCATGCTCTCAGCCAGATTGCTGTCGGGGAACTTGCCGATATCCTCCGCCACAATCGCATCAACTGCCGCAGCCTCAGCCCGCTTGAGGTTCAACGCGCTGTTCAACGACGCACGAAAACCCGTGACCACAATCTCCTCAAGGGAGTCCGATGCGGGGGCCGGGGCCGTTTGTGCCGCCACCGGCAGGGCCGTCGCCATGGCGACACCCAGGGCCAGCAGCGAGGCTTCCAGCCGCCAGGACTTATGAGCGCTATTCTTGAGCATTTTCCATTTCCCTATGAAGGTTCCTTCAGGCGACCCCTTGCCGGAGCCTTGTTCAGCATGTTCTTGCTGTCTTCTGCCCGACCCGTTGGCAGGCACGGAGCATCATCCCACTGGCCCTGCGTCAGCGCGCGGATGGCCCTTGGCGATAGGTGGCGACCGTCGATGAACGGCGCGCATGTTCCCGATGAACAGGCTGGCAGCGGGTATCACGGCAGATGCCGGTTGCCTTTGGGGCGTTGGCGCCCACGGGCCTGCTGATCATGTGTTCTCTCCCTGGTTCATTTGATGCCAGCGTTGGCCCTCTTTGCGTGGGGCATGCCGGTCAGCTTTTCTTAGTTGCGCATTTATCTGATTAATAGATCAAGAGACATTGGTCAATTGAGATTCGACATGGCCTAAATTGATCGTAGATAATAGGAAGCGCTGGTAATCTAACGCCAAATACTAAAATGAAGTTTTGGGATAAATAGTTCCAACTGGTGATCATTAATTGATGATCACAGCATTCTCATTCGGGTGCTGGCCAAGCCGATTGGAAGGGGCCGAAGGGCGTGCTGTTGACAGATAAAGTATGATATTACATCCCACATTGTGCGATGTAATATCATATAATATGAGTTGTCAAGAGCAACAGCGGGCATCACGACATCGGGGGCGTTGGGGGATCACATGGCGGACAAGGACATGTTAGGGATGGTACGGATGGCTTTGGCCCAAAGATTGGCCTTCTGCCTGCTGCTGCTCTGTGGTGCTGCCAACGCCGCCAATCCTGATCCATGGGTGTCCAGCCAACCAATGGAGCAGGGCTTTGCCCTGTCAGTCAGGGGACAGCCTGTTCCCATCCGGCATGACATGCAGGACCATCCCGTCGTGGCCATTGCCGCTGCTGATCTGGCGTCCGATCTGGCGAAGGTGACGGGCGGGTATCCGATGCTGTTGGGTACCGATGACCGTGCGGGCAGCCGTCAGGAAGTCTGGATCGGGACGCTGGGCTGGTCACGCCCGATTGACGCCCTGGTCGCGGCGGGGCGGGTGCAGGTGGGGGATCTGACTGGCGCGTGGGAAAGCTTCATCATCACAACCGTGACCGATCCCGCCCCTGGGGTGAAGAACGCCCTGGTGATCATCGGCAGCGACCGGCGGGGTACAGCCTATGGCGCTTATGAGCTGTCGCGCGCCATTGGTGTTTCCCCTGGGTCTGGTGGGCGGATGTGGTGCCAGCGCGACGGCCCGATCTTTACATCGCCGCCGGTCTCCGGCGGTTCGGGCCGCCATCGGTGAAATACCGGGGTATCTTCATCAATGATGAGGATTGGGGCCTGCATCCCTGGGCCGCCGGCACGTTTGATCCGGAACGCGGCGATATCGGGCCGAAGACCTATGAGAAGGTGTTCGGCCTGCTGCTGCGCCTGCGCGCCAATCTTCTCTGGCCCGCCATGCATCAGGTGACGCAGCCCTTCAATGTCGATCCTGCGAATGCGCGACTGGCCGACCGCTATGCTATCATCATGGGATCATCCCATGCCGAACCGATGTTGCGCAACAATGTCGGGGAGTGGAGGGGGGGGCGGCGGCGGCCTATGATTATGCGAAGAACCCCGACCTTGTCCGTGAATATTGGCGTGACCGATTACGGTCAAATGGCAGCTTTGAGAATGTCTACACGCTGGGCATGCGCGGCATCCATGACAGTGGCATTGTCGGGGTGGAAGGGTGGAGGCACAGCGCACCCTCTTGAACCGCATCATCGCCGATCAGCGCCGGCTGCTGGCCCAGAATGTCAGTCCCGATATAGAGCGGCTGCCGCAGGTCTTCACGCCGTACAAGGAGGTACTGGCGCTATATCGGGCGGGTCTGGACCTGCCTGACGATGTCACCCTGGTCTGGCCTGATGACAATTTCGGCTATATCCGGCAGTTCCCTAACGCAGCTGAGCGGTCGCGGACGGGAGGATCGGGGGTCTATTATCACCTCTCATACCTGGGCGCACCGCTGTCGCATTTGTGGCTCTCGACGGTTCCGCCATCGCTGATCGCCTTGGAAATGAGCCGGGCCTACGATCTGGGTGCCCGCACGCTTTGGGTTGCCAATGTCGGCGATATCAAGCCGGCGGAAACCAACATTGATCTATTCACCAGCATGGCCTGGGATATGGAGGGGTTCCGGCGGCGGGTGGAGCACCGGGGTTCCTTCGCGACTGGTCGACCGGACGTTCGGCGAGGCGCTGGGGCCGGATGTCGCGGGCATTCTAACCCGGCATCACCGGCTGAATTTTGAGCGCAAGCCGGAGCATCTGCAATGGTGGCTGCCGGGGGAGCGGCCCCGCCGATCGGACCTGACCCTGGCGCAGGCATCTGAGCGGCTGGCGGCTTTTGATCATCTGGTGGCCGATCTTGATCGGGTGCAGCCGCTAGTGCCAGCCCGGCTGCGCGATGCGTTTTTCCAGTTGGTGGAGTATCCAGTGCGGGCAGCGGCACTGGCCAACCAGCGATATTTCAAGACAGAAGCCTATGAAACCCTGTTTAACGCCGAACCAGTCGCGGCCCGCAGGAACGGGGCAGAGGCGCGGGCGGCGGATGCGGCGCTGAAGTCCCTGACAGCCAAGTATAATGACGAGATTGCGGGCGGCAAATGGCGCGGCATCATGGCGGAAGAGCCGGCGGACAGCCTGTGGCGCAAGTACCGCCTGTCGCCCCGGTCCTTCCGGCAGTGACCTTAACCCAGCCCGACCACGCGACAGAGCCGTCATTGCCCGTGCGACCACTGGAGGCGACGGAGATCGTGCGGCAGGCCGAGGCGTTCAGCCGGGTGGAGGGCGTCGCTGATGCCACCTGGACGCTGGTCCCCGATCTGGGGCGGGAGACGGAGCGATGGCGGTGGCCCCGGTGACGGCCCCTGCGCGCGCGCAGGGTGGGCCGGCCCTGGTCTATGAAGTGGACCTGCCGCCCGGTAACTGGTCCCTATCGCTTGATCTGATCCGACCTTCCCTGTCGATGGCGGGGAGATAATGCGTCTGGGCCTTTCGGTGGATGGGGGGGTACCAGCAACGGTGGAGGTGGTGCGGGTGACCGGGGATGGCGGCTGGGTGCAAGGCGTTCTGGACGGTCGGGTGCGGCAGGCGACGGGCGTGATTCTGATCGGCGGGCGGCACAGGCTGCGCGTGGAAATGCGGGATGTTGGTCCGTCATTGACGCCCTGATCCTGCGACGAGTCGCGGCGGCCGGCTAAACGCGGTGGCAATTATCTTTCCGAAATAGCGGTTACCGCCACCGGATGGCAGGGTGGCGGCATCGTCATGCCCGAAGATTGCGCGGGGGATGGACCCCGGGGGACAGGTTCGGTCCATTCTGGCGCCCTTCCCCAGCGCCTTTCCAGATTTCGGAGAATAAAGGCAAATGAGTGCCAGCATCGAAATCCGTTCCGTCCCGCACCCTGCGCCGACGCCCGCCGATGTCCGGGCAAAGCTGATCGCCGATCCCGGCTTCGGCAAGATCTTCTCCGATCACATGGTTACGGTACGCTGGTCGTCGGAAAAGGCTGGCATGATGCGCAACTGCGCGCGCGGGAGGCCTTTTACGCTCGATCCCGCCGCCGCCGTTCTGCACTATGCCCAGGAATCTTCGAAGGCATGAAAGGCCTATCGCGGTGCCGATGGACAGGTCCTGCTGTTCCGCCCGCTGGAAAATGCCGCCGGTTCCAACGTTCGCGGAGCGCATGGCCATGCCGATCCTGCCGGAGGAGATTTTCCTAGAAGCGGTGGAGACGCTGGTTCGCGCCGATGTCGACTGGATCCCCGGTGCCGATGGCGCCAGCCTGTATCTGCGCCCTTCATGTTCGCCGATGAAAGCTTCCTGGGCGTGAAGCCGCGGGCAGCTACATCTTCTGCGTCATCGCTTGCCCCGTGGGTGCCTATTTCAAGGGTGGAGCCAAGCCCGTCTCCGTCTGGGCCTCGCAGGATTACACCGCGGCGGCGGCTGGTGGCACCGGTGCGGCCAAGTGCGGCGGCAATTACGCAGCCAGCCTGATTGCCCAGGCCGAAGCCATCCGCAATGGCTGCGATCAGGTCGTGTTCCTGGACGCCGCCGAGAAGCGCTGGGTCGAGGAACTGGGCGGCATGAATGTCTTCTTCGTGTTCGACGATGGTAGCGTGCGCACGCCCGGCCTGACCGGCACCATCCTGCCCGGTATCACGCGTGACAGCATCATCACACTGGCCCGGT